>NZ_JAMYUA010000030.1:0-75411 GCF_040322715.1 Mesorhizobium sp. M0106 | reverse complement strand
GTCGCCGGGCGGATCTGCTGCACTGGTCTAGCCTGCCCTCATCACCTGCGTTGGCGTCAACGGCTTTGGCAGCGTCGCTCGACAGGGCTGGGACATCATGACGGAGTCGCGTTAGACATTCCAGTGGGGCGAATATCGGTTTCAATCCTCGGGCTGCCGCCCAACAATGCTGAATCATATCGTGTCAAAGCTTGCAACGAACGAAGACGCAACTGGCGCATATTGCACTTGGCTGTCAAGGTCGGGAATAGGGTCAGAACCTGCCCGTGATCTTGCATTCAGGGAAGGTCCGAGAAGGGTCGGATCGCGAAGTTCCCCGCCGCATTGGCGAACGTCCCAAGATGGCGCATGGTGCCGTTTCGGAACCGGGTGGACCGGGGGCAGGATCGCCAATCAACCTGGGATCATGTTGCACCAAGTTCGAATGTCGCGTTACTGGCAAGTAGAAATGTCGCATTGGGACGTTTCAGAGGTAGGCGCCAGGTCAGGATTGCGGGGTGACGTGCATCCTGGCTTCGCCGTGAGCGCCCGATCGGGGGCGATCCAGTATGGCACTTCGGCTTTACTAGCTTTGAGAGCCACTTACGCGCGAGCTTCGTTGGCCGGTGCCGGTTGCGGGTGATCCGATATTCGTCCAGCATCGCGA
Organism: Mesorhizobium sp. M0106; assembly: GCF_040322715.1. Lineage (NCBI taxonomy): Bacteria > Pseudomonadati > Pseudomonadota > Alphaproteobacteria > Hyphomicrobiales > Phyllobacteriaceae > Mesorhizobium > Mesorhizobium sp. M0106. The sequence continues at coordinate 74,765 of NZ_JAMYUA010000030.1, read as the reverse complement.
CGACATCTGCAATGCGAAGCTTGGCGAAGAGTTTGACAGCGCAGATCAGCGCAAGATGTCCGACAGGCTCTCGGGCTTCTTCTCGCCAAGCGACAGATCAAGGCCCGACAGCAGGTCGACGAGATGGCTTTGCATCAGGTCGGAGGCGTTTTGTGCGTCGTGCTTTTCGATGGCATCGACGAGGGCGTGATGGGCGTGGCTTTCGCAGGTGGTGTCGCGGCGGCGCCAGTAGAGCGCGATGATCAGCGACGACCGCGACAGCAGGTCTTTGACGAAACCGGTCAGGATAGAATGGCCGGCGATTTCGGCGATGCCGACATGGAATTTTGCCGACAGCATGATGGCGTCGCTGTCGCGGCCGGCATGCAGGGCCTCGTGCTCTTTTTCGAGATGAAGCCGCAGTTGCGCGATCTCGGCCGGCTTTGCCACTTCGGCGGCAAGCGCCGCGACCTTGGGCTCGATCAGCGCCCGCGCTTCGAACACCTCGCGCGCTTCCTGCCTGGTCGGCTGGGCGACGAACGCGCCGCGGTTCGGCTCGAGCCGAGCCAAGCGGTCATGCGACAGCGCCTGCAGCGCCGCGCGTATCACCGCGCGGCTCACCGAATAGATCGAGGCGAGTTCGTCCTCGGGTAGTTTTGTGCCCGGTGCGAGGCGGTGGCTGACGATGGCGTCGCGCAGGCCGGCATAGACCGGAAACCAGCGCATCGTCGGCTTGTCGCCATCCCGTGGCTTTGGCCCAAGCAGGTCCATCGTCTCATTGTCCCGGCGGCCGGATCGCTTAGCGGCGCGAACACCGCGTTTCCGGCCGGACATCGAACATCCTGTGTGGGAATGTCAACAATTTTGCACGCATCAGGATACACGGCCGGAGGGCGAAAAGGACGCAAAGCTTCCGGCGAAGGATTTTTCGAGTGGAACCTGGTAGCCGCCGCGCTTTGAGGTCGACAGGCCAAGGCCGACGAGGCTCTCACAGAGTTTTACTGCGCAGGCGACGCCGTCGAGCACGGGAAGGCTATGTTCGCGGCTGAGCGCGGCTGCGAGGTCGGCCATGCCGGCGCATCCCAGCACAATCGCTTCGGCTCGGTCGTCGCGGATGGCGCGCTCGATCTCCTCCGAAATTCGATGGCGGGCGTTGGAGCCGGGCACTTCGAGCTCCAGAACGGGAACGTCGCTGGCCCGCACCCTGGCGCAGCGGCTGGCGAGGCCGTAGCGCACCAGATTGTGCTCGATCGCCGGCACCGAACGCGACAGCGTCGTCACCACACTGAACTTGCCGGCAATCAGGCTCGCCATGTGAAACGCCGCTTCGCCGATACCGACCACCGGCATCTCGCCGACGCAGCGTACTGCGTCGAGGCCGGTGTCGTCGAAGCAGGCGATGACGCAGGCGCTCGCCGCCGGATGTTTTTGGATCTCGCCGATCATTCCCGGGATGGCGAAGACCTCGTCGAAATAGCCTTCGACGCTCGGCGGCCCGTCCTTCGGATTGACGGCGATGATCCTGGTGCCGGCCGAAGCCGCGCGGCGCGCCGCCTCGCCGATCTTTTCGGTCATGGACGCGGTGGTGTTGGGATTGACGACGAGTACGTCCATTTGCGCTTTCATATTTCGCCGCCGAGATAGAGTTTCTTGACCCGGTCGTCGCCAAGCAGCTCAGCCGAATGTCCGGCCAGCGCGATCTTTCCGGTCGTCAGTGCGTAGGCACGCTGCGAGATGCGCAGCGCCATGCGCGAATTCTGCTCGACCAGCAGCACGCTGACCTTTTCATCGCGGTTGATCGCGACGATCGAGCGGGCGATGTCCTGAACGAGCTTCGGCGCGACGCCGAGCGAGGGTTCATCGAGCAGCAGAAGCTTCGGTTTGGCCATCAGCGCCCGCCCGATCACCAGCATCTGCTGTTCGCCGCCGCTCATCGTACCCGCCGTCTGGGAATAGCGTTCCTTCAGGCGCGGGAAGCGCCCGAGCACCATGTCCAGCGTCCTTGCGATTTCGGCCTTGTCGGTGCGGGTGAAGGCGCCCATCATCAGATTGTCGCGCACCGTCATGTAGGAAAAGACGCGACGACCCTCAGGTACCATGCCGATGCCCATCCTGACCAGCTCGTCCGGGCGCGTTCCGTCGATGCGGTGGCCCTGGAAATGGATCTCGCCGCTGCGGACTTTTTTCAGGCCGGTGATGGCGCGCAGGATTGACGATTTGCCCGCACCGTTCGCGCCGATTAGCGCTACCGTCTCGCCCTCGTTGACGCTCAGCGACACGCCCTTCAGCGCATAGACGTGGTCGTAGTAGAGTTCGACATTGGAGACGCTCAGCAGTTCGTTCATGGCTAAAATCCGATCGTCTCGTCTTCGGCGCCGAGATAGGCTTCGATGACCTTTTCGTTCTCTTGGATTTCTTTTGGCGTTCCCTCGGCGATTTTGACGCCGAAATTCAGGACGACGATACGGTCGGAAATGTTCATGACGGCGGGCATATCGTGCTCGACCAGCAGGACAGTCACGCCGCGTTTGCGGACGCCGCGCACCATCTCCACCGCGCGCACGGTTTCGTCATGGTTCATGCCGGCAAAGGGTTCGTCGAGCAGGAGCACGGTCGGGTTGGTGGCGAGGCCGATGGCAATCCCCAGCGCGCGCAGATGCCCGTGCGGCAGCGTGCTCGCGATCTCATGCCGTTGCGCGCCGAGATCGAGGAAGTCGATGATCTCGTCGGCCGAGCGGCCGAATTCATCCTCGTCGCGCCGTGCGGTATTCGTGCCGAGATAGAAGCCGGCAAGGCTGGCATTGGAACGCAGGTGATGCGCGATTATGACATTGTCGCGCACCGTCATGCCCTTGAAGATCGTCGTCTCCTGGAACGTGCGCACCACGCCCTTCCGGGCGACGATATGCGGCGCCAGGCCTGAAATCCGCTCTCCCCGGAACAGCACTTCGCCCGAGGTCGGATTGAGGAAAGAGGAAATCAGCTTGAACAGCGTCGACTTGCCGGCGCCGTTGGGGCCGATGACGGAAAGGATCTCGCGTTCGCGGACCGCGAAGGAAACATTGTTGACCGCGACCAGCCCGCCGAAGCGTTTGGTCACTGCCTTGATCTGGAGAAGCTCAGTCATGGTCCTAGCCCTGCTTCTTGCCGAACAGCCTGAGGCTGAGCAGGCCGTTGGGAAGGAACAGCATCAGCGCGATCAGCACCGAAGAGAAGATCAGCAACTGGAACTCGCCGGTCTCAAACAGGAAATCCCAGCCGAAATAGAGCACGAAGGTGCCGATCATCGGCCCGAAGACGTGGCCGAGACCGCCGAGGAAGCAGTTCAGCATGAAGTTCACCGAGTCGGTGACGGTGAAGCTCGACGGATAGATCGATTGCGAGATGGCGACGAACATCGCACCGCCGAGACCGCCGAGGAATGAGGAGATGGCATAAGCGATGACGCGCAGATAGGCGATGTTGACGCCGATCGAGGAGGCCAGTTCCTCGTTCTGCTGCAACGACTGGCAGAGTTTGCCGATGCGCGAATGGACAAGGCGGTAAAGCCCGGCAAAGCACAGCACCATCAGCGCAACCGACACCAGATAGAAGGCGGGACGCGGATTGGCGAGCGTCGCGAAATCCGGAAGGATGGTCAGCCCGAAGATCGAGATGCCGCCGGGGAGCGGAATGCTGACCATGCCCTTGGCTCCGTTGGTGATCGGCAGTGCCAGCGCGAGCAGCCGCGCCACTTCGGTCAAAACCAGCGTGACCATGGCGAAATAGACGCCGCGAAGCCTGAGGATGGGCAGCCCGATCAGCACGCTTGCAGCGGCGCAGAACAGCCCAGCCAGCGGCAGTGTCAGCCAGAACGACACACCATACTGGACGACAAGGATGGCCGAAACATAGCCGCCCATAAGCGCGAAGGCGCCCTGGCCGATATTGATGCGGCCGATGTAGAAAGTCACCCACACCCCGGCGCTGGCGATGCTGAGCAGCGCGACCGAAGTCAGCGTGTAGTAGAGGTCGAGCCGACCGGTCGCCTCGATCAGCCAGGGCACGCCGATGAGTACGACCAGCAGGAAGACAGCGACGCCGAGAATGTTGCGTGTACGCTTCATGTCGATCACCCCCACGGCTTGCCCATGAGCCCGTTCGGGCGGATGCTCAGGAACACCATCAGCGCGGCGAAGATGACGAGATAAGTGACGTCGCCATATTGGCGTAGCACCGTCAGGCCGACCGATTCCATCATGCCGAGGATGAAGCCGCCGGCGATCGCTCCGCTGACCACGCCGGCCCCGCCGATCATCACCATCAAGAACGCCTTGATCGAGATCGGCCCGCCGATGCCCGAATTGACGCCGGTGATGGCGACCAGCAGCCCGCCGACTATGCCGGCAAGCATGGCGCCGAGCGCAAAGCCGATCATCGAATAGCGGTCGACCTCGACGCCCATAAGCTGCGCCGCGACCCGGTCCTGCGCCAGCGCCCGCATGGCGCGTCCCGGCTTGCTGTACTGCATGAAAAGCACGAAGGAGGCGATGAACAGTATGGCGAGTGCGCCGACCAGCAGCCGGTCGTAAGGCATTATGAGGCTGTCGGAGACGAAGACGCCGTTGACGATCTTCGGCACGCCGCGCTGCTTTTCACCGAACAGGAGGAGGATCACGGCGTCGAGGAAGAATGCGACCGCCGCCGCGAGAAGCATCGTACTTTCCTCCCGCACGCTTCGCTTGATCACCGTTCTGAAAAGGAATTTCTCGACCAGCGCTCCAATGACCAGCAGCGTGATCCCGGACGCAACGAGCGCGACGACGAAAGGCATGCCGAGCTGGCCATAGACGGTGTAGGTGATGAAGCCGCCGAGAACGTACATCTGCCCATGGGCAAAGTTAAGCACGTTCATCAGAGCGAAGATCAGGGTCAGACCGAGCGCGATCAAGGCGTATTGCGCGCCAAGATAAAGCCCGTTGGCGATGACTTGTTCCATCAGGATGTTCCCGGCCATTCAGAGGCTCAAGGCGAATGCACGAGCCTCTGCGGCAATCCGCTTCAGTGCAGTTGCGTCAATCGACTTGAGCGACGAAGAGCGTCTCGAACTTGCCGTCGCGGTATTCCGTAACCACCATCGGGACCGAAAGCTGGCGCTTCTGGCCAAACGACGTCATTCCGACATAGGTCAGCTTGGCATCGCCCTTCAGATAGGGATTGGGCGCCGAGAAAGTGTCGATCGTCTTCTTGAACTCCTCGACATTGTCGATCGCGGCCGGGTTCGCCTTCAGCGTCTCGATGATGTATTCGAGCGCGTAGACCTTGGTGTTGGACTCGTCATTGTATTCGCCGAACATTTTCGTATAGCGGTCGACGAACTCCTTCATCATGTCGGACGCGATTTCGGGCGTCGATGCGCCGCCGACTGAGATGAAGCCGTTGGCCAACTCGCCCGCGCCCTCTTCCAGCACCTTGGCATCCTGCGCCGTTTCGGTGGAGATCAGGCCTTCGTAGCCGAGCTCGCGCGCGGCGCGGATCAGCAGCGGCGCATTGCCGGGCGCGACACCCGAAAGCACCAGCAGGTCCGGTTTTTGCAAAACGATCGGCGTCAGTACCGGTGTGAAATCGCGGGTATCGTTTTGGTAGACATCCGTGGCTGCCACAACCTCGAGCCCGAGCGCCTTTGCCGCGGCAACACCGCCATCCCGCTGGCTCAGCGGATCGGATTCGTTGGCGGCGACAAAGGCAACTTTCTTCACGCCCCTGTTTTCCATGAGATATTTGTAGATCGCCGGAGCTGACTGGTAGTTGGCGATCATGCCGAGCACGGCGTTGGACGCCGGCGGGGTGTAGAGTTCCTTCGGGAACGCGTAGGGAAAATAGATGATGCCCTTGGATTCTGCCACGGGACGCACCGCCGCCGCGCCGTCGTCGACATTCGGACCGACGACATAGTGGATGCCCTCCTGGGCCATCTTCTCCATGCCGGCGATCGCCCGCTTCGGGTCCTTCTGATCGTCGAAGGTGACGATTTTGATGTCATAGGTCTCGTCACCAATCTTCACACCGCCGGTTTCGTTGATCCAGGCGGCGCGCGTCTGCATCGAGCGGACGTTGGATGTGCCCCACGCAGCGGCCGCGCCACTCGTCACGCCGACAAAGCCGATCTTGAGTTCCTTGTTGGCGGCGTGCACCGTGATTGTGCCGCCGGCCATGATTGCCAGCGCAGAGACTGCGCTGAGCGTGGCGTATGTGATTATTGAACGTCTATTGATCATTGTTCTTTCCCCTTTGGAGGCCGCGCATTGTTGCGACAGAACTCGACCGATACGCGGAGTTTTGTGAGTGAGGGCTCAAATCTATTATCTGTCAACAAAACTTTTACAGATTGTTGACAATCTTGTGCGGTCGTAGATGGAGGACGCGGTCCGCATCCGATGCGCTCTGCAATCGATCGACCTGGCCGTGCGCTTCCAGCTCTTTCCGGTACGCGCTTACGACAGTTTAGCGGAATGCTGTTGACGGAAGCCGTCCCGGAAAAGGAGAGCGTCCCATCAACAGTCTGACCAGACACTGGTGCAATGATGGTGAGCGGATTCTGCGCCTGCGCGTAGCCGAGAGCGTCTACGACACACAGGCAATCAACAGGGTCGTGCCGAGGGCTCCACAATGGTATCTCAATTGAAGCTAGGCCAGCCCCGCGCGGCGGGCGCCCTCCCGGATCGCGGCAATTGCGGGAGGATTGGTGACTGGATAGGAGCCGATAAATCCTTCGGCCGAAATGTCTGGAAATTCTCTCGCCAACCGGTTGGCAATTTTTATTGCCTGAGGTGTTTCGCCGAGCATGGCGTGCGCCATGGCCTGGAACAGCAGCGTTGCAGGCGAGTCCGGCGGAGCTTGGCTGAACGCGGTCAGGCACTCCCTGTGGAGACCTACAACGAAGCTCGACCGGCCCAGCATGCTATAGTACCAGGAAACATGTGGATTGAGACGGATCGCGCGGTTCGCCAATTCATATCCTTCCTGCGGGTCGCCTGTCACGAATGCCTTTCCTCCGGCAAGCAAGGCGAGGGTATCGGCATCGTGCGGGGCGGCCGCCAAGGCAAGATCATGTTCTCTTGCTGTGGCATCGAGATCGCCCTGCAAGGCCCGCAGCTCGGCTAGACATATGCGCGCATGGGTATCACCCGCGTCGAGCGCCAAAGCTCGTTCGAGGCACAGTTTCCAGCGCTCCTTTGCGACGGAAGGTTTATTGGTAAACGCATTGATGGCGGCGACGGCATGCGCCAGCCCCAAGACAGTCCAGGCTCTGGCAAGGCCCGGGTCCAGCTCGATGGCACGCGTCAGAAGCCGCACCGCTTCCGCATTCGAAGCGTGCGTGTAAAAATTGTGCTGCTCGACGCCGAGCAGATAGTAGTCATAGGCACGAAGGCTGGCGGGGTGTTTTCGACGGACGACATCACGTCGAAGTTTTGCGAGCTTGCCGCAACAGCTAGCAAGGACATTGACGACGTTTTCGGTGACCATGTCCTGCATCGCAAACAGATCTTCCGCTGATCGATCATAGCGGACCGTCCACAAATCGACTCCAGTGCGCGCGTCGACGAGTTGGACGCAGATCCGCAGCTGCTGCGCTGCCGCCTGCAAGGTCCCCTCAAGTAGATAATCCGCATTCAGTTCCCGCCCGATGGATCGCACGTCATCGCGCCGTCCCTTGTACGAGAGCATGGTCTGGCGGGCGATGACCGCAAGATCGGGGTAGCGAGCCAGATCGACCATGATGTCCGCCGACAAGCCATCGGCCAGGCGGTTCCATGGTTCGTCCGCACTCAGATTGTCGAAAGGGAGAACCGCAACGACTGTTGGCCCTGAGCCCTCTACCGAAAGGTCACCGGATGGTGCCTGGCCCGTGTCTTGCTCGTGTTGGTCGGCAAGCAAGCTTGCAAGCGCCACTTTGTTGCGAATATCGAGTTTCCGATAGATGGCCGACAGATGGGTCCGCACGGTAGTCGGCGCTATGAAGAGCGTCTCGCCGATTTCACGATAGGTCATCCCCTGGGCGAATTTTGCAGCGACCACCCGCTCCCGGTCCGACAGACTGGTCAGAGGATTGCTCACGGCGCGAAGCATCGCTTCAGGTCTCCGATCCGCTACGAGTTGTGGTCGACCCGGCACGGCAAAATACTACAGATGCGATCTCGAAAACACTGCATTTGAACGATCCCATCCGACCGCCAGCAATTCTAGGCTTTCCTGTCGATAGGGTTTCGTCGGGTCGCAGACCCCGATCCATTCTGTAACAGGAGGTATCCATGACAAAGTCATCTATCTTTGCCGCAATGCTGGTGCTGCCTTTGTCGGCTGGACCATGCTTGTCCGAAGGCAGGCAATCTGGTGGCAAGCTGATTTCCGAAGATGCCACGAGAGCCGTCAGTGCCGAATTGTATTCCGACGTCCTCATCCGAGCGTGCAGGAACGGATGGCGCTACCCTCGGAGCCAAATCGAGAACGGCTTTAAACGGCATCTTAGGGAGCTGAAATTGCAACTGGTCGATCAGGGTTACACGATCGTGCCTGGTGCGAAAGCGAACAACTCGCTCCGGAGTCTCTCCGCAATGGCATTTGTCGCCAAGCGCCAATCTGTCGCCTCGCGCCAGTTCGGCTGTTCCCGCCAATACTGGCTCGACGAGTGACCGTTCTGGAGCGCGCAACCGGGGCAGCATATCAGGCAAGTATTGTGGTCAATTGGCTTCCTAGTCTGGTCGTTTCGGCTCGGTGGCCCCATTTTTCGAGACGGCGGCGGCGGTGACGGTGGTGCTCATCGGCGAGACTCCTTTATTCCGGAATATACGGGCTTTCCAGGCTTGCTTGCCGGAGAGTGGATACTCGCAGACCGCCACACTGCTATAGCCAATGCTATGGATCGACTGCAGCACCTGGTGCCTGCGTGCGGCGGCCGTGATGATTTTGTCGGATCGTCGGTCCAGACGAAGGGCTATGACTGCAGCTTGTGGTCGATGACGAAGCGGTTGATGGCGGAAACCCACATGCCCTCAACACGGGACTGGTGATGGCTCGCGCAGCGCCTGCCGTGCTGCCGCCATCGTGCTCTTAGTTCCTGACACGACCCCAGGCCAGAACCGCACTGCACGAGCTTCCAGCGCCGGTTGCCCTGCGGCGGGAGGTTGGGGTGGCACCAAGAGGCGGGGAGGATGATCGCCATTAAGCACCGATTTATGCGGCAAATCTTGGCTCCGGAACTCCCGTTGCACCCAGGCCGGTGATGGCAAAAAGGCTGCCGCGCAAGACACCGTCGCTTGGAAAGCGCGGCAGCGGCGGCTTGGCCATCGAAGTGACGTACAGGGTGTCGAGCTTCGGCCCGCCGAACATGACGCTGGTGATCTTCTTGACGGGCATGTCGATGATGCGATCAACGCTGCCGTCGGGCGCGTAACGCACCAGCCTGCCGTCATAGACCAGCGCGTTCCACAGGAATCCTTCCGCATCCACGGTCGAGCCGTCAGCCGCCCCTCCCCGGCTGGTATCGACGCGGGTGAAGGTGCGCCGGTTGTCGGCGGCACCTGTTTCGATATTATAGTCGTAGGCCCAGATCTCGCCGGTCCAGGTGTCGGCGAAATAGAAGGTGCGGTCGTCCGGGCTCCAGCACGGACCGTTCGAGCAGATGATGCCGGAATCTATTCTGGTAACGGAGAAATCCGGATCGAGCCGGTAGAGCCCGCCGGAGGGTCCCTCTTCCATCGTGTCCATTGAGCCGGCGAAGAAGCGGCCGCGCCGATCGACCTTGCCGTCATTGAGCCGGTTCATCGGCCTGTCCGGCTCCGGATCGTGAATCGGCGTCACCTCGCCGGTGGCGAAATCAAGCAGATGGAAACCGCGCTGCAGCGATACCACCGCGCCACCGCCGTCCTTGCGCAATGCCATCGAACCGATCTTCATCGGCACGTCCCAGCAACGGATCTCGCGGCCGTCGGCGGTCGCCCGAAACACACGCCCGTCGAAACTGTCGATCCAGTAGAGGCGCTCCTGTTCAACGTCCCACAGCGGTCCCTCGCCCAGCGTGGTCTTCACGTCCACCACGACTTCGATCTTCATGCCGTCCTCCTCTGTTTCGGCGCTCTGCGGCAAAGGTCAAAACGCGACCTGGTCGCCGCCTTTCAATGACAGGATTTCGCGGGCCTCATCGGGCGTTGCCACTTCCATGCCGAGGCCTTCGATGATCTTGCGGGCAAGCACCACCTGCTCGGCATTTGACTTGGCAAGCTTGCCCTTTCCGGCCCACAGACTGTCTTCAAGCCCGACGCGGATGTTGCCGCCAAGCGCTGCCGATTGCGCGGCGATGCGCAACTGGCTGGCGCCCGCACCCAGCACCGACCAGCGGAACTGCTCGCCGAACAGCCGGTCGGCGGTGCGCTTCATATGGGCGACGTCTTCCGGATGGGTGCCGATGCCGCCGAGAAGGCCGAAAACCGACTGCACGAAGAACGGCGGCTTCACCAGCCCGCGATCGGCGAAATGGGAGAGGTTATAGAGATGGGCGATGTCGTAGCACTCGAACTCGAAGCGCGTGCCGTTGTCGTAGCAGGTCGCCAGTATATATTCGATGTCCTTGAACGAGTTGCGGAAGACCAGATCACGTGTCGCTTCCAGGTGCGGTCTTTCCCAGTCGAACTTGAACGTTTCGTATTTGTCTACGAGGTGATAGAGCCCGAAATTGATCGAGCCCATGTTGAGCGAGGCGACTTCCGGCTTGAACTGGGCGGCGGGGCGCACACGCTCCTCGACCTTCATGTAGGGACTGCCGCCGGTGGTGATGTTGATGGCGGCATTGGTGCCTTGCTTGACGCGCGGCAGGAAACGCGCGAACGCCTCCGGCGTCTGGTCGGGCTTGCCGGTCTCGGGGTCGCGGGCATGCAGATGCAGGATCGCCGCACCAGCCTCCGCCGCCGCGATCGCCTCGCGGGCGATCTGGTCCGGCGTGATCGGCAGATAGGGCGACATGGTCGGCGTGTGGATCGCCCCCGTCACCGCGCAGGTGATGATGACCTTCCCGCTGGGTTGCTGGGCGCCGGGCTTGCGGCTTGTTTGCGTCATCGTCCAAACTCCTGATCCGACTTTTTTTTGTGCGCCGCCAGTGCCATCAGCCGGCGGTCGCGCCAGACCTGCCGTTCGCCGAGTTCTTCTCGCGGCAGCCGCTTGCGGCGCTCGGCCTCGACGGTCTCCATGACCTCGCCGGCCCAGTCGACGCGCCGCAGCATCTGCGGGAAGATGTTGGAATAGATCGTCTGGTAGCGCTCGACATAGTCGCGCACACCACCCGGTGCATTGAGGTCGATCGTCTCGAACGGACCCATGAACGACCAGCGCAGCGCCAGCCCGTCGCGCAGGCCCGTGTCGACGTCCTCGACGCTGGCATAGCCGTCGGCGACGAGCCGGAACGCCTCCTCCAGCAGCGCGCCTTGCAGGCGGTTCATGATGAAGCCGTCGAGCTCGCGCTTCATCACCAGCGGCGCGTGGCCCGCCTCGACAAGAAAGGCGCGGGTCCTTTCCACCGTTTCGGCGGAGGTCCATGGCGCAGGCACGACTTCCGCCGCCGGGATGAGATAGGGCGGATTGATCGGGTGCACGACGAGGCAGCGATGGCGCCCCTCAAGATGATCGGTGAATTTCGACGGCAACAGCGCCGAGGTGGAACTGGCGATCACCGCCTGCGGACCGGCAAGGGCGTCGATCCGGGAGAACACTTCCCGCTTCACCTGGAGGTTTTCCGGCGTGTTCTCCTGGACGTGGACGGCATCGGCCAAGGCGTCGCCAAGCTCCGCCACAATGGTGATGCGGCCAAGCACGGCATCGACCGCCTGTCCCCGCAGCAAATCGTTGGCGGCAAGGTCGCCGAGCACGCCAGCGATATAGTCGCGCGCACCGCTGGCCGCGGCCGGCGCCTGGTCCCACATGCGCACATCATGGCCTGCACGAGCGAAGCTGATCGCCCACGCTCGCCCGATGAAGCCGCTTCCGACAATTGCTACCTTCGCCATGATCTCCCCCTCAGAGTGTCTCAACGTTGCCGTCGACGCCGAGCGACTGGCCGGAAATATTGACGCCCGCATCGGAAAGCAGGAAGGCGACCATCGCGGCAACATCGTATGGGCTGGTCATGCGGCGCAGCGAGATGTTTTGCAGATAGCGCTGCGTCATCTCCTCGTTTGAAACGCCGAGCTGCTTTGCCCGGTCGGCAATGACCTTGTCGATGCGCGGCCCTTCGATGATGCCGGGCAAGATGGCGTTGACCCTGATCCCATGCGGTCCGAGTTCCTTGGCAAGACTCTGGGTCAGGCCGACAACGCCGAACTTGGCAGCCGAATACGGCGTGCGGAACGCGTAGCCATGGCGGCCGGCGGCGGAAGACATTGAGACGATCGAGCCCCCGCCCGCCGCCTTGATCAGCGGCACGGCACGCCGCGCGCACAGGAACTGGCCGGTCAGGCAGATATCTATGCAGCGCCGCCAGTCTGCCGGATCGATCTCATCGACGCCACCGGTCGGCCCGGCAATGCCGGCATTGTTGATCAGGGCGTCGAGCCCGCCGAGCTTCTCCTTGACGGTCTCGAACAGCTGGTCGACATCGTCGTCGCGCGAAACGTCCGCTTTGACTGCGGCGGCGAGTGTGAGCCTCTCTGGAGCGGCGGCCAGCGCCTCGTCGGAAATATCGCAGATCACGACACGCGCGCCGCGCCTCGACAGCGTCTCTGCAATGGCAAAGCCGATGCCGCCGGCACCCGCCGTCACCAGCACGCGCTGGCCTTTGAGCCCGGTCAGGAATTCGTCCGCCGATGCCGGTGCGCTTGAGCTCATTATTCCATTCCTTTCACTGAATCCGCCTTTCGCGCAGCGCCATGACGGCACCGAGCACCACCAGCCCGAACAGGATCGCCCGCGTCGCGTAAGGCAGCGTCGTGCCGGCGAGCAGCATCTGCAACGCGGTCAGGAGCAGCACCCCGCCTAGCATGCCAAGATAATGGCCGCGCCCGCCGGTGATTAGCGCACCGCCGACCACGACGACGGCGATGGAGGGCAGCAGATAGTCGTCACCCATGCCGAGGCTGGCCTGGCCGGAAAAGCCGGTCAGCATGATGCCGACGAGCCCCGCGCAGACCGCCGACAGCACATAGACGAGGATGAGCGTGCGCCCGACCGCGATGCCGGAGAGCTGGGCCGCGCGCAGGCTGTTGCCGATGCCATAAACCCGGCGGCCGAAAGCGGTGCGGCCGAGCAGCAGCACGGCAAAGACGACGAAGGCGATCATGAACAGCACTACCGGCGTCACAACGAATACCTTCCCGGTCATGAACCAGCGCAGCATCGGCGAGGAGAAGCCGGCCGGCGTACCCTGCGAGTAAAGCAGCGCGACGCCTTGCAGAATGCCGTTGGTGGCCAGCGTCATCACGATCGGCGAAATGCCGAGGACGACGATACCGATGCCGTTGGCAAGTCCGATCAGGCAAGCGGTGAGCAGCACCGCCGGCAGCGCATAGGCAAGTGCACCATCCGAGCCGTTGACCATGCCGGCAAGCAGGATGCCCGAGAGTCCGATCGTCCACGGCACCGACAGGTCGAGCCCGCCGGTGAGGATTACGCTGCCTTGCCCAAGCGCCAGGACGGCGAGGAAGCTCGACAGCACGAACAGCGAGTTCCAGTAGGTGACGTTGAGGATGGCGCGTCCGAGCCAGATCTGGGTGACGATCACGACGACGGCCAGGCAGACATAGGCCGGCAGCGCATAACGCAGCGTCTCGGCATTGCGGATATGGAAGGCCGGCAGCGGCGCCTGCTGGTCGTCGGTGCTGCCACGCGCGATCCTCAGCCGCCGGTCGGTGCGATCGATCTGCGAGGGCAGCATTCCGGCGCGCCATGCGCCCAACCGCGCCCGTAGCGCACGCAGTTGGCGGGCGAGCACGGAGCCATGCGACAGCGAGCCGGCAAGCACGGCAAGGATCAGGATCGTGCCCTCGGCGATCGTCGAATAATAGGCCGAGACGTTGAGTACGAGCAGGATGTTGACGACCATCATCAGTATGTAGGCGCCGAAGACGGTGCCAACCGGCCCGCCTTGACCGCCGCCCAGCCTTGTACCGCCGACAACAACCGCCGCAAACATCGACAGCAACAACGGGTTGCCGACGAGCGGATCGCCGCTGCCGGTCTGGGCGCTGATGAAGACGCCGGCGAGCCCGTAGCAGCCGCCGGCTATGACATAGACCAGGAAGCGCACGAGAACGACGCGCACGCCGACCGAAGCGGCCGCATCCGGATCGCTGCCGACGGCATAAAGCGCCGTCCCGAAGCGTGTGCCTTTGAGCCAGAACCAGCCGAGCAGGACGACGCCAATAACCACCAGCGGCATCGGTATCCAGCCGGCGATGGCGTCACCGAGATAGAAGGCGCCAAGATCGGGAGAGACGAAGCCGCCCGGCTTGTCCATGACCAGCAGCGTTACCCCCTGCAGGATGAACATGGTCGACAGCGTGACGACGATTGGCTGCATGCGCAGGACGGCGATGAAGAAGCCGTTGAAGGCGCCGATCAGCATGCCGACACCAATTCCGGCCAAGGTCCACAGCGCGACACTGGTGCCGGTCGCCATCGGATCCATGCCTTTTGCCAGGACGACATTGACCAGCGAGATCACCGCGCCGGCGGACAGGTCGAAACCGCCGGACAGGATGACCACGGTCTGGCCGATCGCCGCCAGTGCCGAGGTGGCGCCGCCGCTGGAGAGAAACGAAATGTCGAAATAGGTGAGCCGCCCGGCACTGACCAGATCGACGATAAGCAGGAGCACCGCAAAGACGATCGCCGCTATGATCGCGCCGCTGTGCCGCGCGAGAAGCCGCGTCAAAGTCGCGGCCGGTGCCGCGGCGGGCAAACTCGTCACGCTCATTCCGCCGCCTCCCGGACCAAGTCGCCGTGGCCCAGCGCTGGTCGCATGATCGCGCCTTCCGTGATGTGGTTGCCGGCAAGCTCCGCCACCAGGCGACCGTCATAGAGGACGAGCACTCGGTCGCATTGATGGACCAGCTCGGGAATTTCGGTTGAATGCAGAAGGATCGAGCCGCCGGCCGCCACATAGTCGCGCATCATCACATAGAGCTCGTGCTTGGTGCCGACGTCGATGCCGCGGGTTGGGTCGAAGAGCAGCAGAATGCGGCTCTCGGCGACCAGCCATTTGGCGATGGCGATCTTCTGCTGGTTACCGCCCGAAAACGCCCCCGCCCTCGTCCACATGGCGCGGTGGTCGACCTCGACCGTCGAGAAGGCGGACTGTACGGCCCGCGCCTCCTCGTGCCTGCTGATCAGGCCAAATCGGGTAAAACGCGCGACGACCGGCAGCGACACGTTCTGCCGGCCCGAGAGTTTCAGGAACAGGCCTTCGGTCTTGCGGTCCTCGGGTACCAGCCCGATCGCCATGTTGGGCTTGAGCGCATCGGCGGGCGATCCAAGCCAAACCATGCGGCCGTCGACCAGGACATGGCCGCGCTCGATCTCGGCCATGCCGAAGCAGGCGAGGAACAGGTCGAGCTGGCCCATGCCCTGAAGCCCGGCAATGCCGAGGATCTCGCCCTTGCGCAGGTCGAAACCGACGCCGTCGAGCTTCCTCCCGGCCTTGAGATCGCGCACGCCGAGCACCGGAGGACCGAAGACGGCCTCGCTTTCGGGTTTCGGCGGAAAGGTCTGGGCGATGCTGCGACCGATGATCTTCTCGATCACTTCTCCATCCGGGACGTCGGCAACCGGCGCCGTCACGATATGACGGCCGTTTCTGAGAATGGTCAGCATATCGCAGAAGGCCCGCACCTCGCGCATGCGATGGGTGATGAACACGACCGTTGTGCCGGCGGCCTTAAGTCGCGCGATGATGCCGCCCAGCCATTTGACATCGCCGCCCGACAGCGTCGAGGTCGGTTCGTCGAGCAGGAGGATGCGCGGCTTGCGATAGAGCGCGCGCGCGATCTCGATCTTCTGGCGGACGGCGAGATCGAGGGTCGCGACCTCGGCATCAAGATCGACCGAAAAGCCGAGATCTGAAATGTGCTGGCGCACCGCCTTGCGCGCGGCCGACCGCTTGATCAGGCCGATCGGGCCGACAGGCGCGTAGGGCAGCAGCATGTTGTCGAGAACGCTGAGATCGCGCACCAGCGTCATTTCCTGGAAGGCTGTCTGCACGCCTTTGGCGTGCGCGGCGCGCGGCGAACCGAGTGGCGCCGGTTCACCAAGAACGGTGATTTGCCCTTCGTCGGGCCGCACCAGTCCCGACAGCAGCTTGACGAGCGTGGACTTGCCCGCACCGTTCTCGCCAAGCAAGGCATGCGCGCTGCCCGAAGCGATCTCGAAGGAAACGTCATCGAGGGCGACTGTTGCGCCAAACGCCTTGCGGACGCCCTCTATGCCGACAGCTGTCGAATGCGCTGACATCATGATCCCAGTCCCGGCCTGCATGAAAGGTGCGTCGAGCGCCTCGCAAGCACCCCACACCCACTTCGGGAGGGCCTACTCCTCGGGCTGGCCTACAAGGGCGGCCGCGAGACCGATTTCCGGTGTCTGATCGGAGAAGATCGAGGCGAACCAGCCTGGGTTCGAGACCAGCGACGGTTTGAACGCGTTGCAACCAGCCTTCATCTCCGCCCAGGTGCCTTCGTCACAAAGCTTTATCGTCTCGTTGGTGACGACCGGCAGTGGCAGGATCGTCTTCTTGGCAACCTCCTTGCCGTCAAGCGCCTCGACCGCAAGCTTGAGGGCCAGCGCACCGGAATAAGGCGGCGACGCGTAGGAAATGCGCGGCGCGCCGAGCGGCGCATAGGGAGAGGTCGCGCCCTCGACCTCCGTGCCCTCCGGCAGCATCTGGATACGCCCGCCATTGGAACCCTCGCCGGCGCAAGGCAGGAGTTCGCTGACCTTTTTGCCGGCCTCGAGCTGCATGGAATTGGCGGTGAAGCAGCCGACCTGCATCCACAGCCCGTTGATGTCGTCCCAACTGCGCGTCGCCAATATCTTGGAAAGTTCGGTACGGGCCACCGCCTGGCTCCACATGCCGACAGCCTCGCCGACGATCTTGATGTCGGGATGCTTGGCAAACACCTCCTTCGCCGCCTTGGTGCGCAGATCATCGACCGAGGTGCCGGGAACGCCGGTCACCGCGATGATGTTGCCCTTGCCATTGAGCTTCTTGACCAGCCACTCCGCCGTTACGCGGCCAGCCTCTTCCTGGTCGATATGGACGTTGTAGGCGCAGGGCTCCGTGATCTCGGCATCGTAGGCAAACACCTTCACGCCCTTGTCGCAGGCGTTCTTCACCACCTGGTTGAGCGCGGTCGGCGAGATCGGGAAGATCACGATGGCTTCGGCACCTGTCTGCACCATCGCATTGATCTGCTGGATCTGGCGCTGTGCGTTCGGCCCCGCAACCTGGACCTGGAGGTCCACCTTGTCGGCCATGCTCTTGTGCGACGCCATCGCCTTGACCATGTTGGCGGCCTCGGCCTGCCAATCATTGCCGATGAAGCTCATGCTGAGAAATATCTTGTGCTTTCCGGCCGCTTCGGCGGCGGACGTACCAAGAACGCAAACAGCCATGCCGGCAAGCAGCGCAAGCCGCCGGGCTTTCGATCCGATACCCATTCAAAACTCCTCCCAGTTCAGACGACCAAATGCCTCCCAAGGGCGCGAAACGTGCTCCTTGTCATTCGATGCAGCTGACCGTGTCATGATTTGATCAAAGATCAATGATGAAAAGCTAATAAGTAAAACCCGGATAGGCCGGCGCTTGACGCGGCAATCCGAACCTTGCATTCCGGGCACAGGCGCCGGGTAGGACAAGAGCGTCGCCGTATGTCGCCGTATGGGGAAAGGTAGGCAGAGATGGCTGGGGCGGCATTCAGGAAGCCGGGCGTCGAGATCACGCCGCTTTCCAGGGAAACCCTGCAGGACAGGGTTTACCGGCACGTCACCGAGTTGATCCTCGACGGCAGTATCGTTCCAGGTGAAATGGTGACGGTGCAGAGCCTTGCCGACGCTTTCGGCGTCAGCCCGATGCCGGTTCGCGAGGCACTGCGGCGTCTGAGCGCCGCCAACGCATTGATGGTGGTTTCGGGCCGGTCAATCGGTATCCCGGCATTAAGCCGCGCGCGACTCATCGATCTCAGGAACGTCAGGTTTGAGATCGAGGCGATCGCCGCCGCATGGGCGGCCGAGCGAATGGACGATGCCAGCGTGGCGCTGCTGCGCCAGCATCTGGACGCACTCGAACAGGCCAATGCCGCCGGCGACGTCAAATCCTACCTCAGGGCCAACTACGCCTTCCATTTCTCCATCTATCGAGCCGCAGGCTCGGAAAACATGCTCAACATCATCGAGAACCTGTGGCTGCAGATCAGTCCCTATTTCAACATGCTGCACGATTCCGGAAACTATTCGACCGCGAACCAGCACCATCAGCAGATGTTTGCAGCGCTGCGAGACCGCAACGCGGAGGCGGTCCGGGCTGCGGTTCGCGCTGACATCGACGCGGCTTTCACTGTCCTGATCAAACTGCTGAAATAGGGTGAGGTCGCCAAGCCCGACATAGCAGGACGGTGATGCTCACCACCAACCGAACCGCCGAGCATCAGCGGGCATTTCCGGCGCCCTGCTGCGGTGATTCATCCAGAGGGGACGATCCAGCGCTCACAGGGCGGAGTTGGTCAGGGGTAGCGCTTGCCAGAGCCTACAAGCTCATCCTTTAATGCTGGCGTTGCGGTGTGACCGTCGGCACGGGTGAAGGCATGCCCGATTGATGGCGGCGGCTTGTCAACGAGAAGGGGGGACGGCAGTGTTCTGACGTTATCAATGAGCCGCGTTTCGCCGAGCCAGGCCGCTGCAAACAGGCGTGCCGGCCGATCCAGGCTTGCTATCGGTTGCAGATCTGCCTCGCCACGGAGTTCCAGGTACTCGACCTCGCGATAGCCTGCGGACAGGATCGCTGCGCGCGCTTCGGCAAGCGTTGGCAGGACGGGAGAGCCGTTCGAGAGCCCCGACGCCGTATCGAGTAGGACCGATGCTAGCCTTGGGGCGACGGCGCGCTCTGCCGGCGAGAGCCGGACATTGCGCGATGACAAAGCGAGACCATCGGCTTCCCGGACTGTCGGACAGGGGACGACGGTGATCGGAATATCCAGGTCCCGGACCATGCGCCTGATAAGTTGAAGCTGCTGGAAGTCCTTCTCTCCGAAAAAGGCGAAATCAGCGCCGGTCTGCAGGAAGAGTTTTGCAACGACGGTCGCCACCCCATCGAAATGGCCGGGCCGGAACGCACCGCACAGGCTTTCACTGACGCCGGACACGGACACGGTCGTGGCGAAGCCGTCAGGATACATCTCAGTCGCATCCGGAACATAAAGCAGGTGGGCGCCCAGCAGCGTAAGCTTTGCAGCGTCTTCATTTTCCATGCGGGGATAGGCGGCAAGATCCGCCGCACTGTTGAACTGCTTGGGATTGACGAACAGCGTCACGATCACGCGATCGGCCTTTTGAAGCGCAGAACGCACGAGACTCGAATGCCCTTCGTGCAAGGCTCCCATCGTAGGCACCACGGCGATATTGGCACCAGAACGGCGCCATCCCGCCACAACGGTACGAAGCTCGGCAATGGTGCGGACGATCGGCACGCTCACGCGGTTTCTCCGGCCTGCGGCGCGTCGGCGAAGAGATGTTCGGCCGCCGGAAAGCGCCCTCCCCGCACATCAGCCGCGTAAGCCGCAATGGCAGCTTCGGCCTCTGAGCCCAGTTCGGCATAGCGCTTGACGAATTTCGGACGAAAACCGGTGAACATGCCCAGAATATCGTCGACGACCAGAACCTGGCCGTCGCAGGCGGCGGAGGCGCCGATCCCGATGGTTGGAATCGTAACCTCCTCGGTTATTCTTCGTGCGAGCGGCTCGGCCACTTTTTCCAGCACAACGGAGAATGAGCCGGATTCGGCAACAGCAACAGCGTCCCGCAAAATCCTGTCGCCGTCTCTGCCCCTGCCCTGGACCTTGTAGCCGCCAAGCACATTGATCGCTTGCGGTGTCAGCCCGACATGGCTCATGACGGGGATGCCGCGGGCAACGAGAAAGCGGATCGTGTCAGCCATGCTCTCGCCGCCCTCCAGCTTGACCGCGGCGCATCCGGTCTCCGCCATCAGCCGGGCGGCGTTGCGAAAGGCCTGTTCGCAGCCCTCCTCATAGGAGCCGAACGGCATGTCGACGACCATCAGCGCTCGTTCAAGACCGCGGCGCACGGCCTTGCCGTGCATGATCATCATCTCCAGCGTAACCCCGAGGGTTGACGTCAGGCCGTGAAGCACCATGCCGACGCTGTCGCCGACCAGGACCACGTCGCAATGCCTATCGGCGAGGCGCGCAACGGGCGTTGTATACGCTGTTAAGCAGACAATCGGCTTCTTGTGCTTTCGGGCCGCAATGTCCGACGGCGTCAGCGCCTTTGTCTCAACCGCCACACTCATGGGCACATTCCCTCGGGTCAAGTTCCAGCGGTGACGGTTTTGCATAGTTCTGTGCAGGTGCGAAGGCCAAAACCGCACTGCATCAGAAAAGTTTGTGCGTCGCGAAGCAGGCTCTCGGCAAAGCAAATACAGAGGGCCAGCGTTCCTCTGCTTCGGTGCGCCACAACCGTGTTGCTGATCGGCTGAGCAATCGGGCTCCGGTCGTTTTCAACTCGAACCGTTTAACTGCCGCACGGCGGTTCACGCCAGAAGCGACCTTGGTTGCAAGCCTATCCGAAATGCGTTGTGACGGAAGCATGCGCCCGCACTCCAGACACTACCATTTGAATCAATATCGCTGGTTCGAATCGGTTTCCGAAACAAGGTGCACGCTGGCGGCGTTGGCATTTTCCGCATATTAGCAATCCCTTGACTATCGTCAAAGCCGCTCCAGAATCATGGGCATGGCTTGGGAAATTGCGGACATCAATATCGGCGATGAGGTGGCGATCACCGTGACGGTGCTGAAGCTCCTGGACGACGGAAGAGCTAGCGTCAGCATCCCCTCCTATGGTTTTCCGCATTCGATCCCTGCTCCTAAAAAGGCCAAACCAGGTGACGAGCTCCAGCTCACTGGCGAGGTCACGCGGGTCGACGAGGAAAATCGAAGGGTGACCGTGAAAGCTGGCGGGCTAATCACCGTGGATGCCGATACGATCACCGACTGGACGCCTGTCCGCCGCAAAAAGATGTCGCTCACAGATGAGGCGGATTAGCGAACGCAGATCAAACCATCGATGCCGAAGACAAGTCCGCTAGGTCTGGCCGCCCTTGCTCTGGTGCGCGTGGCATCGAGGAGACCTGCCGGCCGGCGTGCTGCCGATCGAGGAGGCTGTCTTCCTGCTCTTATGGCCAAGAGC
Organism: Mesorhizobium sp. M0106; assembly: GCF_040322715.1. Lineage (NCBI taxonomy): Bacteria > Pseudomonadati > Pseudomonadota > Alphaproteobacteria > Hyphomicrobiales > Phyllobacteriaceae > Mesorhizobium > Mesorhizobium sp. M0106. Next base: position 53,351 of record NZ_JAMYUA010000030.1, on the reverse strand, counting down.
CCATGCATGAGGATGAGGCGCTTGCCACGGCTATCATTGAAACAGTTGAACGGCTAGCTGTCCGCTCGTCATTGGTGGCGAAGCTCACCCGTACGTGACAATTGTCGAGGATGGAATTGTTCGGTCCGTAGGCCTTCTCGATCTGATTGAGCGATTGTGCGATCAGGAACGACTTGATGCCATAGCCGGCCATGAAGGCCAGCGCGCTTTCGAAGAAATCGAGCCGGCCGAGCGCCGGGAACTCGTCGAGCATCATCAACAGACGCTGTCGATGATCCTTCGCATGGAGATCTTCCGTCAGTCGGCGGCCGATCTGGTTAAGCACGAGGCGGATGAGAGGCTTTGTGCGACTGATGTCCGATGGCGGCACGACCAGATAGAGGGTCGTCGGCCGTCTCTCCTCGACAAGGTCGGCGATCCGCCAGTGGCAACATGACGTTACCTTGGCCACAACCGGATCGCGGTAGAGGCCCAGAAAACTCATGGCCGTCGAGAGCACGCCGGAGCGCTCGTTTTCGGATTTGTTGAGCAGTTCTCGGGCAGCCGACGCCACGACCGGGTGCGGGCCGGCATCGCCCAAATGCCGGGTCAGCATCATGGCGCGCAACGTCGTCTCGATTGGGCTCTGTGGATCGGAGAGGAAGTTTGCCACGCCGGCAAGGGTCTTGTCCTTCTCCGCGTAGAGCACATGCAGTATGGCGCCGACCAGCAGCGCATGGCTGGTCTTCTCCCAGTGGTTGCGGCGTTCCAATGTGCCTTCCGGGTCGACCAGGACATCTGCCACGTTCTGCACATCTCGAACTTCCCGCTCGCCTCGTCGCACCTCCAGCAGAGGGTTATAGGCCGCGGATGCGGCATTGGTCGGATCGAACAGAAGCACCCGGCCGAAATGTGCGCGCCATCCGGCCGTCAGTTCCCAGTTTTCGCCTTTGATGTCGTGGACAATTGCCGAACCCGGCCAAGTCAGCAGCGACGGCACGACCAAGCCAACACCCTTGCCGCTTCGGGTCGGCGCAAAACACAGCACGTGTTCGGGACCGTCATGCCGTAGATAGTCGTGGTCGAGCTTGCCGAGCACCACGCCATCAGGACCGACTATGCCTGCGGCTCTGATTTCGTCTCGCGTCGCCCAGCGTGCCGAGCCATAGGTCGCGGAGTCCTTTGCCTCGCGCGCGCGCCATACCGACATCCCGATCGCGGTGGCGATCGCCATCAGGCTGCCGCTTGCCGCAATCGCCGCGCCCTCAACAAAGACCTTCGGCGCGTAGGCGTCATAGAAAAACCACCACCAGAAAAATGCCGGCGGGGGATAAATGGGCTGTCCCGCCAGTTCGAACCAGGACGGACCGAGTTGGCTCTGAAAGCCGAGCCGCCATGCCGTCCATTGTGTCGCTGCCCATGTTGTCACGAGGACGAACCCAAGGGTGGTGAGGACCTGTCCCCACAAAATCTTGGTTGCCGGCACTTGTCGTTTCTCCGATCTGAATGACCCGAACAACGAAGAAAGACCGAGTGTCGAGATATGCAAGGGGAAGGAGTTGTCAAAAGCGGCAGGACGTACTGTGAGATAGAAAGACTTGCAGAATTCGATCCGAGACTTCTTTGGAAAGTATTTCATTTGGGCAGAGAGATCAGAGTCGGGTCGTTGCCATTGCGCCACCATGGAACAATCGTGACTGTTCTCATTCTGGTGGTCGTGAAGGAGATCAACTAAATCGCAGATCTGCACAACTATCCCACTTGCGCCTCGAATGGGAAAGGGGTCCGACACCTGGCACATGGAACGTCCGGCCCAGAGCCGCTCGATCTCTTGTGCCCGATCGCACTGTCTGCCGACGACCTGATCACGTGCAGCCGCACATAAGATCCGCAAATTGCAAGATGATCGCGGCTGCGGTGGCTATTTGTCGACGAAAGCCGGCTGCAGGACCGTCGCTGGTTCTCAATGGAGACTGCCGCAACCGCGCCAAAGCGCGACGTTATCGGGAACGAATCCGTGCGTTGGGTTTAGCTCCGCTTCGCAGCGCGCGCTGGAGGAGCGCCTACGTCGATTCGGATCCGACGCTCGCAAGCCGGCAATGCTGGAAGACCTAGCTGCCAGCCGCCGGCGCTGGGCCGCCCTGCCCGTGCTCAATGCTCGCAGCGCCGACGAGATCATCGGGGGCGCGGCCAGCAAGGACGCTTAGTGCGCAATCGATAGGACCTCCTCGCAACCCCGTTTGGACATGGACTTGGAATAGCTGAAAAACGCTCTCGACAGCCGTTATTTGGACTGGCGCGCGGCAGCGATGGCCTGCAAGAGATTAATGCTGCTCATGTCAGGTTGACTGGATGCGGCAACAGCCAGTGCTGCGGCATCGGCCATTTTCGCGACGTCGTCGCTGCTGATGGTTCCGCGCTTTTCCAGCAGGTTTAAAAGTTCGACAACGAGAATGAAGGCGTTCACGCCATACCGTTCGGCTCTGAGCTCGAATTCGCCCCGCGCCAGTTCCTCCGAGTCTCCCTCGACCCTTTTGTCCATGATTTGATCGCCTCCCGCGGCAAAGCTATCATAAATTAACAACCTGTTCTAACCCGCCTTCATCTGGAAAAACCCGCCGTGCCCATCAGCACGGCGGGTTGATCAAGCGTTGCCCAAGGCCTGGTGCTGGCAGATCTATAGATCGATTGCCGCCCGACAGCCTATCAAACACGCTTCGTCCCCGCGCCGCCTAACTTGGTAACGGCGGGCTTCTCCTCCCCAAATCGTTCAGGTCACTGGATGACTTTGACGATCTTGCGTGTGCCTGGATCAACGACAACGGTCCGGTTGTCGACGACGACGTAGCGGTATTTGACGTTCGGGACCTCATGAAGCTCGACTGTGTCGGGCAGGGTTGAGCCGATATTGAGCTCCACTCCAGGAATTTTCACCGAAGCGAGTGGCTGCTTTTTCACATATTCCTTAATCACCGTCTCCTGTTCCGGGTTGATCACCACGTCCTGAGCGGCGGCAGCACCGACACCAGCCAGCAGCAGAAATCCCGCGGCTGCGATGGAAAAACGCATTCTCATAGCTATCTCCTTGTGAGCTCTCTTGCACTGGACGCGAAACTTTGCGCCAAAGCTCCCCCAAACATGAAGCTTGTGCAGACGTTCCTCACTGAGCCTTCGGTCTAGCCGTGCGTGGGACCAAAGTCTTCGCTGCAGTGCGCAATAGCCCCGCACATGCAGCCACGCGGAACTGTGTCTGTTCGTACTCGTTGGCGTCGGTCAACGGAGGAGCCTATGGAGAACAGTGTCCACCAAGCTCGCTGGCTGCTTGCACCGGTTTTCGCCGTCTCCATCACCTTCTTGGTGATAGGAATGGTTGCTAGCTGATGCTCGCTAGCCAGAAATGACGCTCCAACAGCCCCGAATTTGTATCTGCGCAGAAAAGTCCCTTCCTGCGCTGATAGGATCCGCCCGCCATTCCTCGATTGGCGGACGGATCCTCATTTCCCAGCTGCGTCGGATGTCGAGTGAGTAGGAACGGAAATGGACGAGAACAAAAGCAATCGAGACTTGTTCACTTGTTCGACCGAGGCCGCCTGTCGGTCGATGCGCTTTATGAGGTGGAACATTTCGCGCGGGAAAATGGCGTGTGGCCGAGCCAGGTCAGCAAGCTGATCAAAGAGAACGGCAACGACCGTCTGACCCTCACCAAGGCAGTGAAGAGCTGCGCGATCGGCATTGAAAAACCCGCCGCACTCTACAGCACGACGGGTCGATCGAGCGTTGCGCCGAGCACGGGCGTGGGCGCTGGGGTGGGCTGTGCCCGGTGCGGCCCGATCGTAACAAACGATACGTGCGCGGCTGCTTGGCGTCTACCAACCGCCAGTTGGGGACAATTTTCGTAGCCGGTGGGGCGGACAATCATTGCAAATGTCCTCCTTTTACACACCGTTCACTCGTTCATCCCGACGGGCGCTAATTTTGATCACCAGTGACGGCCTTTCTGAAGCATGGGGGTTCCAAAAATCCCTTTCAACAGGCCGGTTTATACCCGTCCGATCCTGAGCTTCGCCAACGCGTTTTCGACCAGGTTTGGAGTGACGAGGTCGGCAGACGAACGCCGTGCGTCGCCAGGAAAGGAGCCGCGCTATTGTCGCCGATCTCGAACCTTGGCTGCGCGAGAAGCTCGGCCTGATCAGCCACAAGACAAAGCTCGCCGAGACGATCCGCTACACTCTCACCCGCTGGGGAAGGCCTCTCGCGCTTCCTCGACGACGGTCGCATCGAGATTGACAGTAACACCGTCGAGCGGGACCGAACAATCGACGCCCGCCTGCAGCAGCTCCATGGCAGCGCTGTGCCTCAAAACATGGGGCGCCGAAGCGTTCGAAACGCAACCGGAAGGTGCCCATTGGTCCAAGCATGGCGTCGTCAGCAGCGTGAGAGTGGCGATATCCGTGTATGACAGCAGAGTTGAAGGCACGGTCAAACACTAAAAGCCGGCGCCGTGTGGGCAAATTGGACGTCCATTGCCGCAGCAATTTCGGTCATGATGGGAGCAATTATGACCGGGGCTATCTTTGCCTCTCCCCCTTCCCCTGGCCTCCAGAACCTGCGAAACTTCGCCATGCGGGCAACATATCACCATGGCGACAAATAAAAAACTCGACCGGAGCCAGACGGCTGTTCTGAGGCCTACCGCTTAACGCACATCCGCGGTTCCGCTGTGCCGCAGATTTCACCTATGCCGCAATCGAGATCGCGACTGCAGGGCGGCGGCATCTGCGGCGGCTCCAGCACGATGAAGGGCGTCATCACCTTTTCGCCGGGCGCAACCAGCTGCGGTGCTGCCGCTCCGGCGGGGCCAAGCGACCGGATATAGCGGTAGAGCGAGCGCACGTCGGTTTCGTCCATCTTGCGGAGATTGTACCAGGGCATTGGCGGCACTGCGTCGAAAAAGCGGGCAATGCGCACGAACTCATCTTCGCCGTCGTCTGCCACCATGAGCCGCAGGTTGGCCGGATAGCTCGTCCCCCATGGACCCTGGAAACCGATGTTGCTGCCCTTGAGCGCCTTCTCCGGGTCGATCTTCCCGCCGCTTTCCCGATAACCCATGCTGTGACAGTCGTGGCAGCCGCCGGTAATCGAGACGTAGAGGCCGCGTTCGACCGAAGGTTCCTCGGCGCGGGCCGGGATGTGGGCGAGCGAGAAAAGCACGGCACTGCACAGCAAAACGATCGTGCGCATGGCATCCCCCGAAGCAAATGCGGAAGAGAGACTATCAAGCCTAGCATCACCCGGGCAAATGAAAACCCCGGCCGGGGCCGGGGTTCTGAGTGAAACGTGGCGGCTCGTTATCTCACGCCAGCCGCACTGGCTGGCTGAAGCGGATGGAGGTGGACAGCGGCCAACGTGCAGGGGTTCCCCACCGAAATGACGGCGCGGATGAAGGCTCTGGAGCGGGAGAACCGGGAGCTTCGGCAGGCCAATGAGATCCTGCGGAAAGCATCCGCTTATTTTGCCAAGGGGGAGCTCGACCGCCCGTTCAAAAAATGATCGCCTTCATTGATGATCATCGTGGCGACTACGGGATCGAGCCAATCTGCAGGGTTCTGCCGATTGCCCCGTCCACCTATCACGCGCGTGCGGCACAGCACCACGATCCTTCCCGCCTGTCATTGCGGGCGAAACGGGATTTGGCTCTGAAGCCGGAGATCACAAGAGTGTTTGCAGAGAACTTCGCCGTCTATGGCGTGCGCAAGGTGTGGCGGCAATTGAAGCGCGAAGGCTTCGATGTGGCCCGCTGCACCATTGAACGATTGATGCGGGAGACCGGGCTGAACGGCGCCATCCGCGGCAGGCCGTTCAGAACCACGATCAGCGACAAGGCCGCGCCCGGTGACGTCGTGATCGGGCCGACTGGTGCGGTCAAGGTCATCGTGGCGACGAGGCCAATCGACTTCCGGAATTACGTTGAGCGTCTGATTATGCGGAGTCCGCAGCGGCAATTGCTTGCCGCCTGCGGTATTTGAGCAGCGATCACTCGACATAATCTGCCGATCGGCTGACGGACTTCAGCACTGCCAGCAGCCTGGCGGGAGTGCGGAAGCGACCCGACTTGAGCGACGGGGGCGCCATCGCGGCAAGCAGTCGGCTCGGCCCGCAGGTAGATTTCAGTGCTTTGGAGGCTGGCGTGACCGAGCCAGAGCGAGACTTTGCGGACATCCCGGGTCGCCTGCAGCGTGTGCATGGCGCAGGTGTGCCGTCTATGTCGACCAAGACATAAGCGGCACACCGCCGCCGTGGAATTGCTGCAGGCCGGTGTCGATTGCTCGGTCATTGCCCTGTGGCTGGGCCATGAGACGATGGAAACGACGCTGATCTATCTTCACGCACATCTTGAGCTGAAGGAATCCGCACTCGCCAAGCTGAAGCCGTACGAACGCGCCAAAGCCGAGCGATTTCGACCAAACGACCGGCTTCTGGAATTCCTGAACGCCCTTTGAGCATGAGAATTATGCCGAGTGTCAACGACTGGCCTGCGGCCAAAACGGCGGGAGAAGCACGCTCTGACCGCCATGGTGAAAGAGGCACTCGGCATAGTTCGACGGTCGCCATAAACATGCAAACTTAACGGCATCGAGCCGCTCGGCTATCTCGCCGACGTCCTCACTAGGATCGTCAACGGCTATCCCAACAGCCGAATCGACGATCTCCTGCCATGGGCCTACGTCACCGCACCCAATCTCAAGGCCGTGATCTGAATTCGGGTGATACGCGGCCTCGCCAGTTCATTCGGCTAGTTCAAGACCCCCCTGAACTCGCTCCTCGATCGCCTTCAGGAAATGGTCGGACGTCGATGTCCATCCAAAGAGTATCTGCACGAGCGTGATCGAGGCGTCATGATTGCTCCTTGAGGCATCCCAGGAGATGGGCTCGCTAGTGCAATCCGTTAGCAGTATGCAGAGATAGTCCCTGAAGAAGGCATCCCGAATTGTCGACTCCACACACACGCTGGTCGTGCATCCTGTCACGATGAGGTGTTTGATGCCTGCGGTCTTCAGAACAGAATCGAGTTCGGTCTCGTAGAAACCGCTGAACCGCGTTTTGTAGAGGACGACATCCCCTGCCTCTGGCTTGAGGTCGTTAACGATATCTGTTCCCCAGGTGTCGCGGATCAGAATCCGGCCCTCGCTACCGTCCGGGGCTGTCATGCTCTCACCGACCCCAAAGATCTGGAGATGTCGGATACGGTTGGGGGCGTCCGATGTCCCAAGGTCCGAGAGGTCGGAATAATACCCCATCTTCAGATAGACGATGGGCACTCTCAAATTGCGAGCGGCAGCTATTACGCTGGCAGTAGGGTCGACAGCCCGTTGAATCCCGGAGATATCGATTCCGGCTCTGTCGAACATTCCACCTTTGGAGCCGAAGTCATTTTGCATGTCCACCACGAGAACTGCAGCGTTAGCGGGATCAATTGAAATAGGTTGAGGCTTCGCGTCTATGACAAGTGGCTGCATTTTTATTCTCCCACCAGCATGAGGGTCGCTCTTTGCGCCCTTGGTTATCATGATCGGCCACCTACATCGCGTCAACAAAAGGGGGAGCTACATCCTGCTTGGGAGCCCCAGGAACAGCGGTTATACTGCTGCGCGGGGCAATGAAGTCGATCGGCTGACGATGCCGGAGCGTGCCGGCTTGCTCCGTTCGCGCAGCAGCGACGATCAAATCCTATCGTGACGACATCGGCTATTCCGGAACGCCAGCCAATGACACCGGCTCTGGAATCGATTGGGAGCATTGTCGAGATTTTTCCGGCCCTGAAGAGCGGAGATCGGCCAATGTCCGCTCTTACCCATTCCTGCCCGACAGTTTGCGCCCAAGCCATCGCGCTCATTGGCTAATCGCGGCACCGTTCAGCGCCCGCACAGAACTCTTACTACTACCAAAAAGAATACGCCGTTAACCAGATTTTCTAACCCGCCAATGCTTAATCGCGAGACTGAATGGGTGAGGTGATCGGTGTCAAGCATAAGGGCGTTTCCGCTGTATCGGCGGCGGAAGTTGGTCGAGGGAGTTGCCCGCGTGCTGGAATCCAAGAACGGCGAGGAGGCGAATGCGTTCTGGCGCTGCACCGCCAAGACAATTCTCGTTCAGTTGTCCGAATCAGGAATTGCACCCGGGCGCGCCGAACAGGAAATTGGAACGCTTCTTCATGCCGTCTTACGCGAGATAGCCAGCCGGAGTGCTGCGAAACGCACACTCTAGCGTCGACTCACGACGAATGATTGCCGCTTGCAGACTCGACTAGGCTTCGCACATGTTACTGCACTGCTCCCGTCGAATGCCAGGTTTCTCACCCCTCATTGCAATATGCGCAGCCGAACTGGCTCGGCCAAGCCGGTTTCGGCAAAAGGCAGGCAGCTAGCGCGGCTCCCGCCCAAAAAGCCAGTTTCGAATATTTCATTGTTTACTCCAGCTGGCACGTGCCCGGTGGCAGCCAGCTGGAAACCTGGCGGAGCCAACCAATTGAGATCGTGAAACACTCCACTTACGCCAATGGTTACGCTCGCTGCCTATCGCCGCGCTGGCCCTAATCACCGTCCGTCGCGGTCTATAATGGGTCGGCTGGCTGCTCCGCGTCGCAATGCTGAATGCCGAAGGACTGGCGCGGCCATGGACAGGCAAGCGCAGGTCCTGATGCGATGTTTGGTGAATCCGGTTGCTGGGCTTGCATTCCATGGTGGTATTCGCTCGAATAAGCTTCTGGCGGGCAGTGTCCGTTCGAATGATGCTTTTGCGTTGCCTTGAGCGCAAGTTTTTGGCCAGCCAGCCAGCGCCTCCTCTTAAGCATGCTGCTGGTCAAGGCCCAGCGGCCTCTAGCTGCTAGTCCCCCCTCAACCAAGCCGCTGGGCCATACCCGCTAGAGCGAAGCGTGCTGTCTCGCACATTAGCAATCCCTTGCTTAAGCACGCTCCAGACTCGTTTCATGAAGCGGGGAATTGGAATTGGTGACGTGGTCGCAATCACCGCGACTGATCAGCGATCCGCCAAATTGGCGGCAAATCCATTGGAAAGCGCGCCAGACCGAAGCTATACCGCGCGGTTAGCCGGTCCCATCGTCCTGCCACTCGACAGCGCTGGCAATAGAGCACCAGATCCCGGTCAATACAGCCGCCCTACCCTTCGCAAGACAGTCGATGAGGGCCTGGATATCTATCCCTATTCGGCCGCACCTAAGTTCCAGATGTCCCGATGTAGGCGCCATGTCCCGTCGTCGCCCTTTTCCAGACGACGAGATACTTGCCCGCGACGGTGGAGAGGGCGCCGCCTTTGCTCGGCACACCGAGCGTAAATGCGCCAACTTCGTAGGCGAGATTCCCGCTCCCTTCCACTTCCAGCGCCTTCAGGGTGAGATTCTTCATCCCGGCCTTGATTGCGCCCTGCCAGAATTCTTCCACGCCCTTGCGGTCATCGACGCGTTTGCCGTCGGGTGGCAGCAGGGCGGCATCGTCGGTATACATTTGACCTAACGCTGCTGCGTTTCCGCTGTTGAAGGCGTCCATGAATTTTACCAACGCCGCTTCGATGTCCTCACGAGCCGAGTGGGCGGCCGCAGACAATGCAGACGAAAGAAGCAGCACAGCAGCAAATGCAAATGACTGAACCAGTCTCATTTCGTCCTCCCTTGCGTGCCCGACATGCCCACCCGATGAATAGCGCCGACCCGAGGGCGCCGCGGCGTTCGATGGCCAGGCGCGGATCATATTAGACTTATCTGATATGACGGCGCAAGCGCAGCTGCGACCCTCTGAACGACCAGCGTAGCAGCTGCCGGAGAGCTTCAAAGCGGCGGCTACCGCCTCACTGCCCTCCTCGTCTCGACGAAAGAGTTCGTTCGAATGATGCTTTTCCGTGGCTTTGCTCGCAAGTTTTCGTCAGCCAGCACAGGGCCTCCTCTTACGCTCGCTGGTCGTCAAGGCGGCCACTAGCTGACAGTCCCCCCGCAGCCAAGCCGCTGGGCCCCTCGACGTGGGGAACGAGCATTGGAGACGATGTCGCGCTTTCCGTTACAGCCCGAAGGCGGGTGACAGATGACCGCGTCAGCCTCTCCACCCCGAGCTACGATTTCACGCATTCGATCAGGCACAGCTCTCTCGGGCTAGCGCGCCAAGCATGAGTTAGCTCCCGAATGAGCAGGTGCCGCCCAGTTCAGCTTCGGCTCTTGCGCGCGCAAAGTATTGGGCGAGATCGATCGGCAGTCCGGTCGGCAAATTGGGGCAGCGATGGCGAGAATGAATGCCAGGAACTTCCCTTCGGTGCCGCTTCGTCGATCTGTTTGCCGAGAAGACGCGCGCGCTGCGTGCCGCCCCATACCGCAGAGAACTCACTTCAGGTCACACACACACACACGACGCCACCGAGATCCTGCATCACTTTTCTACTCCGACGCCGCCACGTCACCAAGATCAGTCGCGAGCGTGATCGCGGCTATCAAATCGGGATCGCGCGCCGGAGCGCTCTATGAGTGAGCCCCGAACGGCGCGCTGCTCCTCGAGCAATCCGGCTCGACGTAAGGCGGGCCATCCGTGCCGGCCTCGTGACTAAGAGACGGGCGAATGGCGGTTCCTGGACTCACCTTTTTGTCTGAAGTCGCTTCCTTGAGCCGGTGGCGGAGTTCTTGCTTGATCGACTTCAGCACCGTCTTAGAATCGGTTTTCGGAAAATTTGTCTTGTAGCATCAATTTTCATGGAATAGGATCATTTTTCATAGGATTTGGCCGGCTAAACCAAAATTCGATGGAAGGATTCGCTTTTCATGCCTGCGGTGCAACAGCACCAATTTTCAGGTCCTGTTACCGTTTTTCAGGAACTCCGCCTTCCTGAAACGGCGACCCCGGCCGGGTACAGCGCCCTGATCGGAGCCTACAGGCTCGCCGTGCCCTTGCCCCGTAGGTTGTTCGCCACTGGCGAGCATCATCGCATTACCGAACGGGATGGCTGGCGGATCATGACCCCCCGCCACGCCCCAAATCCTACCCTCGAGGGCCACCTGACCTTTGCGCTCAAGTACGAGGGACTGGACCTTGCCGTCCTCAAGCGGCTGTTCCAAGTGACCGGTCCCGCGCCGATCGAGGCGCTGGTCCGTGAAAGCCCGACCGGCAGTTATGCCCGCCGCATCTGGTTTTTATATGAATGGCTGAGGGGCGCGCGTATCGATCTGCCGGACGCGGCGGCCGGACGATACATTCCGGTTCTCGATCCCGAGCTGCAGTGGCCCGGACCCGACAAGACCGCTTCGCGCTACCGCGTAAGGGACAATCTCCCCGGCACGCGTGAGTTCTGCCCTCTGGTGTTCCGCACCAAGATTCTGGAAAAATTCATCGGCCTTGAACTACCGCGGCGCGCGGAGGCAATCGTAGCGGACGTGCCGCGCGACCTCCTTGCTCGGACCGCCGCCTTTCTTTTGCTCAAAGACTCGCGATCAAGCTATGCGATCGAGGGCGAGCACCCGCCGCAAGATCGCATCCAGCGCTGGGGCCGCGCCATCGGCGAAGCCGGCCGCTGGCCGATCGATCGCGATGAGCTGCTGCGTCTGCAAAGAATTGTACTTGGCGACGCCCGTTTCGTAAGACTTGGCTTCCGAAAAGAAGGAGGTTTCGTCGGCGAGCATGACCGAGACAACGGCACGCCCTTGCCCGATCACATCGGCGCTCGGCCCGAGGACCTGCCGCGGCTAATCGATGGAATGGCAGCGTTCGATCAGGGCCCCGCGCAAAAGCTTGATGCAGTCGTAGCCGCCGCAATCCTCGCCTTCGGCTTTGTCTACATTCACCCATTCGAGGACGGAAACGGCCGCATTCACCGCTACCTAATCCACCACGTCCTTGCCATGCGCGGCTTCAATCCGCCGGGAGTGGTCTTTCCCGTCTCGGCCGCGATCCTGGACCAGATCAACGAGTACAGGGGCGTGCTCGAGAGCTATTCGCAGCGCCTTCTGCCGTTGGTGGAATGGGAACCGACGCCGCAATTCAACGTCCGGGTGCTGAATGACACCGGTGATTTCTACCGGTTCTTCGATGCAACCCCGCACGCCGAATTCCTCTATGCCTGCGTTCAGCGAACGATCGAACGGGACCTTCCCGAGGAAACCGCATTTCTGCAGCGCTACGATCAGTTCCGGCAGCAGGTGGACGCCTTTATCGACATGCCCGAGCGGTTGACCGATCTGCTCTTCCGTTTTCTTCACCAGAATGATGGACATCTATCGAATCGCGCGCGCGAAAAGGAATTCGCCGCGCTGACCAGTGACGAGGCAGGAAGAATCGAGGCGATCTACGCGCAAACCTTTGGTGCCCATTGAAGGTGTGATCATCAGGATCGATTTTTAGTCCGACGGTTTGCGATTCCCTTGTCCCTGCCTTCATCTCCGACGCTTGACTTGTCGCCGAGACATGCACGATTTTTTCCGCACGGTCTGACCGGCCGCCGATCAGCCGCGGCCAGAACGCGCTTGACAAACCGGAGCCGTCCCGTCCAACCTCACGCATTCACCAGGGGAGTCCCGGCAAGGGGCTGAGATACTGCTGGCTTTCGCGGCGCAGTGACCCGTTGAACCTGATCCAGTTCATACTGGCGTAGGGACGGTGCAAGCGCTTTGCGGGAGTTCACGCCCGAGGTCCTGTTTCGAGCAGGTCGACCAAAGCGTCTTTTCATCCTTCCGGCACAGAACTGGGTCTCCAATGCAACGAGCAAAGGAGCCTCAAGATGAATGCCCTCACCCCCGCCGTCTCGACGGGACCGCTGCCTGCCTCACGCAAAATCCACAAATCCGGTACCATCCACCCGCAGCTCAGGGTGCCGATGCGCGAAATCTCCGTCCATCCGACAGCCGGCGAGCCGCCCGTCACCGTCTACGATCCGTCCGGCCCCTATACCGACCCGACTGTCGAAACCAGCATTGAAAAGGGCCTGGCCCGGCTTCGCCACGAATGGATCTTGGCGCGTGGCGATGTCGAGGCCGGTGACGGTCGCCATGTCCGGCCGGAGGACAACGGATTCGCGACGGGCGAACGCCTGACGCCGGAATTTCCCATGCGCCACCGACCGCTCAGGGCCAAAGCAGGCAAGGCGGTGACGCAGCTTGCCTACGCGCGCGCAGGCATCATCACACCCGAAATGGAGTTCGTCGCCATCCGCGAGAACCTTGGTCGCGAGATCCTGCACGGCAAGCTTGAGCGCGACGGCGAGGCTTTCGGCGCGACACTGCCCGATTTCGTCACGCCCGAATTCGTGCGTGACGAGGTGGCGCGCGGACGGGCGATCATTCCCGCCAACATCAACCATCCCGAGAGCGAGCCAATGATCATCGGCCGCAATTTCCTGGTCAAGATCAACGCCAATATCGGTAACTCCGCCGTCACATCGTCGATGGCGGAAGAGGTCGAAAAGATGGTGTGGGCGATCCGCTGGGGCGCCGATACGGTGATGGACCTGTCGACCGGCCGCAACATCCACAACATCCGCGACTGGATCGTCCGCAACGCGCCGGTGCCGATCGGCACGGTGCCGCTGTACCAGGCGCTCGAAAAGGTCGGCGGCATTGCCGAGGATCTGACCTGGGAGGTCTACCGCGACACGCTGATCGAACAGGCCGAGCAAGGCGTCGACTATTTCACCATCCACGCCGGCGTGCGGCTGCATTACATCCCGCTGACCGTCGACCGGGTGACGGGTATCGTCTCGCGCGGCGGCTCAATCATGGCCAAATGGTGCCTGCACCATCACCGGGAAAGCTTCCTCTACGAGCACTTCGCCGAGATCTGCGACATCGCCAGAGCCTACGACGTCTCCTTCTCGCTCGGCGACGGCCTTCGTCCAGGCTCGATCGCCGATGCCAACGACGCGGCGCAGTTCGCCGAGCTGGAAACGCTCGGCGAGCTGACGCAGATCGCCTGGGCGAAGGATTGCCAGGTGATGATCGAGGGGCCTGGCCACGTGCCGATGCACAAAATCAAGGCGAACATGGACAAGCAACTCGCCGTCTGCGGCGAGGCGCCGTTCTATACGCTTGGACCGCTGACGACCGACATCGCGCCGGGCTACGACCACATCACCTCAGGCATCGGCGCCGCGATGATCGGCTGGTTCGGCACCGCCATGCTCTGCTACGTCACGCCCAAGGAGCATCTCGGCCTTCCCGATCGCAGCGACGTCAAGATCGGCGTGATCACCTACAAGATAGCCGCCCACGCCGCCGACCTGGCGAAGGGCCATCCGGCAGCGAAAGTCAGGGATGATGCGCTTTCCCGCGCGCGCTTCGAGTTCCGCTGGGAGGACCAGTTCAATCTGTCGCTCGACCCGGAAACCGCGCGGTCCTTCCACGACCAGACCTTGCCCAAGGAGGCGCACAAGGTGGCGCATTTCTGCTCGATGTGCGGACCGAAATTCTGCTCGATGCGTATCTCTCACGACATCCGCGCCGAGGCACAGAAAGAGGGCATGGCGGCGATGGCGGCGAAATACCGCGAGGGCGGCGATCTCTACGTGCCGGCGGACGAGACCGGCGCACCGCTCATACCTCAGCCACGTGAGCGATCATGAGGGTCTTGGTCAAAGGGGCCGGCGTCGCCGGCCTCACCGCCGCCTTCGAGTTCGCCGCACGCGGCGCGGCGGTTACCGTTGCCGAGATAAGGCCTGCCCTTGGGGGCAATGCGTCGTGGTTCGCCGGCGGCATGCTGGCGCCATGGTGCGAGCGTGAAAGCGCCGAGCAGCCGGTGCTGGATCTCGGGCGCGGTGCCGCCGACTGGTGGGATGCCGCAACGCCCGGCCAGGTGACGCGGGCCGGAACGCTGGTCGTGGCCGCGCCGCGCGATGCGGGCGAGCTCGACCGGTTCGCCAGCCGCACGACGGGCTATCGGCGCGTCGAGGAAGATGAAATTGCCTTGCTGGAGCCCGACTTAGCCGGCCGCTTCCGCCGCGGATTGCTCTTCCCCGCTGAGGGCCATCTTGATCCGCGCCAGGCGATGGCAGCACTTCATGATAAGCTCGCGGCCACGGGGGTCGAGTTCCGCTTCGGCGCCGACGCCCAGCATGTTTTTGGTTTCGATCGTCAGATCGACTGTACAGGAATGGCGGCGCAAAATGACTGGCTGCGCGGCGTTCGCGGCGAAATGCTCACCCTGCGTATCCCTGATATCTCGCTGTCGCGCCCCGTCAGGCTGCTGCATCCGCGCTTTCCACTCTATGCAGTGCCGCGCACCGACCACCGTTTCATGATTGGTGCGACGATGATTGAAAGCCAGTCCGTCGGACCGGTTACGGCGCGTTCGATGATGGAACTGCTGGGTACCGCCTATGCCCTCCACCCGGCCTTTGGCGAGGCCGAGATCGTTGAAACCGGTGTCGGCGTCCGCCCAGCCTTTCCCGACAATTTGCCGCGCGTCGAAATCAAGGGTGAAATCATCGCGATCAACGGGCTCTATCGTCACGGTTTTCTCCTGGCTCCCGCCATGGCGCGCCAGGCTGCCGATCTGGTTTTCACTCAAGACAGAACCAAGGAGCTTGCTCATGAAACTGATGGTCAACGGCGAAGCGCATGAGGTTGCCGCCACAACGCTGGAGGCGCTGCTTGCCGCGCTTGACTATGAGGGCGATTGGCTGGCGACGGCCGTCAACAATGACCTCGTGCACAAAGCCAACCGGGCGGAATTCCAGTTGAACGACGGCGACCGGATTGAAATCCTCTCGCCCATGCAGGGCGGCTAGGCCATGATCGAGCTTTATGGAGCCGAGCTTCCGTCGCGCCTGCTTCTTGGCACGGCTCAATATCCTTCGCCGGCCATCCTTGCCTATGCAGTCAGGGCTTCGGGCACGGCGGTGGTGACCGTCTCGTTGCGCCGTGAAATGGCAGGCGGCAGGGCTGGCGAAAAATTCTGGTCGTTGATCCGCTCGCTTAGTGTCAGAATCCTGCCCAACACTGCTGGCTGCCACTCCGTCAAGGAAGCGGTCACGACCGCACAAATGGCGCGCGAAGTCTTCGGCACGCCCTGGATCAAGCTCGAAGTGATCGGCAATCACGACACGCTGCAGCCGGACGTGTTCGGTCTGCTCGAAGCCGCCCGCATCCTGTGCGAGGACGGTTTTGCGGTGTTCCCGTATACAACCGACGACCTTGTCGTCGCCGAGCGGCTGCTTGCGGCGGGCTGCAAGGTCTTGATGCCCTGGTGCGCACCGATCGGTTCCGCCCTCGGGCCGGTCAACATCATGGCGCTGCGCTCGATGCGCGGACATTTCCCTGATGTCCCGCTGATCGTGGATGCTGGTCTCGGACGGCCATCGCACGCGGCAACCGTCATGGAGCTCGGCTTTGACGCCGTACTCCTGAACACCGCAGTTGCCAAGGCGGCCGATCCGGTCGGCATGGCGCGTGCGTTCGGCAAGGCGGTCGAGGCCGGTCGTGAAGCTTTCAGCTCGGGAATGCTCGAACCGCGCGAGGTCGCCGTGCCCTCGACGCCGACGATCGGCAGGGCGGTTTTCTCATGAAGCTCGATCCCTTCTACCTGATCGTCGACAGCGCCGCCTGGATCGAACGGCTGGTGCCACTTGGCGTCAAGCTGGTTCAGTTGCGCATCAAGACCTTGGATGAGGCCGGGTTGCGCGCGGAGATCCGCAAGGCGAAGGGTTTATGCGCCCAGCACTGCTGCCAACTGATCGTCAACGACTATTGGCGGCTCGCCATTGAGGAAGGCTGCGACTTCGTCCATCTCGGCCAAGAGGATTTGGCTGCGGCCGACCTGCTGGCGATTAGATACGCCGGATTGAAGCTCGGGCTCAGCACGCACGATCATCCCGAACTGGAAACGGCGATCGCTGCCGAGCCCGACTATATCGCGCTCGGCCCCATCTATCCGACCGTCCTGAAGCAGATGAAATGGGCGCCGCAAGGGCTCAAGCGGATCAGCGAGTGGAAGCATCGGGTGGTACCCATTCCCCTAGTCGCCATAGGCGGCCTCACCCCTGACCGGCTCGACGGTGTCTTCAAGGCTGGTGCGGACAGCGCGGCGGTGGTCACCGACATCACGTTGAATGCCGATCCCGAAGCGCGCACGCGAGAATGGATCGAAAAGACAAAGCCATGGCGCTGAGGCGAGAACCGCATGTGCTCGTGGTCGGCGGATCTGACTCCAGCGGTGGGGCTGGAATTGCACGCGATATCGAGACGATCTCTTCCCTTGGCGTGCGCACCTGTCTCGCTGTCACCGCGCTCACAGTGCAAACGCACGACGCCGTACTGGAAATCCTTCATTCGCCACCAAGCCTGGTGGCTGATCAGATGCGCGCCGCGCTGCAGGCCAACGAAGTGGCGGCAATCAAGATCGGCGTGCTCGGAACAGCCGAGACCATCGCTGCGGTTGCCGCCGTACTGCGCGAAAATCGACAGGTGCCGGCAGTACTCGATCCAGTGCTGGCCTCCACCTCAGGCCGGGCGCTCTTAGAGGCAGCCGCTATCGCTGTCATGAAGCGCGATCTGATGCCGCTTTGCTGCCTTGTCACGCCCAACCTTCCCGAACTGGCGCACCTTATTGGCTCCGAACTGGCAGTGGATGAGGACGATGCGCTCCGACAAGGACAAAGACTGTTGGCCGCCGGCCCTCAGGCGCTGCTGATCAAGGGTGGGCATGCCTCGGGACTCCGATCGACCGATATTTTATTACGCTCCGATCATGAACCCATCCACGTCGATACACCGCGCCTTGCCACATCAATGCGCGGAACAGGTTGCATACTGGCCAGCGCGATTGCGGCGCATCTGGCGAAGGCGAAGCCGCTTGAAGACTGCGTGCGCGAAAGCAAGCGGCTTGTCTTCGCCACGTTTCAGAGGAATGGAGCAGAATGAACCCGGCTATGCGGTACAAGCAGCTTTGGCCGCTAGTATGCTGGATCCTGAGCGTCTTGCTCGCTGGCGCAAACTCTTAGACGAAAATCGCAACAACACGGCGGTTCGAACCGGACCTCGTGGCAGCAATTCGGCCGCGGTCGCGGCGATCATTCATGAAGGAGGAGAGCTGGTCCTCTTGTTTCGAGGGGATCGGCAGCTCGTAGTTCGCAGTTTCGTTCAGTCCGGGGAGTCGGAGTGGATTCGAACGGCGTGACCGCCCAACCCAAATTAGAGAAAGTGGCGCGGGTGGCAGCGTGAACCTGCGACCCCATCGTCCCGAACGATGTGCGCTACCAGCAAAGCCGCAGCTTTTTGGGCCCGATCGTCACGCTTGCTTCGCAATGATCGCGTTTCCTTTCGAGCTTTGGGTGGGAAACATAGGGCCCCCCCTGCCGAGTTCATGTTTCATTGTCATCTGTCCTGAGACCGATTTCGTCGCCTCGGCGGCGACCTGCTTCTTGGCGATCTTCTCGGCGGCGTCTACCTGGAAGTCGGGATGATGGTGGCCATAAGTATCGATCAGGACATCCACGGTGATGCCCAGAAAGCCCGCCGCCTGCCACATGTCGGCGCCGGCCCGCATCAGCCAGGTCGCAGCGGTGTGGCGAAGCGTGTGCGAAGTGACGTCGGGACCGAGGCCGGCTGCCTCGCGAGCTCTCCTGAAGCTCTTCTTTACCGACACCACCGGCTTTCCATTCCATTCCACGACAAAATCTTGCGATATTTTTCGGCCGATATTTGCGCTTTTGCCGCGCGCCTTGGTTCTGATATCGAGATCCGTGCACGCCCAGCGGCGGAGGTGAGCCAATAGCCGGTCCGGCAGGCGCACGGGCGGCTGGCGTTTTTTGGTCTTCTTTGCGCCATCGGCACGGCGGTAAAAGATGCCGCGGTCAAGGTCCACATAACCACGCCCTTTGGTTGGACGGACGGCGGCGCCGCAAACTGCGGCAGAGCGTGTTCCTGTATAAAGCGCGACAAGCATGAAGCGGGCGAGGTGTCGTCCGGTACGCCGGCCGCTCTCCTGGCCCTTCCATTTCTGCTTCATACGCCAAGCTGCCCAGATGAGAGCGGCCGCTTCACTGCGCGTCAACCAGCGCTCGCGTGCACCAGCCTTGTCGGGCAGGACAATCGTCGGTGCGGCAGTCGTGTAACCTTCCCTGCGGTAGTAGTTGATGGCTGCACGAAAATCCTCGAGTTGGCGGCGCGCAACGGCTTCTGTGGGACAGGACGCGGCGTAGTCGCGGCAGAGTTTGCCGTTAATAGCGGCGAGGGTCTTTTCACCGAAGAAATCGAGGACGTTGTCCAGCCGAGCCGCCGTCTCTTCCGGCGCGGCATGCTTCGGTGCAACCTCTCTCAGGTAGACGCTGACGACATCGGCTATCAAGACATCTTCGGCACCGCGCGCTCGGTGGTACTTGCTTGCGATGTAGGCCGCGAGCGCCTTTTCAGCTTCAGGTCCTGGATGGCCTTTTTCGCCGCTGCCAGCGCTGATGAACGTTGTTCGATCGCGGATAAACCATCCAGCTTTGTTTCGGAGTGTTCCGTCCTTTTTCCAGCTTTCGCCGCGCCAGACGAGGCGTGGCCCTTTCGACGCCCGCGGCATAGTTCCCTCATTCTGGTGATCGCCAGCAAGGTGACGTACTCCTTTCCTGCGATTAGCTCGGTTTCAAGTCGGCCGGCGTCACGTTCCTTGCGTAGGCCTGCTGCGCACATCGAGCCATCGGGAAAGGCAATTCGTGCTGCAATCGCGACGCGCAGGGGCGTGGTCTCGTCGAATTGTTCGGGGATTTTCAAAACGGAGCCCTCAGCCAATCTCTATGGTCCGATAGTTTCGCTCGGAAACAGACGGATCGCGGGTCGCATTGAGCACACTTTTCTGTCTCGCCATTCCGGATGCCCTGCCGCACGATCTTTTCTCTGAATATACGGCTGCGAAAAGCGCCGACTGGAGCGCCTGCGGCAAAGATGCTCCTTTGACCTGCTAATCGGAACGGTTGCGCTGACGCGCACTCCACGAGCCTTTCGGCTGGCTCCCCACTTCCGTGGCCGGTGAAACCGCTCCTGACTGGCTTCGGCTATCTGTGCGGCTTCCGTTTCCATGGACTCACTGCCAGGTCTCTTGGGCCTACTCCCGCGCGCCCGGCTTTAGTGGGTTCTGCTGATCGCCTCACGCTGCGGTTTCGAACGGTGTCTTTCACCTCGGAGTTGGTCAGCAACCGCAATCTTCGTTCGAGTCCATAGAGTTAGAGCGCCGCGCTTGGCGCACTGACGGGTTGAAGGCTGGGAGAGAGGCTCCCGGCGCCCGACGCGGAGACTCGCAATGACCAAGCATCGGCACCAAGCTGCCCCGACCCGGGCCAGCGTATATGACGACATCACCAGCAAGATCATCGGCGAGCTGGAGGCCGGTCGGCTGCCCTGGGTTCAGCCATGGGGAATGGCAGCTGCGAAGGCGCCGCTCGCCATGCCGAAGAACGCCGCCACCGACCGGCAATACTCTGGAATCAATGTCCTGATCCTCTGGGGTTCGGTGATCGAGCAGGGCTTTTCAGGACAGAGCTGGCTGACCTTCCGCCAGGCGCTCGCGCTTGGCGGTAGCGTCCGCAAGGGTGAGCATGGAACGACAGTCGTCTACGCCCATCGGTTCGTGCCCGACGACGAGAAAAAGCGTACCCGCGAAACCGGCGAGCAAGCCCGATCGATCCCATTCCTCAAACGCTTCACGGTGTTCAACGCCGCGCAGTGCGACGGGCTGCCCGACGATGTTGCGATGGCCACGCACCCGCCCCTACCCGGCCTGATCGAGCCGAAGGTCGAGAGGCTGATCAAGCAGACGGGGATCGATTTCCGGGTTGGTGGCAGCCGCGCCTTCTACGCTCCGGCCCACGATTATGTGCGGGTCCCGCCACCCCAAGCCTACTTCGAGCCGATCAATTGGCACCGGACCGCCCTGCATGAACTCGGGCACGCCACCGGTCATGCCTCACGCCTCAACCGGGATTTGTCTGGTTCCTTCGGCACCAAGAAGTATGCCTTCGAAGAGCTGGTTGCCGAGATAAGTGCGGCTTTCTGCTGCGCCTCGCTGGGCATCACTCCGACCGTGCGTCACGCCGACTATATCGGCTCGTGGCTGGAGGTCCTGCGCGAGGATAACCGTGCGATCGTTCGCGCCGCCTCTCTGGCAAGCAGGGCTGCGGATTATCTCTTGGGGTTCTTGCCCGACAAAGTCGCCGCTGACGACGATCGGCGGGAGGCAGCGTAATGGCCGCCCGCTTCCAGTTCGGCGTCTTCCTGCGGATGCGTTCATGACCGAAGTCTGCCTCGATGCCGGACCCCGCTGCGGCGAAGTCGTTGCAGAGCGCCAGGACCGACCGGCTGCTCCGCGACAAGTGTCGCTTGGCTGCAGAGCACATCAGAGGGCGGGGAGTGACGGAATTCTCATGACGGGTTTGGAGGTCGAGAGAGAGGCTCTCGGCCGCCCGTCGCGGAGTACATCCCGATGGCTACTGCCGTTCAGAAGATCACCCTGTCGTCCTCGCGCGACATTCCCTTCAACAAGCTGGTGCTCTCCCAGTCCAATGTCCGGCGCGTCAAGGTCGGCGTCTCGATCGAGGATCTTGCGGCCTCGATCGCCCGCCGCGGCTTGATCCAGAGCCTCAGCGTCTTGTCCGTCGTCGACAGCGACGGCAACGAGACTGGCATGTTTGAGGTACCTGCCGGAGGCCGGCGCTTCCGCGCGCTTGAGCTGCTGGTGAAGCAAAAGCGCCTCGCCAAGACCGCCCTCGTGCCCTGTGTCGTGCGCGCCCGTCACAGCGCGATCGTTGCCGAGGAGGTGTCGCTCGCCGAGAACATTGAGCGAGCGCCGCTGCACCCGCTCGATCAGTTTCGCGCCTTCCAGGACATGCGCCAAAAAGGCATGAGCGAGGAGGAGATTGCCGCAGCCTTCTTCGTGCCGGTCAACGTCGTTAAGCAACGGCTTAGGCTGGCTTCTGTCTCCCCAGTGCTGCTCGATGTGTATGCCGATGACGGGATGACGCTGGAGCAACTCATGGCTTTCACGGTCTCTGAAGACCGCGCTCGCCAGGAGCAGATCTGGGAGGCAATCAGGGATGCCTGGTCGAAAGAGCCCTATCAAATCCGGCGCATGCTGACCGAAACGACGGTGCGCGCCTCCGACAAGCGCGCCGTCTTCGTGGGGACCGACGCCTATGAGGCCGCGGGTGGTATCGTCATGCACGACCTGTTCCAGTCGGATGACGGCGGCTGGCTGCAGGATGCAGCGCTGTTGGACCGCCTGGTCACCGAGAAGCTCAAGGCGGTTGCCCAGGAAGTTGCAGCCGAGGGTTGGAAGTGGGTCGAGGTCGCTGTCAGCTTCCCCTACGACGCAACGCGTGGGCTGTATCAGCTGCAGAGTGATCCGCTCGATCTCTCTGCCGAGGAGCAGGCTACCATCGATGCCCTCAACGCCGAGCATGCCAAGCTTGAAACCGAATCTGAGGGTGCTGACGAGCTGCCCGAAGACGTCGATCAGCGACTCGGTGAAATCGAGACCGCGCTCGCCAATTTCGACAAGCGCCCAAGGCAGTTCGATCCGGCCGACATCGCCATCGCCGGCGCGTTCGTCAGCATCGACGCCGACGGCTCGCTCTCGGTCGACCGCGGCTTTCTCCGGCCTGAGGACGTGCCGCCGATGTCATTCGACGGCGCGAATGAATCGAACAGGGACGGCGGGTCCGGGGCTGCCGACAGTTCGTCGGTGCACCGTGCCGTTGTCACCATTGGCGGCCAGGCAGTCGAGTGCGAGGAAGACGAGGACGATGCGGTCAAGCCTCTGCCGGACCGACTGGTGACAGAGTTGACCGCACGCCGGACGCTGGCGTTGCGCGATGCGGTTGCCGGCAACCCTCACGTCGCCATGACAGCGCTCTTGCACAAGCTGGTCACCGACACGTTCCAGCACCGCACCACGAACGGGTGCCTGGAGGCCTCGATCCGTCACGTCTTCTTTCCTCTGCAGGCAGGTGACCTGAAGGACAGCCCCTCGGCGAAATCGGTGGCCGAACGCCATGAGGCCTGGAAATCGGACCTGCCGACCGAGGACGATGCACTTTGGGACTGGATCGCCTCACTTGATGAGACCAGCCGCGCGGCGTTGCTCGCCCATTGCGTCAGCTACGGCGTGAACGCGCTCCACGAGAAAGCCGACCGCTATGGCGGCGCTATCTCGGCACACGGGGTTCGGCAGCGGATCGCGCAAGCTGATCGACTGGCACGCGCGGTCGGTCTCGATATGGTCGACGCCGGCTGGACACCGACAGTCGAAAACTATCTCGGCCGCATCACCAAGTCTCGCATTCTCGAGGCAGTGCGAGAGGCGAAGGGGGAACAGGCCGCACAGCTTATCGACCATCTGAAGAAGGGTGATATGGCGAAGGAAGCCGAGCGCTTGCTGACCGATAGTGGCTGGCTGCCCGAGCCGCTGCGCCTGGTCGACCTCGACGGCAGTGCTGGCGCTGATAGCGGCGCCGGCGCCGACGGCTATGGGGAAGAGCTGCCCGAATTCCTCTCAGACGACGATGCGCAGATTGAAGACAGCGAACCGCACATGGCCGCTGAATAGATCGCCTCGCGCGGAGCGGCTTCGGCCGCTCCGCGCCCTTTCCTACCCCTGCCGGGCGCTCACTTTCTCGCACACGGGCAAAGCCAATTGGCCGCTTCTGCCGCGTCCTTCTCGGTCGGCGGCTGCTGCCCCGCCGTCCCCACTGCCTGCCAAGATATCGCCCCCGGGCTGCCAACCGCGTTGCCGCTGTCGTCGTTGGGCTGACACCGGGTAGCGGCGCAGCGCCTGGATCGAAGAAGGATCGTTATCGGCAAGACCGCAGTCCAGAGGGGAGAGGCCGGCCAAGGCGGATTTGAGCCGGATTGGTCGAGAGAGAGGGCCGCCCGGTTCATTCCCGTTCCGCTCTCCTCGAGGTTTTCTCCATGCTTGATGTTTCTTCGAAGACTGCCGCTCCGGCAGTGCCGCTTCCGCTTGTCTCATCCCCGGCTGTCGAACCAGCTGCCGCCATCCACAGCGCGGCGCAGTTTCTTCTGCCCCATCTCGAACGCGGTCAGCGCGTCGACGCCTCGAGCCTTCGCTCGGCCATGGAAGCTGCCTTCGGTGCCTCCGATGCGTCCGGCGCATGGGACTGGAAAT
Organism: Mesorhizobium sp. M0106; assembly: GCF_040322715.1. Taxonomy (NCBI): domain Bacteria; kingdom Pseudomonadati; phylum Pseudomonadota; class Alphaproteobacteria; order Hyphomicrobiales; family Phyllobacteriaceae; genus Mesorhizobium; species Mesorhizobium sp. M0106. The sequence continues at coordinate 29,238 of NZ_JAMYUA010000030.1, read as the reverse complement.
CAGCCTATGACGCTTGCGAAGTCGCGACGGTGCTGTTCCTGCGCAAATACGGAAAGTCGCTTTTCCGCAAAGCCGGTTCTGCGGCCGCTGCACTTCCGATGCTGGACAAGATTGCCGGCCTGTTCCCAACTCACACGCGCCGCTCCGAAGAGACCGAAGCGCTTCAGCAGTTCAGCACCCCCATTCCGCTCGGTCTGGCGGCCGTGACTGCCGCGGCAATCACCCCTGCCGACCGCGTGCTTGAGCCCTCCGCCGGCACCGGGTTACTTGCTATTTTGGCCGAGATCAGCGGCAGCACGTTGCTGCTCAACGAACTGGCCGAGGCCCGCGCCGGGCTTCTCTCATTGCTCTTTCCGGCTATCCCCGTCACTCGCTTCAACGCAGCGCAGATCGATGATTATCTCAATCCCGGCATTGTGCCGAGCGTCGTGCTGATGAACCCGCCGTTCTCGGTTCTGGCCAATGTCTCGGGTCGCGTGTCCGACGCTGCCTATCGTCACGTCGCCTCTGCGCTGGCCCGGCTCGCCGAGGGCGGGCGGCTTGTCGCAATCACTGGCGCAAATTTTTCCCCAGAGCTGCCCATCTGGCGCGAGTCCTTCGTCAGGCTCCAGGAGCGCGGTCGCGTGGTGTTCACCGCCGCGATCGACGGCGCCGTCTACGCCAGGCATGGCACCACCGTCGAGACCCGGCTGACCGTCATCGACAAACTGCCGGCCGACAATCCAGGCAGCTTTCCAGCATCAGCCGGCACGGCGCCCGATATCGCCACACTGATCGCCAGGATTGGCGAGCACGTTCCCGCACGGCTGCCGGTCAGCGCTTCGACTTTTGCGCCCGCCGTCAAGGCACTGGGGCCCACAGCCCGCACCGTGCGCGGTGATCTCGCCAGATCCGCGGCTTCCTCTCCGGTGCGCAGCCTCGCCGAGCCGGAAGGCGCCGAGCTTGCTTACGAGACTTTGGACTGGAGGCCTGCCGAAAGTAGGCACATCACCGATGGCATCTATGAGGAGTACGGGTTGCAGGCGATCCGCATTCCGGGCGCCCATCCGCATCCGACCAAGCTGGTTCAATCGGCGGCGATGGCATCCGTTGCTCCGCCGAAGCCGAGCTACCGGCCGATTCTTCCTGCCAAGGTTGTCAGCGACGGCCTCTTGTCCGACGCGCAGCTAGAAACAGTCATCTATGCCGGCGAGGCCCATTCGGAGTTCCTCGCCGGTTCCTGGATGGTGGACGAGACCTTCGATCTTGTCTCTGCCGCGCGCGACGATGCCGCGCACGCCGTGCGATTCCGCCGGGGCTTCATGCTCGGCGACGGGACGGGCGCCGGCAAGGGCCGCCAGTCGGCCGGCATCATTCTGGATAGTTGGATGCAGGGCCGCCGCAAGGCGGTGTGGATCTCCAAATCCGACAAGCTGATCGAAGACGCCCAGCGCGACTGGTCTGCTCTCGGCATGGAGCGCCTGCTGGTCACGCCGCTGTCGCGGTTCCCGCAGGGCAAGGCCATCCGCCTCGATCAAGGGGTCCTATTCACCACCTACGCCACGCTGCGCTCCGACGAACGCGGTGAGAAGGTCTCGCGCGTGCGGCAGATCGTCGAATGGTTGGGCACCGAATTCGACGGAGTGATCATTTTCGACGAGAGCCACGCCATGCAGAACGCCGCAGGCGGCAAGGGAGAACGCGGCGACGTCGCCGCCTCACAGCAGGGACGCGCCGGGCTCCGCCTCCAAAACGCCCTGCCGAACGCCCGCGTCGTCTATGTCTCGGCGACGGGCGCAACCACCGTCCACAACCTCGCCTACGCGCAGCGTTTGGGCCTGTGGGGTGGTGAGGATTTGCCCTTCGCGACCAGGGCCGAATTTGTCGAGACGATCGAGGCCGGCGGCGTTGCCGCCATGGAAGTGCTGGCCCGAGACCTTCGCGCACTCGGTCTCTACACGGCCCGATCGCTCTCGTACGATGGTGTCGAATACGAGCTGGTCGAGCACCAGCTTACCTCCGAGCAGACCCGCATCTACGACGCCTATGCCGGAGCGTTTAGCGTCATTCATAACAATCTCGACGCCGCAATGCGGGCCGCCAACGTCACAGGCGAGACCGGGACACTGAACCGTCAGGCAAAGTCGGCTGCACGTTCGGCTTTCGAGAGCACGAAACAGCGCTTCTTCGGGCATTTGCTCACCGGCATGAAGACGCCGACCCTGATACGCTCGATCGAGCGCGATCTCCATCAAGGCCATGCCGCCGTCATCCAGATCGTCTCGACCGGCGAGGCACTGATGGAACGGCGCCTCGCGGAAATTCCAACCGAGGAATGGAACGACGTTCGCGTCGACATCACGCCGCGCGAATATGTCCTCTCGTATCTGCAGCATTCCTTCCCCGTGCAACTCTACGAGCCGTTCACCGACAGCGAAGGCAATTTGTCGTCACGTCCGGTCTATCGCGACGGCCAGCCCGTCGAGAGCCGCGAAGCGGTCGCCCGCCGCGATCGCCTCATCGAGCAACTCGCTTCACTGGCCCCCGTCCCGGGGGCACTCGATCAGATCGTACAGCGCTTCGGCACCGACCTCGTAGCGGAAGTGACAGGCCGGTCGCGCCGCGTCGTTCGCAAGACCAGCACTCGAGGCATCGATCGCCTTGTCGTCGAAAACCGCGCCGGATCGGCCAATTTCGCCGAGGCACAGGCATTCATGGATGACTGTAAGCGCATATTGGTGTTTTCCGACGCCGGTGGCACTGGCCGCAGCTATCACGCTGATCTCACTGCGAAGAACCGCCGCCTTCGAGTTCACTATCTGCTTGAGCCGGGCTGGAGGGCCGATGCCGCCATCCAGGGCTTGGGGCGCACCAACCGCACGAACCAGGCGCAGCCGCCGCTGTTCCGGCCGGTTGCGACCGATGTGAAGGCTGAGAAGCGCTTTCTCTCGACGATAGCCCGGCGGCTCGACACATTGGGCGCCATTACGCGCGGCCAGCGCCAGACCGGCGGTCAGGGCGTATTTCGCCCTGAGGACAATCTGGAGTCGCACTATGCCCGCGACGCGCTGCGGCAGCTTTACCTGCTGCTGGTTCGCGGCAAGGTGGACGGCTGCTCACTCCAGATGTTCGAGGAAGCGACCGGCCTCACACTGACGGAGTCCATCGGCATCAAGGACGAGCTGCCACCGATCACGACCTTCCTCAATCGGCTGCTGGCGCTTACCATCGCACTTCAAACCGTCCTGTTTACAGCCTTCGAACAATTGCTAAATGCGAAAATCGAGGGCGCCATTGCCTCCGGTGCCTACGACATCGGCTTGGAAACACTGCGTGCCGAGAGCTTCGTCGTCACCGAGCGACGCGTCATCCATGTCCATGCGGCCACCGGTGCGGAAACGCGACTGCTGACCATCGCCCAGCGCAAGCGCAATCGACCCGTTTCACTTGCCGATGCCCTTGCCCAGCTTCACGATCCCCGCGCGAAGCTCCTGGTCAACAACCGATCCGGCCGCGCCGCCGTACAGGTGCCAGCGCCCGCACTCATGCTCGACAACGGCGAGATCGAATGGCGCGTCCGGCTGATCCGGCCGATGGAGCACCATCAGGCCTCATTGAAGATGATGGCGGAGAGCCACTGGGTTGAGGCTGAGCAGGCTGCGTTCGCTGACGCCTGGAGTGCCGAGACGGCTGACGTGCCCGAGTTCACGGACAGCACTATCCATGTCGTTGCCGGCATGCTGCTGCCGATCTGGAAGCGTCTGCCTAGGGAATTCTCACGTGTGTACCGGCTCCAGACTGACGATGGCGAGCGCATCATCGGTCGTCAGGTCCCGCCAGCATGGATCGCGGGCGCACTGGCAACAAGCTCGCCTTCGATCACAGCCAGTGATGCTTTCGTTGCGCTACTGGGCGGTCGAACGATCCTCGACCTCGCTGATGGTCTGCAGCTTCGGCGCAGCCGCCTCATGGGCGTTAGCCGAATCGAGCTGACGGGCTTCAACGACACAATGCGCGACCGTCTTTCGGCTTACGGCCTCTTCCGAGAGATCATCTCCTGGAAGCTGCGCATGTTCGTGCCCGCCGACGCATCTGGACCCGCAATTCTGGGCAAGTTGCTGAAGGGCTATCCAGTCCAGCGCATCGACACGCGGGAGGGTGCGTGATGGCCCGCCACGATGCGTCAGAACTGGCGCACCGCCTCGGCCAGCAGGCTGAGGCGGTTTGTCGCTACTATCTTTCGAACGGGCATCGCGAGGGCCGCTACTGGCTTGTCGGCGATGTGCAAAACACGCCGGGCCGCTCAATGTTCGTGCGTCTCGTCGGGTCAGCGAACGGAAAAGGAGCAGCCGGCAAGTGGGCCGATGCGGCGACTGGCGAGCATGGCGACCTTCTAGACGTCATCCGCGAAAGCCGCGGCTTCAGCAACTTCAAGGACGTTGCGAATGAAGCAATGACATTTCTCGGCTTGCCGCATCCCGAACCAGAGCAGATTTCTCCCCGGCCGAAATCGGTAGACACGCCATCCGGATCATCGGAGGCAGCGCGTCGGCTGTTTGCGATGTCGCAGCCGATTGCGGGTACGGTCGTAGAGGCGTATCTGCGCAACCGCAGTATTACCCCTTTGCACGGGACCGGAAGCCTGCGTTTTCACCCGCGCTGCTACTACCGGCCCGACGAACACGCGCCGACTGAGACCTGGCCGGCGATGATCGCTTCCGTCACCGATCTCGACGGCCATTTGACTGGCGCACATCGCACCTGGCTTGATCCTTCCGGCAGGGGCAAGGCATCGGTCGGTACGCCGAGGCGCGCGATGGGCGATCTTCTCGGTCACGCGGTTCGCTTTGGCCTGCCGGGCGACGTCATGGCGGGCGGCGAAGGCATCGAGACCGTCTTGTCGCTTCGGTGCATCCTGCCCGATATGGCTATGGCAGCGGCACTTTCGGCCGCCCATCTTGCTGCCATGCTGTTCCCCCTCACGCTGAGACGGCTCTACATCGTGCGCGACGCCGATCCAGCCGGTAACGGCGCGCGTGACACCTTGATCGAAAGAGCGAATGCTGCCGGGATCGAGCCGGTCGTGCTCTCGCCGGCACTTGGGGACCTCAACGAAGATCTCTGTACGCTAGGCGTGGATGCCGTTCGAGCAGCAGTCCGTGTTCAGCTCGCCCCGCAGGACATCACCCGTTTCATGGCAGTGGCGGGATAACTCGGAACGAAACAATCTGTCCGCTGTCGCTTGCATCGCTTGGATGCTCCTGAAGTCGGAGAGAACCGCGCCTGCGGGCCTTCGAGAGGGCGATCGGCCAGCAAACGACCCGGACCCGCAATGTCTTCGGCCGACTATTTTCCGGCGCGCTCCCCAAGGGAGCGCTTTCCATCGCGAAGCAAAATAGCCGGCCTTCACCCTCCTCCGCTGACACTCCGGCCCTTCGCTTCGCTGCGGGTGCAGGTCCGTCCCGTCCGCCGGCTTCCGTCGCCATGAAGGCCGCGAGGGTCGCGGTCCAACCGGCGGAGCATCCAATGAGCGAGCATGACGACTACGAACCACAGCACTCGTCTTCACCCATCGACCACGTCCTCACCGAACTCCAGCTCTATGGCTACCGACCCTTCGCGGATGAGCCTGATCCTCGACCGCTTCCAGAGGGCCACTGCGTCGCCGGCGCGATCGCCGACATCTTCGACGCCCTCATCGTGGCACTGCAAGACACTCGCCTCGAGCCCGATCTCGACGATCTTCTGTGGTCGACCGTCAACATCTTTCACCGCGCCGCAGATCGGATCGAGCGCGAACTCGACCACAACGAGCAGGCGCAACGCCGCAGCCAGCGTGAGCAGGACGGCAGCGAAGTGAAATCCGTCGAGCTGGAACGCCTGACGGCCGAAGGGCAGACGCTGATCGAACGCCAAAGCGCCTTCGAACTGATGCGTGATCAGGCCGCGGATCACTACGAGCGCCACACCGGATCGAGTTGGCGACCGCGCAGCGGATCGATGGTCAACCACCGCAACATGACCTCTGCGCTGATCGACAGCCGCGACTTTCTCAGCGCCAAGAAACGCGCCTCGCAGGAAGTCCTTCTGCCACCTGGCCCGAAAATCGCCTTCACCGCTGGGCTCGACTTCAATGACCACCAGCTGATCTGGGCCAAGCTCGACCAGGTCCACGCCAGGCATCCCGACATGGTCTTGATGCATGGGAAATCGCCGAAGGGTGGCGAAAAGATCGCCTCCTGTTGGGCAGACCACCGCAAGGTACCCCAAATCGGCTTTGCCCCTGATTGGACAAAGCATGCCAAAGCCGCCCCGTTCAAGCGCAATGACGCAATGCTGGAGGTACTGCCAATAGGCGTCATCGTCTTTCCCGGGACCGGAATTCAGGACAATCTTGCAGACAAGGCAAAGAAGCTCGGCATCCCAGTCCTCGACTTCCGCCCCAAGGGAGGCGGCGCGTAAGCGCTGCCCGCCCCTACCTTTTTTCGATTGTACGATACGGCCGCGGTCGGGCAGCGCATACTGTATTTGCAGCTCGCTGGAGTGCTTGGCCCGGGATGCCGTATCTCCGGCTCCCGGCGCCGCCCGTCTTTTGCGATACTCAAGTCCGCGCGCTCTAGCAAAGGCGCGCGACGCCGTCACGCTTGCCGTCAACGTTTCAGCTGCGTCGCAGCTGGCATCACAGCTGCGAATAACGACGCCCGTTCAACCGAACAGGGCTGGATCTGGGCGAACTCACAGAACAACCGGCGTGGGCAGGATGCTTTTTTCTGACCGGCCGTCACATTGTTAGCGTTGTCGCTGACACGGCATCGCGCGACGCACAGTTCGAATCCACCACGGCGTGCCGTCTCGTTCCAAAGATAGCGGATATCCGGTGATGCACGTCAGCCGTGACTTTGACCATCACGTGCGTGTCTTAAGCGCGGTGCCGACAACAGCTTGCGACTTCGCGATGCCTGTACAGAGGAGCATCGACGCCGGTGATCGTCGTAGCCGGGATTTCGCCAGCGACGGTATCGCCAGGTTCTCCGTTGATGTCTCTATCTGGTGGGCCGCTCCAAACGGCCTCTTTAATGGGCTGATCTGGCCGAAGGTCGGCTGCGCCTCGATCGCCTAAGCCGCAATGGCGCCGATCGACTTTCTTCCCCTGCCGGCTGCGCCGTCATTCCTCGCCAAACAACAAAGTCGCTTGGCTGCCATCCTCCGCTGGCGCTGCGGTCGCAAGCGATGCGGCGTCGATCGCCTCCGGCCCGCCGATCGCCATCGAGGCCGCAATGGTGCGGGCTCGAAACAGAGTTCAAGGAGAAAACTCATGGCGATAATCGGAACCTTCAAGAGGACCGGCAACAACGAGTTCACCGGCGAAATCGTCACTCTCTCGCTCCAGACCAAGAACGTCCGGGTCGTGCCCGAGACCAACCGCTCTGGCGACAGCGCCCCCAGCCACCGTGTCTTCGTCGGGCGGGTCGAGATCGGCGCCGCATGGTCCAAGCGCTCCAATGACGGCCGCGACTATCTCGGCGTGAAGCTGGACGATCCGAGCTTCGCTGCTCCGATCTACGCCAACCTCTTCAACGATGAAGAAGGCGAAGGCTACAGCCTCATCTGGTCGCGCCCCAACGGCCGCCGCAACGCGGAGTAAGGCCCCGACCAAGGCTCCGCCCGGACGAACAGGGCGGGGCCGTCCTCCTTTTCACGACAAGATGAGCGCAGTCGCTGCGCAACCAGCTCCGTCGGACTTGGGGCGACTACCTGTCGTGTTCGCGACTGGAGACTTCATTCCTGCATGTTGCCTCGCCGATCATCGAAAATTCGCGGTGTTTCCCGCGTCAACTCACGGTGCCGATTTTCTGATCAACTCGCATGGGTCCACATTCAGCGCAGTTGCGATCCTCCCAAGAACACTGATGCTGGCCGAGACCCGAGCGCGCTCGATCGATCCGACGTAACGCATGCTCAGTCCAGAGCGGGCGGCCAGTTCCTCCTGCGTCACGTTCTGGTCATGGCGCAGACGACGCATGTTGGCCGCCATGATCTCCTTGAGATTCATGACGGATTAGGGACCAGAAAGGGAACTATCGTTCTAGGAATGATCGTTCCTATTCGCTATGATTGGTGCTCGATCTAAAGGACGGCTCCTTCGAGATCGCGATCGAAATATGAACGGTCAAATACCATGCTTAAACCGCTGCTCGATCCTGATGTCGCCGACATTGCGCCGGATGCCCCGGTCCTGACCGGCTATGACGAGGAGCGTCTGCTCACCTACATTCGCCTCCTTGACGCGGCAGCGGAAGATGCCGATTGGCGAGAGGTGGCCAGGATCGTCTTGCATATAGACCCGGAGCAGGAGCCGGAACGAGCGTTCCGGTCCTGGGAGACCCATCTTGCCCGCGCGCGATGGATGACGACCAGCGGCTACCGATATCTTCTCGCTGGCGGCGCTCCGCACTGACGCGGGCCGGCGCTCCACTTTGCTGAGTCAGCATAATGGTTTGCCGACTCTCCAACTATTCAACTTCCTTATCCGCCGGGAATGTTGATGCCGACGCCTCACATCCGGGTACGCGGAGAGGACAGGAACAGTGCAAGGCGATTGGACCGATCCGGCGGCGTATGCACACATGTGCAGCTACCAGGCTACGGAGTTCGCTGCCGAGTATCTGATCCGGAATGACGAATTCGTGGCAGAGTGCAGCCAGCTTGCATCGCAACTCGCTGGTTCTGGAGAACCTGCCGGTCAGCCCGATCTCGCCGCCCGTTGGGGCGCGCGATTTCAAAACTGCCGGTGCCGGACTTCCGAAAGCTGACAATATCATCTGGACGGAACAGGCCTCGCCGCGCGTGCTCCGGGTCATGCGGGTATCTGCATCCCATCAAACAGTTCGACCTTCCAGCCTTGCCGGAGCCAGCGTTTGGCCGCAGGACGAAGGCCTTCACATTATTTGGTCTACCTTAATTGGGAAAAGTCATCTCGTCGCTGATGACCGCGCAGGTGAATTCAACGCTATCCTTCTGCCGCTCGATGCTGCATTCGAGACGCGGCTCGATGCAGCGCGCCGGTTCTGGCGCGCACTGAACGGCCGGGCAGCCAGTCCATCTTACGGCGCGCTGCCGCAACAGACCAAGACCAGGCATATCCTCAATTTACGCGCACATGATGGTCACCGCACGGGTGCAACCTATCGTCAGCTCGCGGAGGTGCTGTTTTCGCAAGAGCCGATTGTGCCGCGAGATTGGCGTGATCATCACCTCCGCCACAAGGTCCGAGCTATCTTACGCCGTGCAGCTTTTTTAGTCGCCGGCGGCTATCGCGATCTTCTCTTCTACCCCCACAACCGCAGCGAAAAGTCCGGCCGCCGAAGTCCTTCTTCGGGGTAGCAAAAACGCGCCCCCCAATCTTTGCCCTCCCTCGCCTTTCCTCATTTCGATCATGGTCCACTTCGCGCGTCCCGGCAGGCCAGGACGACAGCAGAACCGAATGGAGATCGAGCGATGTCGAAGGGTCCCGCGGACGCGCCCCAAAAGTATTTGCGCACGAAGGAGGCAGCACCCATCGTCGGGCTCTGCGCCCGCACACTCGAAAAGCACCGGACCTACGGCACCGGCCCAAAATACCGAAAGGTCGGCGGGCGCGTTCTCTACGACATCAACGACCTGCACGCCTGGATAGAGCTGGGCGCACGCACCTCCACCAGCGATGCCAACGCGACCTATGTTCCGCCGGCAAAACCCCATGCAGCCCGCGCGCCCGCCTATGTCGGCAGGCGCGACCGCAGCTCCTGATCTGTGGCGCACCGAAAATGCAGTATCGCGAGACCGTTCAGCAGCAATTTGCGCTGCCTCATGTCCCCTCATCCGGCTTCCCTCCACCCGGCACGCGGGACGTCGTGGCGTGGCAGCTCGTCTTGTTGGTGAAATCCCGCCACCTGACACCGATCCACTCTCATGCGCGCGAAGAATCGACCTGCGTTGAGGCGGCAGGTGTGCACGGCATGGCAACGATTTGGAACGCTACCATCCTGGTCTGGGCTGCGTCGCAAACCATCCACGCGCAAGCCAGGAGATTGCAACCGCGCCGCCTGGTAGCGGCGAAACAGCAGCAAACCCTGACCTTCATGTCGCCGCGTAAACGGCGGCACGTCCACAGCCGGATAGCCGCACGCGAGCAGCCGAGTCCATACACGGCCAAGCGTCGTAAAACTTGCCTGCTGCGCCCCGGGATCGGGTCATGAGCAAGCGCACAAAGATCATCGCCACGATGGTTGGCGGCGTAGTGCTCGCCGCGGCGCCGGCATGGATTAGCCATCCGCCGCTGTCCATCTGGAATGCATCGGCGAGCATCCCCGTCGGGCTCTATCGCGTCCAGCCGGCCGACAAAATCGGTATTGCCAATATCGCCGTCATCATGCCGCCCGAGCCATTGGCGGCCTTCATGGCAAGACGCGGGTATCTGCCGAAAAATGTGCCGCTCCTGAAGCGTATTTTGGCACTCGGGGGCGCAACCGTCTGTCGCCAAGGCACAACCATCATCGTCAACGGCAAGACGTATGGACATGCGCGCGAGCGTGACAGGCGCGGTCGAGCCCTGCCCATCTGGCAGGGCTGCCGCGACATTGCCGAGGCCGACGTCTTCCTTATGAACCCGGGTGCAGCCGACAGTTTTGACAGCCGCTATTTCGGCCCGCTCCCGCTCTCATCGATCGTTGGCCGTGCGGTTCCCGTCTGGACCACGGAGCGCACCACTCCGGTGCTGGATATCACCAACGATCCCCTTGCTAGCGAGCCGTGACGGCTCGGCTCGGCGCGCACTAACACCCATGAAAGGAGCACTGCAATGACCCAGATCGGAACCTTCACGCGCAATGATGACGGCTTCTTCGGCAATCTCTCCACGCTAACAATCGAGGCGAAGATTGCCATTCTGCCTGCCGAGAAATCCAAAACCGAAAACGCGCCCGACCATCTGATCTATTGCGAAGGGATGGCGGTCGGTGCGGCTTGGGACCGCGCCGGAGACAAGGCTGGGGATTACCTCTCCGTCTCAATTGACGACCCGTCCTTTACGCAGCCGATCCGCGCCAAGCTGTTCCGGTCCGATGCAGAGAACAGCGTCTGGAGCCTGCACTGGAACCGATCATCGAAGCGCGACGGGCGAGGCTGAACAGATGCTTCTGGAGCCCTTCGACGAATCTTTCTCGGCAACCCTTTTGATCCATTGCGCGCCGGTCAAACCCTTCGACCCGACCGCCCGCGACGCAGCCCAGAGGGGGCCTGACACTTGCTTGTGGTTGCGGACGCCGATTTCATCACAGTTTTGGCAAAGCCGGTTCGATCGGCGAGCCCCTGCCCTTAACGGAAGCGAACACCGTCGCAGGCTGGCGGCGCATCGGTTCTGCGGTCTGCGGGATGCAGCCCACAGAGGCATGACGACGTTTGCCGCATGTGTCATGCTTGGCTTCGTGGCGCCCGAAACTGGTGCAGCGGCTTCCTCTCATGGTGAACGGCCGGCGCACTCCGAGTCGACGATCTTGTCGGCTGGCCCGTGGTCGCGGCATATTCGAGAAGCGTCAAAACGCTTCGCCATTCCAGAGCGGTTGCTGCGCGGCGTCATGCATGTTGAGAGCGTCGGCGATGTTCGTGCGCTTTCAAGCAAGGGCGCAATGGGCTTGATGCAGATCATGCCGGCGACGTGGGAAGAACTGCGCATCAAATACCGTCTCGGTGACGATCCCTATCAACCGCGTGACAACATTCTTGCAGGTGCAGCATATCTTCGCGAAATGCTCGACAGCTTCGGGCGCAGCGGCTTTCTTGCCGCTTACAATGCCGGTCCTGGTCGGTACACCGAACATCTCTTAACCGGCCGTCCGCTGCCACGCGAGACGGTCGACTACGTCAGGAAACTCGCGCCGCTGCTCGATGGTGCAGTTCTCAGTCCGCGGCGCGCGCGGCAAGGAAGGGGCAGAGCCAGCTCGCTCCGTGCAACGATCTTTGCGCATCCCCATGACATTCGGAACGCCACTGCATCGGATGGCAATGGTTATGGCGAGACGATCTTTGCGGCGATTCATTCGTCCGCAATGGGGTCGCCAATGGGCAATCCTGTTGCGGACCTGACCGCGATCGAGCCACGGCCGAGTGAAACCGATTTCCAATCGAACCACGCTGTTTCCGGCCTATTCGCTCAACCCTCTTTAGCCATATCGCGATGATCGCCACGTTCCTCCTCAATTGCATTCCGGCCTGTTCCGTCGCGGAAATTGCGGCGGAAGGGTTGGCTGTGGATGAGAACAGAGAGATTGGCAGGATAAAGGGCCGCGAGGTGCGGCTCGGTTCGGCCGATTGTTTTCCTTACGATTTTCGTCTCATTTCGCAATGTGCTGGCACAATCAGCGATGTGCGCTATTCCCAATTTTTCAGTCTTTCAATGGAAACCGCACCTCGTGGCCGTCTAGCATGAAGCGTGACGATAGCTTTCGCGTCCGCCCCGGTCGCATCCGCTCCCGCGCCGGCCAGCGCGCACGACCCTTCATCTTCCAGGCTCTTGCGGCCACACAGCGCGCCGGCGGGCACCTTACACGCGAGGGTCGGATCACCTCCCCGCGAGCTTCAACGTTTGGCCGCGGCAGGTCAGCGAGCATCCGCGCCAGTCGCCTCATCTCTGACAGCTCACGCGGCGCCGTCGTCAAGACCCGTGTGGTACGGCAGTTCAGAGGGTCTGCGCCACTCGCCACCCATCTCAAATATCTTCGCCGCGAAGGTGTTACACGTGACGGTGAGAAGGCGAGGATGTTCGGTCCCGACACCAAAGATGCAGATCATGACGCCTTCTGCGACCGCTGCAAGGATGATCGGCATCACTTCCGTTTCATCGTTTCGCCGGAGGATGCAATGGAGCTCGGCGACCTCAAGAACTTCGCTTGTGACCTGATGGTCGACATGGAGCGCGACCTCGGCACGAAGCTCGACTGGATAGCCGTCGATCACTGGAACACCGAACATCCGCACGTTCACATCCTCGTTCGCGGCGTTGCCGACGATGGCGAGAGCCTTGTCATCTCGCGCGACTACATCCGCCAGGGCATGCGCGATCGGGCGAGCGACATTCTCACCCAGACGCTTGGGCTCCGCACGGACCTCGACATCCGCCAGGCCATCGAGCACCAGGTCGACACTGAGCGCTGGACGCAGCTCGATCGCCAGCTTGTTCGTGACGCCGACCGTCATGGTATCATTGATCTCGCGCCACACCCTGATCGCCGGCCCGACGAGTTCCTGGGGCTAAAAGTCGGCCGGCTGCGGCAACTGGAAAGCCTGGGCCTCGCGAACGAGATCCGTCCCGGCCAGTGGATGGTGGTCGAAGAGGCCGAGGCCACTTTGCGCACCCTCGGTGAACGCGGCGACATCATCAAGCGCATGCACCGCAGCCTCACTGTGCATGGGCTAGAAAAAGGGACGGCCGACTATGTGCTGGCCGCCGAAAAGATTGATGCGCCCGTGATCGGCCGACTGCTCGAAGGCGGCCTTGATGACGAACGGCGCGGCGCGGCCTATGCCATCGTCGATGGCATTGATGGACGCACGCACCACATTCGCTTCCATGACCCTGATGCGGCCGGAGACTCCGACCCGGGCTCGGTCGTGGAGTTGTGCCGCGATGCGAGTGCAAATGGCGGTGGCCGGGTCACGCTCGCGGTCCGCTCCGACCTCTCAATCGAACAGCAGGTCCATGCTTCCGGCGCGACTTGGCTCGATCGCCAACTCGTTGCACGCGAGCCTGCCGAATTCGGTGACGGCGGCTTTGGCAGGGACGTAAGACAGGCACTGCAAGATCGGGTCGACCACCTTGTCAGCCGCGATCTGGCCAGGCGCGAGGGACAGCGCGTCATTCTTGTGCGCAATCTGATCGATACTCTACACGATCATGAGGTGGAATCGCTCGGTGCCCGCCTCGCCGCCGAGACGGGCCTCTCATTCACGAAGGCTGCCAACGGCGATCATGTGGCTGGGATTTACCGGCGGCGTTTCTCGCTGGCTTCAGGCCGGCTCGCGATGATCGACAATGGGCTCGAATTCAAGCTCGTGCCCTGGTCGCCGTCGCTCGAAAAGCGATTGGGTAATCAAGTCATCGGGGTCGTGTGCTCGGATACGGGGGGCGTGGATTGGAACCTGGGAAAGAAGCGCGGCATCGGGCTATGAAGGTTACAGGCGTATGCTCTGATGCTGGGAAGCCAGCACGGTCGCACATTCTATTTGTACCCGCACAGTGAAGCGCCGATTGCCTGGCAAAAAACAGGGACTTTGCGCATCCTCGATTCAGTCTGGCGCCCGCGATCGCGGCACTGGCGCTGTTTGCCTTCGTCTATCATTGGAACAGCTATCTGTGGCCGCTGACAGTTTTGCAGGGCAATGCAGAGGATTATCCGATCGTCATTAGCCTCAGCCGCCTGCTCAGCTACAACAGAGGCGCCCTCAATACAGGACTTGTCATGGCCGGCGCCACGCTCGCCGTGCTGCCGCCATTGATGCTCTTCGCCTTCCTGCAGCGCTTCTTCGTGGATTCGATCGTCGGCTCGGCGGTCAAGGGATAATGGACCAGCGCGGCGCTCTGTGCTAAGGTGTACACAGATCAACACAGGACACCGCTATGGCCGCTAGCACCACTATGACAATTCGCGTCAGTCCCGATGTAAAGGAAAAGCTCGACCGGATCGCAACCGACACCCGGCGTAGCAAGTCGTTCCTCGCAGGTGAAGCCGTCGCAGCGTATGTCGATCGCGAGCTTGAAATCATTGAAGGTATCAAGCGCGGCCTTGCTGATGTCGAAGCTGGGCGCATCGTGTCTCATGATAAGGCTATGGCAGAAATTTATGCTGCGATTGATGCCGGCACGGGCCGCAAGGTGTGACGCGAGCCGTTCAGTGGTCTCGCGGTGAGCTGGACGACATCAAGGAACAGATCGCCTATATCTCGCAGGATAATCCGCGCGCTGCGCGCCTGGTAGCAGACCGGATTCTGGACGCAGGGGCCGCGCTTGGGGAAATGGCAACCGGGCGACCCGGCCGTGTATCCGGCACCTATGAAAAGCCTGTGAGTCGCCTGCCCTACATCATCGCTTATGCCGTGACCGCCAAGGGCGGCCGGGAAAGCATTTCAATTTTGGGGGGGATCCACGCAGCGCGCGGTTGGCAGGACGAGGAATGGCCGAACTGAGCGAAATCTCGCGACGAAGGGGCTTTAATCGCGAGCGGATTTGCTGCCAACAATTTTGACAGCAAGCTGCCGGGTATTGCTCCCGAGTTTAACCGGAGACCTGGGTGGGAGCATATACGTCGAGCACGTTCTGAGTTTCGTCCGTTCGCAATGAGTTATGGCTACTAACGATCTGGCAAAACCACGATTCAGTCGGCGGTCAGCACGACCTTGACACTCTGTGAACGGTCGGCGGCAAGACGGAACGCGTCTGGGGCGGCGGAAAGCGTGCGCTCCGCCGTCACCAGCTTGAGGACATCCACCTCCCCCGAAACGATGAGATCGACCGCCCGGCCGAACTCCGTGCCGAAGCGGAAGGTGCCTTTGAGGTCGATCTCCTTGGCCATCACCGCATTGGCAGGCAGCGGGATCTGGCCACCGGGAAGATTGCCGACCTGGACCACCGTGCCGCCGCGCCGGACACTGGCGATCGCCGCGGCAAGGCCGGCGGCAGTGCCTGAAATCTCGAACGCCACATCAAGCGAACCGCCGGCAGCAAGCGCCTGGAGCTCGGCGTCGCCGCTGGAAAGGTCGATCGTCCTGTCGGCGCCAAGCCGGCGGGCGAAGGCGAGCGGAGCGGCGGCGATATCGGCGACCGTAAGCTCAGCGCAGCCGGCAAGCCTGGCCGCGAGCATGGCCAAGAGACCGATGGGGCCGGCACCGAACAGGATGACGTTGCGGCCCCTGATGTCGCCCGCCCGCGCGATGGCGTGCAGGCTGACCGCCAGCGGCTCGGCAAGTGCGGCCGCCTGGTAGGCCACATCAAATGGAACCTTGAAACATTGCGCGGGCGTGGCGTCGAACAGGCTGGCGAAGCCGCCCTGCATATGCGGCGTCTTCGATGCCGAACCCATGAAATAGATGTTTTCGCAGAGATTGGCGCGGCCTTCCAGGCATCGCGCGCAATGCCCGCACCAGCGCGACGGATTGACCGCGACGTGGTCGCCGACGCCCAGACCGGGCGCGGCGCCGTTGATCTCGACGATTTCGCCTGAGATTTCGTGGCCGAGGACAAGCGGCGAAGTGACGACGAAGTCGCCGGTACGGGCATGGCGGAAATAATGCAGGTCGGAGCCGCAGATGCCCCCTGCCCCAAAGCGCACCCGCACCATACCTGGTGCCAGCGGTTCAAGCGGACGCTCCACGACGCGCAGGTCCTGCGGGCCGAACAGCGTCGCGGCAATCACCTGGCCGCTCACCGGATCAAGCCCATCTCGGTCGGCAGCCAAAGCGTGATGGCGGGTATGAAGGTGATCAGAAGCAGCGCCACGATAAGCGGCACCAGCCACGGCAGGATCGCCATGGTGGTGCGTTCGACCGAGAGTTTGGCGACGCGCGACAGCACAAAGAGCACCATGCCGAGCGGCGGGTGCAAAAGCCCAATCATCAGGTTGAGCGTCATGATCAGACCGAAATGCACCGGGTTGATGCCGTAGACGGCGGCGACCGGCAGCAGGATCGGCACCAGAATGGTGATCGCGGCGATCGTATCGAGGAAGCAGCCGACCACCAGCATCAGGATGTTGACCAGGATCAGGAAGACCCACTTGTTTTCGGTGAGCGCGAAAATGAAGTTCGAAAACAGCTGTGCTGCCTGGCTGACGGTGAGCAGCCAGGCGAAGATCGATGCGGCGGT
Organism: Mesorhizobium sp. M0106; assembly: GCF_040322715.1. NCBI lineage: Bacteria > Pseudomonadati > Pseudomonadota > Alphaproteobacteria > Hyphomicrobiales > Phyllobacteriaceae > Mesorhizobium > Mesorhizobium sp. M0106. Next base: position 12,365 of record NZ_JAMYUA010000030.1, on the reverse strand, counting down.
AACGATGAACAGCACCGAGGCGGTCGTTTCGATCGTGTCGAAGCTGGCCTTGGCAAGCAAACGCAGCGTCATCGTGCGGTAGCGCACCAGCCCGAGGAAAAGCGACCAGATCACGGCCGCCATCGCCGCCTCGGTCGGCGTGAACCAGCCCATCGTCATGCCGCCAATCAGGATGACCGGCGTCATCAGCGCCATGACCGCGGAGAAATCGAAATACCAGTCCGCCGCGATCAGCACCAGCAGCGCGATGCCGACCGCGATGTTGATCGACAGGCCAAGCTGCACAAGCACGTAACAGCCAATCGGAAAGGCAGCCACCACCAGCACCTCGCCCGCCGCTTCGGCCAGCCGCCGAAGCTCGAAAGGCGTGTCGGAACCCCAGCCGCGACTGTAGGCAAAGATGGCAACCGTAATCATCATCAGCACGGTCATGACCACGCCGGGCAGGATGCCGGCCATGAACAGGGCACCGATCGAGACATTGGCCATCATGCCGTAGATGACGAAGGGCAGCGAGGGCGGAAAGATCGGCCCGAGCGTGGCGGAAGCGGCGGTGACGCCAACCGCGGCGTCGATGGGATAGCCGTGGTCCTTCATCGCCTTGATCTCGATGGTGCCGATACCGGCGGCGTCGGCGAGCGCGGTGCCCGACATGCCGGAAAAGATCACCGATCCGATGATGTTGACCTGCGCCAGGCCGCCCTTCATCCAGCCGACCAGGGCAAGGGCAAAGGAATAGATGCGCCCGGTGACGCCGGCGATGTTCATGAGGTTGCCGGCCAGAATGAAGAAGGGCACGGCGAGCAGTGGAAAGCTCTCCACCCCGGCGATCATGCGCTGGGCCGCGATGATATCGGGCGCGACGCCGTAGATGACGAGGTATAGGATCGACGCGGCCGCCATCGAAACGGCGACCGGCACGCCGATGAGCATCAGGACAAGAAAGCCCCCGACCAGAAGCAGCATCGCTCAGACCCCCGCCGTCTCGAACGCACCAGGACGCTCGAGCACCGAATAGCCGCGCCGGTAATTGCCGATGAAGACCTGGATCGAGCGCAGAAGCATCAGCACGAACCCGGCCAGTACGGCGTAGAAGAACCAGCGCCGCGGCAGGTTGACGGTGACCATGCGCTCATGCGCCACGATCGTGACGTAGCGCCACATCAGCCATGTTCCGTAGGCGAAGAATGCGATGCGGACAATATCGACGGCGAGCGCCAGCCAGCGGCCGACACGCTCCGGCAGATAGTGGTAAAGCACGTCGACATGGATATGGCGCGAAAGGCGCACGCACATGGCGGCACCGAGAAAGACAACGACGACAAGCGCGTTGATGGCGATCTCCTCGGTCCAGGCAAAGCTGTTGTTCAGCGCATAGCGGGTGAAGAACTGCAGGAAGACACAGACGACCATGCCCCAGAACACGGCAAGCGTGACCCAATCCTCGATACCGTGGTCCGACAGGTCGACGTCGACCGGCACCTCCTCGAAGGCGTGCGCGATCTCTTCGACGGTGATCTTGGTGTGGTGTTCCTCGGCCATTGGCGCGGGCTCCCGAAGCTGGTGGGTCGTCAAGGATTGGAAAGGAATCCGATTGCCGCCCTATTCTCTTGGTTGAGCATCCGATTTCCCGATGCCCTACTTGATGGCGCGGATCGCTTCCCAATCGGCCTTGTTGTAGCCGAACTCCTCGAAGGTGACCTTCTCCAGCACATTCTTCTCGAAGTCGGCACGGTCGACATCGGTTACGGTGATGCCGCGGTCCTTGAATACCTGCACCAGTTCCTTTTCGCGGGCGACGATCTTCGCCGTGGCGCGGGCGGCGGCCTCCTGCATCACCTCGGTGAAGATCTTCTTGTCCTCGTCGGAAAGCGAGGCCCAGCGCGACGCCGATATGATGGTGTTGAGATGATCGACGATATGGCCAGTCAGCACGATGTTCTTCTGCACCTCGTAGAATTTCTTCGCCTCGATGGTGGTCAGCGGGTTCTCCTGGGCCTCGACCGTGCCGTTCTGCAGGGCCAGGTAGACCTCAGCGAAGGCGATCGGCGCGGTGTTGGCGCCGCAGGCACGCGGCATGGCCAGATAGGCGGGCACGTCGGGAACGCGCATCTTCAGGCCCTGCATGTCGGAGCATTTGGCGATCGGACGGTTCGAGGTGGTCTGCCGCGTCCCGTAATAGGTGGTGGCGACGATATGATTGCCGGTCTTGTCCTCATAGCCCTTGGTCAGGGCCTTGTAGACGTCGCTCTTGGTGTATTTCAGCAGATGGTCGGCATCGCGGAAAGTGTATGGGAAATAGGTGACGCCGATCGGTGGATATTCGCGCGCCGCGAAGCTCGATCCGGAAATGATGATATCGACGGTGCCGAGCATCAGGCCCTGGTTGATGTCTGCTTCCTTGCCAAGCTGCGAGGCCGGATAGACGTCGATGGCGTAGCGGCCCTGGGTGCGCTTCTTGATCTCGTCGGCAGCCCACACGGATTCGGTGTGGAAGGGCTCCGTCGTCTCGTAGACATGTGCCCATTTCAGGACCGTTTCCGCCGAGGCCGACGCCATGGGTATGGCAATTGCGGCGATCGCACCGAGCAGAACTGCGTATTTTCTCAGCATCTAATTCCTCCCTGGTTGAACTTGACGGCCGGATCTCCCCCCGGCCAACTGCTATTCCGCAACCTCCTTGGCTGCGGCTCTCTCATCGAAATTGCGTGAGAATCTGATTTGCGACTGGCGCAGATGCTGCTGCATGGCGGCCTTGGCCCGCTCGGGGTCGCGCGCGGCAATTGCATCGCGCACGGCACGATGTTCCTTTGCCGCGACCTGCCAGGAATCGCTGGTCTCGAAATAGATCGACAGGCGTTCGAAGTACGGGTTCATGCGCTGGTCGAAAAGCTCGCCGATGAAGCGCACCAGCACCGCGTTCTCGAGAATGCCGGCGACAGCGGTGTGGAATTCCCGGTCGAGCGCAATGGTCATCTTGTTGGGGTGGCGCATGGCCTCCATCCGGCGCAGCACGTCGTCGAGCCGTTCGATATCTGCAGGCCGGACATGGAGGGCCGCTTCGGCGGCGATCGCGCCTTCGACGAATTCGCGCGCGCGCAACAGCTCGAACGGGCCTTCCTCGACTTCGGGTTCGGAGGCGGCGGCGCTCGGCGGATCGGTGACGTAGATACCCGAGCCGACGCGGATGCGTATGCGGCCTTCGACCTCCAGCGCTATCAGCGCTTCACGGACTGTCGGGCGGGAAATTCCGAGCTGATCGGCCAGATCCCGCTCGGTTGGCAGGCGGTCGCCGACGGAAAACTCGCCGGCATCGATCAGCTGCCTGAGCTGATCGGCGACCTGTCGGTAAAGCCGGCGTGGTTCAACGGCCTGGATCGGCATGCGCGTTTAGTTCCCTCCCGGGCCAACCCTGGTACATTGGTCTGACCCATTGACCGCAGCTTAGACAGAGCATGCGGAGAGTCAAGCTCGATAGAACCGCGGCCCGCACAACCGGAACGCGGCGGCATTGCGCAAGCATTCCATGCGTCAGCGCCGTCCTCCGCGAATGACCAGGACGTTCCCGGCGGCGACGAGGACGAGCCCGATGATCGCGTACGCAGTCCAGGCATAGCCTTCCAGCGCCGTGGAGATCAAAAGCGCAAAGACGGGAAATATGACGGTCGCATAGCCGGCGCGGGCGCCGCCAATGCGTCCGAGCAGCGTCAGGTAGGCGGCGAAAGCCACGACGGTCGATATGACGGCGAGGAAGACCAGCGAGCCGATATAAGAGGCCGTCGTCGCGAACACGAACGGCTCACCAAGCAGGAAGGCCAGGAACGTCGACCACAGAGTGCCATAAAGCATGCCCCAGGCGCTCGTTGAAACGAGCGGCAGGCCGCGGCGCTGGTTTGCGACGGAGACGAGATTGCCGGCGCAGAAGCTCAGCGTGCCGCAGAGGCACAGAAGAAGGCCCACCAACGTGCCGCCGGAAAGCCCGTTGGCGGCGATTTCGGGAAAGAACATCAGCGCTATTCCGGCGAAGCCGATGAGGCCGCCGGCGAGAATGCGCGGCGCCGGGCGCTCGCCGATGACCAAGGCACCGAGCAGCATGTTGATTACCGAGGCGAGCGAGAAGACGACCGAGAGCAAGCCGCTGACGAGATAGCCGGCGCCATAATAGAAAAACAGGAAGTTCGACGAGAAGATGAGGATGCCGAGCACTGCAAAGCGCAGATGATCGGTGATCGAAAAGCGGAGACGCCGGCCGGAAAAACCTGCCCAGGCAAACATCAGCAGCGTGGCGATGGCGAAGCGCCAAACCAGATTGACCTCGTTCGACACGCCGCTGCCGACCTGAAGCTCGATCGCGAACCACGATGCGCTCCAGGCAATGACCGTCAGCGCGTAAAGCCCGTAGTCGACGGGTTCGAAGGGGCGGTCGCGCGTCGGCATGCGCATTTCCGCGTTAGCCGGCTCCGGGGCGTCGTTTGGTTCTCTTGCTACCGACATGCTGGCCAAGACGCTTCCGCTCACAAGACGTTTACAGACCAACCGTCCGCCTTCGCCGCTTCTGGCCCCAGACGACGAGACCGAGCAACAGCAGAGCCGGAATGGCGAACCAATAGCGCGACGTCCGTTCCGCCGGGACTAGCACCTGGTTGATTTCGTCGCCGGGCTGCAGGCCGAATTTGGCCGCCTGGCTGCCCAGTCGCACGACGCCGACCGTCACGCTATCGCCAAGCGCACTGACGTCCAGGCCCGCAGCCTTCAGTCGTTCGGCCGATGAATTTGCAGGCCCGAGCTGCAGCCGAACCAGCTTCGATATCTCATCGCCGTTGAGGTTCAGTGTCGTCAGGCGCAAGCGAACCGCGCCTCCCTCGGCCGTCTCGTCGACGATACGGCTGAGTTCGGTGGCGGGTACTGCCCGATACGGTTCACTCACCTGATCGAGCAACAATCCTGGCCTGAACAAGATGAAACAGGCCACAAGCAACGCAATCGTCTCGTACCAGCGGTTGCGCACGAGCATCCAATTCTGCGTCGCTGCTACAAACGAGACCATGGCCAGCGTCGATGTCACCACCATCGCGACGAAATCGAACGGACCTTCGAGATCGATCATCAGCAGTCCGGTGTTGAAGATGAAGATGAACGGCAGCAGGCCGGTACGGATCTCGTACTTGAAGCCCTGAATGCCGGTCTTCACCGGATCGGCGCCGGAAATTGCCGCAGCAGCATAAGCCGCCAGGCCCACTGGCGGCGTCACGTCCGCCATCAGCCCGAAATAGAAAACGAACATGTGGACGGCGACCAGCGGCACGGCAAGATCGTTCTGCGCCGCCAAATCGACGATGACCGGCGCCATCAAGGTGGCGACGACGACATAGCTTGCAGTGGTCGGCATGCCCATGCCGAGAATGATGCAGATCACCGCGGTGAACAAAAGCATGACGATGAAGCTGCCGCCCGAGATGAATTCGACCAGCTCGGTCATTACCAGCCCGATGCCCGTGAGCAGAACCGTTCCGACGATGATGCCGGCCGTCGCAGTGGCAATGCCGACCGTCGTCATGTTGCGTGCGGCGGTGGACAGGCCACCGACCAGATCGTCGAAACCGTGAAGCCAATGCTGCGCCAGCGCTCGGTCCTTGCGGAAAAAGGCGGTGAGCGGCCGCTGCGTGACGATCAGCGCCATAAGGGCGACAGCGCCCCAGAATGCCGACAGGCCGGGCGACAACTCCTCCACCATCAGGCACCAGATCAGCAGGATCACAGGCAGCAGAAAATGCAGGCCGGTGCGCGCCGTCTCGCCGAAGTGGGGAATCCTGACGATCTCGCCCTCCAGATCCTCCAGCGGCAGGTCGGGATAACGCGCCCGGTAGGCGACAAGGCCGATGTAAACGGCGATCAGCGCGGCAGTGATCATCCAGGTCGCGGCCGCGCCGAAAACGATCTTCGTCCAGCCAATGCCGTAATAGACAACCCCTGCGAGGACGATGAAGCCGCATATGCCCATCAGCCCGCGCAGCGCACCCTGAAATGCGGAGTGCGTGCTGCGTGACGGCAGGCCCTTCATCCCCGTCTTCATCGCTTCGATATCGACGATGTAGAACAACGAGCCGTAGGTTAGCAGCGCCGGATAGAAGGCGTGCTTGACCACCTCGGCATAGGAGATGCCGACATATTCCGCGATCAGGAACGCGGCGGCGCCCATCACCGGAGGCATCAGCTGACCATTGACGCCGGCCGCGCATTCGATGGCGCCGGCCTTCACCGCAGAATATCCGACGCGACGCATCAGCGGGATGGTGAAGGTTCCGGTGGTCACGACATTGGCGATCGACGACCCGGAAATCATGCCGGTCAGGCCGGAAGCGACGACACCGGCCTTGGCCGGACCGCCGCGGTATTTGCCGAGCAGCGAGAAGGCAAGCTGGATGAAAAAGCCGCCGGCGCCGGCGCGCTCCAGCAATGTTCCGAACAGAACGAACATGAAGACGACGTTGGTGGACACACCGAGGGCAACACCGAAGACCCCCTCCGACGTCAGCCACATCTGCGAGGCTGCGCGCGATAACGTCGCGCCCTTGTGGCCGAGCAGGCCAGGTAGGTGAGGCCCGGCGAAGATATAGATCAGCATGATCGCCGCGATGACGGTGATGGCAGGCCCGACGGCGCGACGGGCGGCCTCGAGCAGGATGAGGACGCCGGCGATCGAGACGATCAGGTCAGCCGTAGTAGGAAGGCCCGGCCGATGGGCGATATCGCTGTAAAAGACCAACAGATAGAGGGCGGACGCCGCCCCGGCGATGCCTAGCACCCAGTCGGGCAGCGGCACCCGGCTGCGCGACGAGGTCTTGAAGGCCGGAAACGTCAGCATCGCCAGAAACAGGGCGAAGGCCAGATGGATGGAGCGGGCGATGCCGTCGCTGACGACACCAAAATTGAGCATGAACGGAAGGGGCGAGGCATACCAGAGCTGGAACAGCGACCATGCCAGCGATACGCCGAGGATCAGCTTCGCGGTGCGGCCGGTCGGCTTGCGCCCACCGGTGTCGGCCTCGGCGACGATCTCGCTAAGCTTGTCAATGTCGATAACGGGTTGGTCAGGCCCTGCCGCCCGCTGGCTTTGATCTGTCATCGTTCCCTACAATTATTTTGCGATGCGAGGCGCCTGTGGCGCCTCGCATTGAAGGCCTCAGAGCCAGCCCTTCTCCTTGTAATAGCGCTCCGCGCCCGGATGCATTGGCGCCGACAGACCGGTCTTGACCATCTCCTTGGGATCGAGATTGGCGAAAGCCGGATGCAGTTTCTTGAAGTCGTCGAAATTTTCGAAGACCGACTTCACCAGTTCGTAGACCACCTCATCGGGCGTGCTGGCATTCGTCACCACTGTCGCGCGGACGCCGAATGTCGTCACGTCGTCCGGATTGTTGGCGTACATGCCGCCCTTGATGGTGGCGACTGAATAGTACGGATGAGCTGCCAACAGCGCGTCCACTGCCGGACCGGTCAGCGGGATGAGTTTGGCGCCACAGGCCGTGGTCGGATCCTGGATCGCGGCGGAAGGATGACCGACGCCGTAGAAGAAACCGTCGATCTTGTTGTCGCACAGCGCGCTGCCCTGCTCGTCCGCCTTCAGCTCCGCGGCAAGCGAGAAATCGCCGAGCGTCCAGCCCATCTGCTTGAGCAACTCCTCCATGGACGAGCGGGTGCCTGACCCGGGATTGCCGACGTTGAAGCGTTTGCCTTTGAAATCCTCGAATTTGGTGACGCCGGCGTCCGGCCGCGCTAGCACGGTAAACGGCTCGGGATGGACGGAGAACACGGCCCGCAGATCCTTGAACGGCTTGCCGTCGAAATTTCCGGTCCCCTCATGGGCCTGGTACTGGACGTCCGATTGGGTCAAGCCGAAATCGAGGTCGCCGGTCTGGATGGAGTTGACGTTGAAGACCGAACCGCCGGTCGACTCCGTCGAGCATCGGATGCCGGTTTTCTGCCGGTCCTTGTTCATCAGTCGGCAAATGGCGCCGCCGACGGCGTAGTAGACGCCGGTGACCCCGCCGGTGCCGACCGTGACGAAGCGCTGCTCGGCTCCGACGGATGGCAGCGCCAGCAGCATGCAGGCCGCCGCGCCGATCAGGGTTTTCATTGAACTGTACATGGTTGCTACCTCTCTGGTGGGTGTCCCGGCCCGTCGCCGATGACGCGTTGGAACTGGTTGAGGCGGTCCGCGTCGTGCGGGTCAGGCCGCTGAAGCGATCGCAGCGTCGATCGCCTCACCGAGCCGTTCGACGATCCGATCGATATCCTGTTTGGAAATGATGAATGGCGGCGCCACAAGCACATGAACGCCCCGCACACCATCAATCGTCCCGGCCATCGGATAAATCATCAGGCCGCGGGCCATTGCTTCGCGCTTGATGCGGGCGTTGAGTTCAAGCCTCTGGTCGAATGGTTCCTTGCTGGCGCGATCAACCACCAGCTCGATTCCCCTAAATAGACCCCGCCCGCGAATGTCGCCGACGTGATGGTGGTTATCGAAGCGTTGGTGCAGGCGTTCGTCCAGCTGCGCGCCCATTGCGCTGACGTTGTCGAGCAGACCGTCACGCCGGATGACCTCCTGCACGGCAAGGCCGGCCGCCGCTGCCATTGGATGGCCCATATAGGTATGCCCATGCTGGAAGAAGCCCGAGCCTTGGGCAAAGGCATCGAAGATATGCCGGCCGAGCAGCACCGCGCCAATCGGCTGGTAGCCACCGCCGAGCCCCTTGGCGATGGTCAGCAGGTCGGGAGCGATGCCGTCCTGCTCGCACGCATGCAGCGTGCCGGTACGGCCCATGCCGCACATCACCTCGTCGAGAATGAGCAGCACGCCGTAGCGGTCGCAAATCGCGCGAATGTGCTTGAAGTAGTCCGCGACCGGCGGCACCGCGCCGAGCGTGGCACCCACCACCGGCTCGGCGACAAAGGCGATGACCTCGTCCGGGCCGAGTTCTAGGATCTTGTCTTCGAGCTGCTGGGCGGCGCGCGCCGCATAGGCTTCGTCGCTTTCGCCATGCTTTTGATAGCGATAGGCGTAACAGGGGTCGATATGGTGGGTCTCGATCAGCAACGGCCTGAACTGGGCGCGCCGCCATTCGTTGCCGCCGGTGGCAAGAGCGCCGAGCGTATTGCCGTGATAGCTCTGCCGGCGTGCGATGAGATGGCGCCGTTGCGGCTCGCCCTTCTCGACAAAATATTGCCTGGCCATCTTGAGCGCGGCCTCGACCGCCTCCGAGCCGCTGCTGACTAGATAGACGTGGTCCAAGCCTTTCGGCGCGTCCTCGACCAGCCGATCCGCCAAGCGCTCCGCCACCTCGGTGGTGAAGAAGCTGGTGTGGGCGTAGGCGATGCGTTCAAGCTGGGCGTGCAGTGCAGCGATCACGTCGGGATGGCCGTGGCCGAGACAGGACACGGCGGCGCCGCCCGACGCGTCGATATAGGACTTGCCCTCGGCATCGAACAGTTCGATGCCTTGGCCGCGAATGGCGACCGGCAGCGTCGAGTGGATGGTTCGATGAAGAATGTGTGTCATCGACGGTCCCTCATGGGCATTTTCTTCGGCGGACGTTGGTTCAGATGGGTCTTGAGAGCGGCGCCCTGCTCATCGAAACGTCGCAGCGACTCAACGGCGCCCTCGCCTGCCTGCCCTGCGACAAGAGCACCGAGGATCTCAGCAACGATGAAAGCTGGCGTCATAGTATGGAAAAAGGACGGGCTGCCCGTCGGCACGACCACTAGGTGATCGGCAAGCAGCGCCAAGGGCGCTACCCCGCTGTCGGTGATCGCAATGACCGGTACGCCGCGGCCGGCAGCGTACTCGACAAGTTCGATGGTGAAGCGCGTGTAGGGCAGGACGCTGGCGGCGATCAGCACGTCGTCCTTGGTCGCATGGGCCAGAGCGTCGCCATCGGTTCCGCCGATGCCGTGCAGCAACACCGACTTCTCGCCGATCAGCGACAGGATGTAATGCAGATGCCAGGCGACTGCGTGGCTCGAGCGCAGGCCGAGGCAATAGACGCGCCTTGCCGCACTCAGCGCCCTGGCCGTCTCGACCAGACGGTCGATCGACCTGCCTTCGGCGAGATGGGAAAGCTGGCTGGAAATCGAATCCAGAATATCGGCCGCCAGCGCGTGGTCGCCCTTGAGCTTTTGGCTGGCCACCTGAAGGCCCGCCTTGCCGGCGAAACCGATTTCGCCGTCCCGGATCGCGGCGGCGTAAATATCGCGTACGGTCTCGTAGCCATCAAGGCCGAGATGCTGGGCCAGCCGCGTCATCGTCGCCGGCTGCACTCCTGCGTGCCGGGCCTGCTCGCGCATAGACAACAGCGCGACATCATACGGCTTATCAAGGACATAGCGCGCAGCGGACCGAAGCTGCGCCGACATGCCGTCGAAGGCAGTGACGATCTGTCCAGCAAGCTCTCCCTGGTCCATGGATATTGCTAGCTCGCCAGACCAGCGATTGCAACGTCTGTTTCAGTGTGATCAAAGGTTGATTCATATGAATCTTGTCACTCACAGAACGTCCCCATGAAGCCGGCCCATGGTCTCGACCGCATCGCCATAGCCGTCGCCCCGAACGGGGGACGTCGCAGCAAGGCCGACCATCCGGCGATTCCGCTGACACCAGCCGAACTTGCGAGGACGGCCGCGGAATGCGCCGATGCCGGTGCGGCTATGATCCACGTCCATGTCCGCGACAGAAGCGGCAATCATCTGCTCAACGCCGACGCCTACCGCCCGACGATCGCCGCCATCCGCGGTGCTGCCGGCGACCGCTTGATAATTCAGATCACCTCCGAAGCGCTCGGTATCTATTCGCCGGCCCAACAGATGGCCGTCGTACAAGATGTGAAGCCGCAAGCTGTCTCGCTGGCGCTTCGCGAAATCGTTCCTGATGCCGGATCGGAACTCGCCTTTGTGCGCTTCATGGCCTGGCTGCACACCGAGAGGGTTGCGCCGCAGATCATCCTCTATTCGCCCGAGGAGGCCGTCAGGCTTTCGGACATGCAGCAGCGCGGACTGATCCCCTGGGCAAGCATACCGGTTCTCTACGTGCTGGGCCGCTACACGCCGGGACAGACATCCGTACCTGCCGATCTCCTGCCGTTCTTAGCGGCGAACATGCCGCGCTTCGACCATTGGAGCGTCTGCGCCTTCGGCCGCAACGAAGCGGCGTGCGTGACCGCCGCCGCGTTGCTTGGCGGCCATGTCCGGGTCGGCTTCGAAAACAATCTTTTCCTTCCGGACGGCAGCATAGCCTCGTCCAACGCCGAACTGGTAGCGACCGTCGCACGCATACTCGCCGACTGCGGCGTCAAGATCGCCTCGGCCGCCGAGTTGGCGGCTCAATGGAACGCGCCGTTTCGTTCCATATGACAAACCAAAGCCTATTTTCGGCGGCAAGCTCGCGCAAGGCATAGAGAGGCGGCTGCAATGTCGTCGCCACGGAAGAACGACGTGTCCCCGCCCGCGGCGCGGCGATTGCAACAACAGTGCCGGTCGTTGTAACCATTCCGGCCGCTTGATTTTGGAGGAGACGCAGCATGGACCGATTCACCGGCGGTTGCCTGTGCGGCAACGTCCGAATTGTCGCGTCAGGGCGCCCATACCGGGTCGGCCTTTGTCACTGTCTTGACTGCCGCAAGCATCATGGCGCCCTTTTTCACGCTTCCGCGATTTTTCCTGAGGATGCGGTGACGATCGACGGCGAAACACGCGACTACGCCGGGCGGTTTTTCTGTCCCCGCTGCGGCTCCTCCGTTTTCGGACGCACCGCAGACGAAATCGAAGTAAACCTGGGGTCCCTGGATGCGCCTGACCAACTGATGCCAACCTACGAAAGCTGGATCATCCGACGCGAGTCCTGGTTGCCGCCGTTTCCGCTCACCAGACGATACGAGCGCGATCGTGACGCCACGGGTCGCTTTGAGGAATAGGTCGCACCAACCGTGCCGAGGAGGCAACGACATCAGAACACGGAGTTTCAGAGGCGCATTCGTGAGCGCCTAAGGCGACCCATGACAGCCAAGGCGCCGTACCTTAGAGGAGGATCGCAGGGGATGGGATTCATCGTCGCGATCCTGACGCAGGCTTTGTACAGAGCGCCGCGTTCAATGCTGGCCGTTTAGGAGGTCACGCTGGAAGATCGGCCTTGCGGAAGCCATCAACGAAATGCCCAGGCAGCGCAGCGTCGTGGAATGGCTCTGTCGTGGTCCAGTGGCCCGCCGCCTCGAAACGATGATCACAGGCTAGAGCGGTTCCTGATTTGACGGAATCGAAGGGGATTCCGGATCAGTCGGTTTTGTGATTCAAGATGCTGGCTGGAGTGGAGG
>NZ_JAMYUA010000029.1:0-82101 GCF_040322715.1 Mesorhizobium sp. M0106 | reverse complement strand
ATATTTTGGGGGCCCCCCCCGCCGCCCCGGGGGGGGTGTGGGGGCCGCCCCGGGCCCGGAGAGGGGGCTTTCGTAGAGCGCGGTTCCCCTCTCCGTCTCGGCTTCGCCGAGCCACCTCTCCCCACTTTCGTGGGGCGAGGAACCCAAGCTGGAACTAAGCTGCGAACCTTCAAGGCTGAAGGCGCCCTATTTTGTTCTTGCTTTGTGCCGGCAGCTATGCTACTAATTTCGGTATGGTGCTAATTGGCTCCAACGACCCGCCGCATGGTGGGTTTTTTGTTTCGCCTGAGATCGGGCGAAGTTCACATCAGAATAATGACCGTCGAAACCACGCCGAACAGCGCGATCAGCAGAAAGTCGGCGATCCGGTAGAGTTTCAGCGCCCGTCGGATGTCGGTGCTCTCGACATCATCGTGCCGGCCGCCTTCGCCCATCAACGCGTCTTCGACCATGACGCCGTCGTAGGAGCGGGGGCCGGCGAGCGCCAGGCCGAGCGCGCCGGCCATCGCTGCTTCCGGCCAGCCGGCATTGGGTGAGCGGTGTTTTTTCGCATCGCGCCGCACGGCGTGCCAGGCGCCCTTGGCGTCGGCGCCCTTGACCAGGAAAGCGGCGAGTACGATCAGCAGCGCCGTCAGCCGCGACGCCGGCAGATTGATCCAATCGTCGAAGCGCGCAGCCGCCCAGCCGAAGGCTTCGTGGCGCGGGGTGCGATGGCCGATCATCGAATCGGCGGTGTTGGCGGCCTTGTAGGCGACGCCGCCGGCGAGCCCGCCAATACCGAGCCAGAAGGCCGGCGCGACGACGCCGTCGGAGAAATTCTCGGCCAGGCTTTCGATCGCGGCGCGGCAGACAGCGGCCCTGTCGAGCTTTTCCGGGTCGCGACCGACGATCCGCGAGACGGCAATGCGGCCCATATCCAGTCCGCCGCTGTCGAGTGCGTCGGCGACCGCTTCGACATGCTCGGCCAGGCTCTTCTGCGACAGCAGCGACGTCGCCAGGATTGCGGTGACCAACAAGCCGAGGGGAATGCTCCAAAGCAAGGTTTCGAGCCAGAGGGCGAGGGCGGCCGGCACCAGCACGATCACCAGCAGCGCGACGACGCCCCAGCCGCGACGGTGGGCGTCGGAATCAGTGGCGCGGTTGAGCCTGCGGTCGAGAAAGGATATCAGCCTGCCGAACCAGGTGACGGGATGGCCAATGGCATCGAAGAGCCGGGCCGGGTAGCCGAGTACAAGTTCGATGGCCAGCGACAGGAAAGTGATCAGGATCGGCATGAAGTCTCTTGATGGAGTGACGGCGGCAGTGGACCACGGCGGAAGCCTTGGCCGGGCGAGGGCGCTTTTCCCTCACGCGCCGCTGCCTTTCGTCGACCTCTCGACCGGGATCAATCCGCACTCATACCCGCTTTTCGATTTGCCCGCCACCGCCCTGTCGCGATTGCCGGAAACAGCGCGCAGCCGCGACTTGGCTGAACTCGCGGCAAGCGCCTATGGCGCCCCGTCGGCGGCGAATGTCGCAGCGGCGCCCGGCACGCAGATCCTGTTGCCGCGCGTCGCTTCCCTGGTCAGCCCGGGCACGGCGCTGGTGCTCGGGCCGACTTATGCCGAGCATCGGCGGGCAGCGGCGATCGCCGGCCATGCGGCGGCTGAAGTCGATGATTTCGAAGCCCTGGCGGCGGCCGACCTTGCCGTCGTCGTCAATCCCAACAACCCGGACGGGCGCGTCGTCGAGCGCGAAAGATTGCTTCGACTTGCCGGGACATTACGCGCCAGAGGCGGGCTGCTGGTGGTCGACGAGGCCTTCATGGATGTCGGCCCGCGCAGCGAAAGCCTGGCCGGCGACGTCGACCAGGGCGGCATCGTCGTGCTGCGTTCGTTCGGTAAGTTCTTCGGCCTGGCCGGCCTGCGGCTTGGCTTTGTGCTGGCCGATGCGCTGACGGTCGAGCGGCTGGAGGCGCAGTTCGGGCCATGGGCGGTTGCCGGGCCGGCGCTCGAATATGGCATAAGGGCGCTTGCCGACACCGGCTGGCAGGCCGGGATGCGGCGCCGTCTGGCAGAGGATGCCGCACGGCTCGATACGCTGTTCGGCCGCTTCGGCGTGCCTGTCGCCGGTGGCACCACGCTGTTCCGCTATCTCAGGCTGGCGAACGCCGCCGGCCTGTTTTCGGTGCTCGGCCAGCGCGGCATCCTGCTTCGGCATTTCGCCGATCGTCCGGATGTGCTGCGCGCCGGCCTGCCGGGAGCCGATGAAGAATGGCGGCGGCTCGAATCGGCACTTGCCGGCTGGGCCTCGCGGCGCGACGATAATGCCAAGGGAGAAACGACCCAATGATCCATGTCTGCTCGCTGTCCAAAGTCGAGGAAACGGTAACGAAGACCGGGGCCGGCCGGCTGCTTTCGCTGCTTGCCGCCGGAACGGAGGTGATGCGACCGGCCTCGATCACCAGGGAAAACCATCTGCATCTGGTCATGCATGACATTGCGGTGGGGCAAGAGGGCATGACGATGCCGGGCGAGGAGCATGTTCTGAACCTGCTCGATTTCGCACGGCAATGGAATCGCTCGCGGCCGCTGGTGGTGCATTGCTATGCCGGCATCAGCCGCTCGACCGCCTCGGCCTACATCATCGCGGCAGCGCTGGCGCCGAAGCGCGACGAGGCCGAGTTGGCCGAGACGCTGCGCGCGCTGTCGCCCACGGCGACACCCAATCCTCGGCTGATCGCAATTGCCGACGCACTGCTCGATCGCAGAGGCCGGATGATCGAAGCGATCCAGGCGATCGGGCGCGGCGCGGATGCTTTCGAAGGCACGCCGTTCGAATTGAAAATCTGAGCCTAAAAACAAATTCCAGGAAAAGTGCGCAGGAGTTCTAGCACACGGCCAAGGGGCGAATGATGATCGGGAGAATTTTGGCCATGGTTGTTGGCGTGGTCTGCGCGACAGGCAGCGCCATGGCCGCGTCCATGCCGGCTCTCAAGTCGATCGACCTGGCAGCGCTCCAAGCCACTGTCGAGGGTTTGGCCAAGGAACTTATGCTGCCCGGTGCCATGGTTTTGCTCAAGACTCCGCGGGGCAACCTCGTCTTCGGCTACGGTACGACTGAACTGGGTGCCACGAACCCGCCGCGCGCCGATACCCACTTCCGTGCGGCCTCGAACACCAAGACGATGACCGCCGCTGTCATCGTGCAACTGGTGCAGGAAGGGAAACTGAGCTTCGCCGATCTGATCTCGAAATACGTCCAGCGCGTTCCCAACGGCGACGAGATAACCATTCGGCAGCTCATAACAATGCGGAGCGGCCTCCCTAACTTCACCAATGCGCCGGAACTTGCCGAAAGCCTGGACAAGTATCCTTACAGGGTATGGACCGCTGATGAAGTACTCGGCATGGCGTTCAAACGGCCGCCGGACTTCGCGCCGGGTGCCGAATTCGAGTACAACAACACCAACTACTATCTGCTCGGCCTTGTTGCCGAGAAGATCGACGGCAAGCCGCTCTCGACCATCTTCCGGGACCGCCTGTTCGGGCCGCTCGGCATGAAGAACACCGCTTTGCCGCCGAGCACGTCGAACGCCATCCCCGAGCCATACTCAAACGGCTATCTCTACGGCAGTACTTCGTACGCCCTGGCTGATGCGCCCTATCCGGACGACCTCCAGGCTGCGGCCAGGGCGGGAACGCTCAAGCCCAACGACGACACATGGCAGAACCCGTCCGCCTACTTTGCGGCTGGCGGAGTCATCTCCACCGCGGATGACCTCGCGACCTGGATGCGCGCGCTGGTCGGGGGCAAGCTCTTCAATGCCGATTTCCAGCGGCAGTGGCTTGCAAGCCCTGAGGCGCCGGAGCCGGGCGAACCCGCCATGCAAAAATACGGCTATGGCATCCTAACGCTGACCTTCGGGCCTAACGAAATCTACTATCACGAAGGCGAGATGCCCGGTTACCAGTCCTTCATGGGCTACGATCCGGCCAATGATGTCACCCTGGTCATATGGACCAACCTGACTCTCGCGCTCGACGGCCAGGCGACCGCCAACACCTTGATGGTGAAGATACTGGACGAAATCTACACGGTGTCGCCGCTTCAAGACGTGAAGTGAGGATCCTCGCGCGCGAATGGAATCGCCCCTCGTGAGCGAGGCCTGATCTGGTGGGATCAAACACCTACGCCAACCAATCCGCCAGCTTTGCCTTGCCCACGTCCCTCAGCAGGCCGATGAAACCGTCGGCCTGATGCTCGGCGGTGAGCCGGCCTTTTTCGGCGGTTGCAATGCTGGCGTCGCCGACCACGCCATTCGGGTTGAGGTCGCTGGCGATCCAGGCGAAGGCGTGTGTTCCAGTGTGGCGCAGCAGCGCAAATTCCTTTTCGGCGCGGGCGACCTTGGACACGAAATTGTCGGCCTTCCCCATGTCGACGAGGTCGGGCCGGAAGTGCAGCATCAGCGAGGTCTCGACGTCGCCGCCATGAATGCCGTGGCGGTCCTCGAGCTCGGTGTACATGCCGGCCGGCCGGCCAAAACGCTGCCAGCTGGTCTTTACCGCCAGCATCTTTGCCCGCACGCGCAATTCGCGGGTGACGATGCCCATGATCTCCTCATTGCCGCCATGCGAGTTCACGACAATCAGTTTTCGGACGCCGGAACGCGCGACCGACAGGCCAAGCTCGGTCCACGCCTCGACCAAGGTTGTCGCCGGCAGAGTGAGGGTGCCGGGCGCATGCAAATGCTCGTTCGACTTGCCTACCGCCTGGACCGGCAGGATGCGGATGTCGAGATCGCCGGGCAGGCGCGCGATCACCGTTTCCAGCATGCCGTTCATGATCGAGGTGTCGGTCGAGACCGGCAGATGCGGGCCGTGCTGCTCAATCGCCGCCAGCGGCAGAACGGCAATGGTCGCCTCAGGATCGACGGTCGCGTATTCGGTGGTCCGGTAGTCACCCCACCATACGCGTTTTTTTGCAGCGGTCATGTCATGCCCTCTTGAACCGACAAGCCCAGACCTAACGCGGGAACGATCGGCTGTCGATCATCCCGCCGCAATCACCTCGATCTCGACCTTGAATTCCGGCCGGGCAAAACCGGACACGATCATCAGCGTCGAGGCGGGCGCAGGGCTGGTGAACAGTCGGTCGCGAACCTCCATATAGGGGCGCAGGAAGGCGCGGTCGGTGACGTAGGCATTGATGCGGACGATGTCGGACAGGCCGAGCCCCGCCTCGCCGAGAATCGCCGATATGTTCTGGAAACAGAGTTCGGTTTGGGCGCCGGCCCCTTCCGGGATCTGGTCATCCGCTGTGATCGCGACCTGGCCCGAACACAGAACCAGCCGCTTTCCGGGCGGCAGTTCGACGCCATGGCTGTAGCGGGCGAAGGGCGGCTTGATCGACTTCGGCGTGAGAAATTTGAACATGGCAATCTCCGTTCACGGCAGCCTATCGCATCGGCCCGAAAATCGGGATCGATTTTCGGAAAGCACGATGCGAAGATTCAAAGTTTTAGAGCGTACTTTGTGCGTCCAAGTGGACGCACGTCGCTCTAAGGCCGGATCGATGCGGGCATCAAGATGGCGGTGCATGTCACGAGGGCGATTGTGGACAGGCGATCAAAAAATAGGCACGATGCCTTTCGTACAGCATGACCCGTCCGGCCTTCGCGCCGCCATTGCACAGGCGGGCATTGCACAAGCGGGCGGTCCCGGCGCAACGCGCCGGTGGCATGTGTCTTGCTTCTTGAAACAATGGTGTCGAGCCCGACGCGTGACGCGCCGGAGCGAACAAAGGGTGGTGTGGATGTACGGAAAACTCAAGATTTCGGCGGGCGTGATCGTGCTGCTTGGCGCAGGCACGCTTGCCGCGGCAGCGAACGAAAAAGTCACCTTCGGCACCAACTGGCTGGCTGAGCCGGAGCACGGGGGTTACTACCAGGCCGTGGTGGACGGCACCTATGCCGCCTGCGGCATCGACGTGACGATCATGCAGGGCGGCCCACAGGTCAGCGGCCGGCCGCTGCTGCTGGCCGGCAAGATTGATTTTTACATGGGCGGCAATCTGCTGTCGGCCTTCGATGCCGTGCAGCAAGGCATACCGATGCGCGTCGTGGCGGCCGACTTCCAGAAGGACCCGCAGGTCATCATGTCCCATCCCGGGCAGGGGCTGGACAAATGGGAAGACCTGAAGAACGCCGACCAGTACATCCTCGGCGACGAAGGTGCGCAGACCTTCTTCCAGTGGATGGTCACCGACCTCGGCTTCGACGCCGCCAAGCGCGCGCCCTACACCTTCAACCCGGCGCCGTTCATCGCCAACAAGAAGTCGATCCAGCAGGGTTACGTCACCTCGGAGCCATTCGCCGTCCAGAAGCAAGGCGGTTTCACGCCGAACCAGTTCCTGCTGGCCGACTATGGCTGGGACACATATGCAACGACGGTCGAGACCATGCAGGAGACGGTCGACAAGCGGCCCGAGGTGGTCCAGTGCTTCGTCGATGGCTCGGCCAAAGGCTGGTACAATTATCTCTACGGCGACAACAAGGCCGCCAACGAGATGATCAAGAAGGAAAATCCGGACATGACGGATGAGCAGATCGCTTTCTCGATCGAGCAGCTGAAGAAGTTCGGCGTGGTCGATTCCGGCGACAGCGAAAAGCTCGGCATCGGCGCCATGAGCGACGCGCGCATCCAGAGTTTTTACGACAAGATGGTGAAGGCCAAGGTCGCGCCGGCGGGTATCGACATCAAGAAGGCCTACACGCTGGCCTTCGTCAACAAGAGCGTCGGGCTCGACCTGAAGAAGTAGGCCGTGAAGCTGGAGAAAGTGGCGCAACAGCCAGGAAGTGTATCGGAGCCGACGCTGTTGGCGCTGCGTGGCGTCGGCAAGGTTTTTTCCAACGGCGTCACCGCGCTCAGCAATGTCGAGCTGACGATCCGGGAGGGCGATTTCCTCAGCCTGCTCGGGCCGTCGGGCTGCGGCAAATCGACGGCGCTGCGGCTGATTGCCGGCCTGTCGACGCCGACCTCGGGCGTGCTCGACTGGCGCGGCAGCGGCGCCCTCGAGCGTTCGAATATCGGCTTCGTCTTCCAGGAGCCGACGCTGCTGCCCTGGGCCGACGTCTTCGACAATGTCTGGCTGCCGTTGCGTCTGAAGGGTGTGTCGCGGGCCAAGGCGGCGCCGGCGGTGATGGAGATGCTGGCGCGGGTTCACCTGACCGGCTTCGAGAAGGCCGTGCCGCGCGAACTGTCAGGCGGCATGAAAATGCGCGTCTCGATCGCCCGCGCCATGGTGACCAAGCCGCGCATTCTGTTGATGGACGAGCCGTTCGCCGCACTCGACGAGATCACCCGCTTCAAGCTCAACAACGATCTTCTGGAGCTATGGCAGGATGAGCGTTTTACCGTCGTTTTCGTCACCCACAGCGTCTTCGAAAGCGTATTCCTCTCCAACCGCGTCGTCGTCATGGCGGCGCGGCCGGGCCGGGTGTTTGCCGAGCTTGCCGTCGACGCGCCCTATCCGCGCGACGAGGCGTTTCGCACCTCGCCCGACTATGCCGCGCTCTGCCGCCAGGCATCCGACGTGCTGATCGGCGCCATCAACTCAACTGCCGGACCGCATCATGACGGCCATTGAAGAATCAGTCTTGGCGCTCGACCCGGAGGAGGCGCGCCGCGTCCGCCAGGAGCGCTTCGAGCGCATCGGCAGATGGCTGCTGCCGCTGGCGATCATGATCCTGGCCATCTGGCTGTGGGACCGCATCTGTGTCTGGAACGACATTCCGAAATACATACTGCCGCGCCCCGGCGTGGTGCTGCAAACGCTGCACGACGATGCCGGGCTGCTGTTCTCGTCGCTGCTGGTGACGCTCCGGATCACCTTCTTGAGCCTGCTTCTCGCCGTGGTCGGCGGTGTCGGGCTGGCAGTGCTGTTCGCTCAATCGAAATGGGTGGAGATGTCGTTCTTTCCCTTCGCCATCGTGCTGCAGGTGACGCCGATCGTCGCGATCTTTCCGCTGATCAATATCTATGTCGACAACCAGACGACGAAGCTTTTGCTTTGCGCCTGGATCGTCGCCTTCTTCCCGATCCTCTCCAACACCACGCTCGGCCTCAATTCCGTCGACCGCAATCTGCGCGACATGTTCAAGCTCAACGGTGCGACCCGCTGGCAGCAATTGCGCTATCTGCGGCTGCCGGCGGCGATGCCTTATTTCCTCGGCGGGCTGAAGATCGCCGGCGGCCTGTCGCTGATCGGCGCGGTGGTGGCAGAGTTCGTCGCCGGCGCCACCGGCCAGTCGTCCGGCCTCGCCTCGCGCATCATCGAGGCCGGCTACCGGCTCAACGCACCAAGACTGTTCGCGGCGCTGATCCTGATCTCGCTCACCGGCATCCTGATCTTCCTGGTGCTGTCGCTGATTTCGCATCTCATTTTGCGGCGCTGGCACGAGAGCGCGCTGAGGCAGGAGCGGTGATGGTACCGTGTTTTGTAGGCAAAAGCTGCCTGTCGCCCATCCCGGCGTCAGCGCTGCCCCTCATCGCCCTGCCGGGCACTTCTCCCCGTATAGTGACGGGGAGAAGGACGCCTTCCTCGACGATCTCGCCCATCACCAGCGTTGCTGAAAGTGCGCCGCGGTCGCGGTCAGCCCCTTCTCCCCGTCTCTATACGGGGAGAAGGTGGCGGCAGCCGGATGAGGGGCAGCGATGACCTCTGCGATGATCCCCAAATCCGGCCAATTCGTCCTCTCCAAGGTCCGGCTTCACGCCTCCCTGACGCTCGGCCTTGCCGCTCCTTCCGACGCCGACGGTTTTGCACTCGCAGATGTCGCGGTCGCCGACGGCAGGATTTTCAGCATTGCGGCGCATCGGCGATCGGCAGCACCGGCGGACGCCACCGATCTCGGCGGCCGCATCGTGCTGCCGTGCTTTGTCGACTGCCACACCCATATCGACAAGGGCCACATCTGGCCCCGAAAGCCCAACCCGGACGGCACCTTCATGGCCGCTTTGAACGCCACCGGCGCCGACCGCGCGGCGCGCTGGAGCGCCGACGACGTCGGCCGCCGCATGGATTTTTCGCTGCGCTGCGCCTACGCGCATGGCACCAAAGCGCTGCGCACGCATCTCGACAGCGTTGCGCCGCAGGAAGAGATCTCCTGGCCGGTGTTCGAGACAATGCGGGAGAAATGGCGCGGCCGCATCGAGCTGCAGGCGGCCTGCCTGCTCGGCATCGAGGGCGTGCGCGACAGGAAATGGTTCGAGAGGCTGGCCAAACGGGTGGCTGCCGCCAAGGGTGTCCTCGGCGTCGTCACCTACATGGTGCCGGATCTCGAAGAATTGCTCGACCAGGTGTTCGCGCAGGCGATCAAGCATGGCCTCGACCTCGATTTCCACGCCGACGAGACCGACGATGTCTCGGCGATCTCGCTGAAGAAAATCGCCGAAGCAGCCCTTTGGAACGGTTTTGACGGGAACATCCTGGTCGGCCATTGCTGCTCGCTGGCGCGCCAGCCCGACCTCGACGTGCTCGACACGCTGGATAAGGTCGCCAAGGCCGGCCTGGCGGTGGTGTCGCTGCCGATGTGCAATCTCTATCTGCAGGACCGGCGAGGCGACAGGACAACGCCGCGCTGGCGCGGGGTGACGCTGCTGCACGAGATGAAGGCGCGCGGCATTGCCGTCGCCGTCGCCTCCGACAATACGCGCGACCCGTTCTACGCCTATGGCGATCTCGACATGCTGGAGGTCTATCGCATGGCGACGCGCATCCTGCATCTCGACCATCCCGTCGCCGACTGGCCGCAAGCGGTGACCGCGACGCCGGCCAAGGTGATGCGGCTCGACGGTTTCGGCACGCTTGCCGCCGGAGCGCCGGCCGATTTCGTCGTCTTCAGGGGGCGAAGCTGGACGGAATTGCTGTCGCGGCCCGAATCGAATCGCATCGTCGTGCGCGACGGCCATGCGATCGAGCGCCAGCTGCCCGATTATGCCGAACTCGATGATCTGATGGTGGAATGATGGATATTGCGGCGCTCAAGCGCGACCTGGACGGTTTGAAGATCGACGACCATCCGGCGATCGTCCAGCAGAAGAGCCGCGACTTCTACTGGTACAGCCCGGTGCTGAAGCAGCAGCTCGAGCACGTCACCGGTGACCTGATCGTGACGCCGAAAACCGAAGACGAGGTCGTCCGCATTCTCGCCGCCTGCCACCGGCACGGCGTCCCGGTGACGCCGCGCGGCAGTGGCACCGGCAATTACGGGCAGGCGATGCCGCTGTCCGGCGGCGTGGTGCTCAATCTCGCCGAAATGAACGCGGTCAAGACGATCGCCCCCGGCCGTGTCGTCACCGGCCCCGGCGCCGTGCTCGCCGACATCGACAGAGCGACGCGGGCGCATTCCGGCCAGGAGCTCCGCATGTCGCCATCGACCTACAACACCGCATCGATCGGCGGCTTCGTCGCCGGCGGCTCCGGCGGCATCGGCTCGATCCGCTGGGGCGGACTGCGCGACCTCGGCAACGTCATCCGGCTGAGGACCGTGACGATGGAGGCTGAGCCGCGGGTCATGGAGCTCACCGGCGAGGACGTGCTGAAGGTGATGCACGCCTACGGCACCAACGGCATCATCACCGAAGTCGAGATGCCTCTGACCGCCAGCTATGACTGGATCGACGTCATCGTCGGCTTCGACGATTTCATGGATGCGGCTGGCTTCGGCAACGATCTCGCCATTCAGGACGGCATATTGGCGAAACTGATCACGCCGATCGCAGCACCCATCCCCTACGATTACTTCAAGCGCCACCAGCGGTTTTTCCGGCGCAGCCAAAGCATCGTCGTCTTGATGATCGCGCCGCATGCGATGGATGCCTTCCTCGCCTTCACGGCGCGCAGTAAGGGCGAGATCGTCTTTCGCGCCGACAAGGAGGCCGATCTCAAGGGGCTGCCGCCGGCCTATGAGCTGACCTGGAATCACACGACGCTGCGTGCCATCCGGGTCGACCCGACGATCACCTATCTGCAGACCCGCTATCCGTCGCCGGACCACCTCGGCCACGTCAAGGCGATGGTCGACCGCTTCGGCGACGAGGTGCCGGCGCATCTCGAATTCATCCGCTTCGACGGCGCCATCGGCATCGCAGGGCTGCCGCTGGTCCGCTTCACCACGGCGGAGCGGCTCGACGAGATCATCCGCATCCACGAGGACAATGGCTGCTGGATCTTCAACCCGCACCGCTACACGCTGGAAGAAGGCGGCATGAAGCGCACCGACGAGGTGCAGCTCGCCTTCAAACGCGAGACCGACCCGCAAGGCCTGCTCAATCCCGGCAAGATGATCGCCTGGGAGAACCCGGACTATGACTATCGCTCGGGCAAGTCGTTCCTGTTCAAGGGACTGGAGAAGGCGGTTTGAGACGATGACGGGCGTGTGGCGCTGTACCCCCCTCTGGCCTGCCCTCTTTGCCACCACTTGGCATCTCCCCCTCAAGGGGGGAGATTGGCAGTTCCATCGTCTCGACCATCTTCCAACGTCGTCAACTGGCGAAAGCGATACTGACAGCCGATCTCCCCACTTGAGGGGGAGATGCCCGGCAGGGCAGAGGGGGGTGCTTGGTGCCGACTTGCGAGATGTTCTCCTGTGAACGTCCTCGTCCTCTATGCTCATCCTGTGGAGACCAGCTTCAACGCCGATCTGCACCGGACGATCATCGAGCGGCTGAAGGCCGCCGGCCATGTCGTCGACGACTGCGATCTCTATGCCGAGGGTTTCGATCCCAGGCTGACGCGGGCCGAACGGCTGTCCTATCACGACGAACGCAGCGACGGCGATCCGGCGTCAGCCTATATCGAGCGCCTTCTGCGGGCCGAGGCGCTGGTGCTGTCGTTTCCGGTGTGGAACTTCGGCTATCCGGCCATTCTGAAAGGCTTTTTCGATCGCGTCTTCCTGCCCGGCGTGTCGTTCAAGCTGGTCGACGGCAAGGTGCAGCCGTCACTGCACAATATTCGCAAGGTGGTCGCGGTCACGACCTATGGCGGCAGCCGGTTCCGCGCCATGCTGATGGGTGACCCGCCGCGCAAGCTGGTCAAGCGGGTGCTGCGTGCGACGATCAAGCCCGGCGGGTCGGTTTCCTACCTCGCGCAATACTCGATGAACCTGTCGACCGACGAGAAGCGGACGAGGTTCATCGCGAAGGTCGCGGCCAGGATGGACGCGTTCTGACACGGGAGGGGACTTTTCCTTCTCCCACAAGGGGAGAAGGAAAAGAGTTACATCCGCACCCGTTCCGATTTCGGATCGTACATCGGCTTAAGCGACGCTTCCGCCGCAAAGCGCTCGCCGGCGATCTCGATTTCGTAGGACGACGCCAGCACGTCCGCCTCGCTCTCGCCCTGGCACGGCACGTAGCCAAGCCCGATCGCACCGCCGAGATGATGGCCGTAATTGCCCGAGGTGATCGGGCCGACGATCGTGCCGTCGCGCAGGATCGCCTCATTGTGGAAGAGCAGGGGCTCGGGGTCGTTCAGGCGGAACTGCACCAGCCGCCGGTTCAATCCGCTTTCTTTCTTCCTCAGCACGGCATCGCGGCCAAGAAAATCGCCCTTGGCCGTCTTCACTGCGAAGCCAAGGCCGGCCTCCAGCACATTGTCCTCGTCGTTGATGTCGTGGCCGAAATGCCGGAACGCCTTCTCGATGCGGCAGGAATCCAGCGTGTGCAGGCCGCATAGTTTTAGCCCGACATCGGTGCCTGCCTCCGCGATCGCCTCGAAGACATGGGCAGCCTGGTCGGTCGAGACATAAAGCTCCCAGCCGAGTTCGCCGACATAGGTGACGCGGTGAGCGCGGGCCAGGCCCATGCCGATGTCGATCTCCTGAAACGTGCCGAACGGATTGTTGTTATTAGAGAAATCATTCGGGCTGACCTTTTGGATCAGCTTCCTCGAATCCGGGCCCATCAGGCAAAGCACCGCTTCGGCAGCGGTCACATCGGTGATGACGACGAACTCGTCGGCAAGATGTTTTCTCAGCCAGGCCAGGTCGCGTTGCAGCGTGGCGCCGGGCACGACGAGGAAGAAGGCGGTTTCGGACAGTCGCGAGACGGTGAGGTCGCTCTCGATGCCGCCGCGCTGGTTGAGCATCTGGGTGTAGACGATCTTGCCCGGCGCCACGTCCACGTCGTTGGCGCAGAGCCTTTGCAGGAAGGCGCAGGCATCGCGGCCTTCGACACGGATCTTGCCGAACGAAGTCATGTCGAACAGGCCGACGCCGTTCCTGATCGCAAGATGTTCCTCGCGCTGGTTGTCGAACCAGTTCTGCCGCTTCCAGGAATAGCGGTATTCGCGCTCCTGGCCGGGCCTAGCGAACCAGTTCGCGCGCTCCCAACCGGCGACCTCGCCGAACACCGCGCCGCTTGCCTTCAGATGTTCGTGCAGCGGCGAGCGCCTTATGTTCCGCGAGGTCGCCATCTGCCGGTAGGGGAAATGATCGGCGTAGAGCAGGCCGAGCGTTTCGGAGACGCGTTCCTTGAGATAGCGGCGGTTCTTCTGGAACGGCTGGGCGCGGCGGATGTCGACCTCCCAGAGGTCGAAGGGCGCCTCGCCGTCATTGATCCATTGCGCCAGCGCCATGCCGGCGCCGCCGGAGGAGACGATGCCGATCGAATTGTAGCCGGTCGCCATCCAATAGCCGGAAAGCTCCGGCGCCTCGCCGAGATAATAGCGGTCGTCGGGGGTAAAACTCTCGGGGCCGTTGAAGAAGGTGTGGATGCCGGCGGTGGCCAGCATCGGCATGCGGTTGACGCCCATTTCCAGGATCGGCTCGAAATGGTCCATGTCCTGCGGCAACTGGTCGAAGCAGAAATCCTCGCTTATGCCGTTCATGCCCCAGGGCTTGGCCACCGGCTCGAAAGCGCCGAGCATCATCTTGCCGGCATCTTCCTTGTAGTAGGCGCACTCGTCCGGCACGCGCAGCACCGGCAAGCGGGAAAGCCCGGGGATCGGTTCCGTGACGAGATAGAAATGTTCGCAGGCGTGCAACGGGATGGTGACGCCGTTCCGGGCGCCAAGTTCGCGTGCCCACATGCCGGCGCAGTTGACGACGATATCGGCCTCGATCAGGCCTTGCTCGTCGCCCTGCGCCCAGGAAACGCCGGTGACGCGGCCGGCCCTGGTATGCACCTTGGTCACCTTGACGTTCTCGACGATCGTCGCACCGCGCTGGCGCGCGCCCTTGGCCAACGCCATGGCGATATTGGCCGGGTCGCACTGACCGTCGAGCGGCAGATGCACGGCGCCGACCACATCGGAAACATTGAGATGCGGGTACATCTGCTTGACTTCGTTGGGCGAAATCTCGCGCACGTCGATATCGAAGGCGCGGGCGAGAGATGCCTGCCGATAGATCTCGTGCTTGCGCTCCTCGGTCAGCGCCACCGTGATCGAGCCGACCTGGCGCATGCCGGTGCCGACATCGGTCTCGGCCTCCAGCTTGACGTAGAGGTCGGCCGAGTACTTCGCCAGCCGCGTCATGTTCTGCGAGCCGCGCAGCTGGCCGATCAGGCCGGCGGCGTGCCATGTCGTGCCCGACGTCAGCTGCTTGCGCTCGAGCAGCACGATATCGGTCCAGCCGAGCTTGGCCAGATGATAGGCGACCGAGCAGCCGGAGACGCCGCCACCGATGATGACCGCCCTCGCTTTGGGAGGAATGGCCTTGGTCGGAATGGTTTTGGTGGGCGAGGCGTTCATGCGGCCTCGCGACCATAGCTGGAGGCGAAGCGGCGCAGGCGCGTGGCAGCCTCCATCAGTACCGGCTCAGGCTGGCAGAGGCTGAAGCGGATGTGGCCGGCGGCGGCCTCGCCGAAGCTTGAGCCGGGCATGACGCCGACATTTTCCTGGTCGAGGAAGGCCCAGGCGAATTTTTCGTCGTCCGGCTCGATCGCCGATATGTCGAGCATGACGTACATGCCGCCTTCGGAGCCGCGCACGGTGATGTTGTTCATACCGCGCATGGCATCGAGGACGACGGTGCGCCTCGCGGCGTAGCGCTCGGCGATTTCCTTGACGCCGTAGCCATTTTCGAGCGCCTCGGCGCAGGCGAGGCTGATGAAGGCCGGCAGGCCGTAGGTCATCACCAGATTGAGGTCGGTCAACAGCGAGACCATTGATTCCGGCCCGGTCAGCCAGCCCATGCGCCAGCCGGTCATGCCGTGGCTCTTGGACATCGAATTGATGACCAGCGTGCGTTCCGCCATGCAGGGCAGCGAGCGTGGTGAGACGTGCTCGCCGCCGCCCAGCGTCCAGTAGACCTCGTCCGACAGCAGCCAGAGGTCATGTTCGCGGCAGATCTGCGCCAGCTCTTCCAGGCGCTCGCGCGAATAGACGGCGCCCGTGGGATTGTTGGGCGTGTTGATCAGGATGGCGCGGGTGTTCGGCCGAAGGGCAGCGCGGATATCGGCGGCGCGCGGCTGAAAGCCATCCTCGGCGGGGGTCTCGACGACGCTGAACTCGGCGCCCGCCGCACTGAAGGTGTTGGGATAGGTGGCGTAATAGGGCGCGACGACGATGGCATGGTCGCCCTGGTCGAGAACCGCTTGTATGGCCGCGTAAAGCGCGGCCTGCCCGCCCGGGGTGGCGATGACCTGGTCGGGATTTGTCGCAACCCCGGTGCACCGCGTCGAGGCCGCCGCCATCGCCTTGCGCAGGCGCGAAACGCCGGCAAGCGGGGTGTAGTGGTGATTGCTGGCGCGAACCGCCGTCACGCAGGCTTCGATCGTCTCGCTCGGCGTGTCGAAATCATGGTCGCCGACCGACAGCATGATGATGTCCTCGCCGGCCTGCTTGCGCGCCCAGGCAGCGGAATGAACCTCCCAGCCATCCTTGCCCGAAGGCACGATGCCGGAAATGCGCGAAGATGGTCTGGGCATTATGCTGCTCCCGAAATTTCATAACCGGCCTGTTCGAGCCGGTCGCGCAGCGCGGCGATGTGGGCCGGTCCGACTTCGCAGCAGCCGCCGACGATGCCGGCGCCGGCCTCGACCCAACCGACCGCCTGGCCGGCATAGGCATCCGGATCAAGGTCGTGGCGGGCGTGCAGCACTTCCACGGTACCGCCATGCTTGAGCGCCTCAATCGAGGTGAAGCCGTTGGCATAAGCGCCGACCGGACCGCCGAGAGCGATCAGTTCGGGCAGCGCTGCAGCGATCGCTTCGGGCCGGCAGCAATTGATCAGCCGAGCCGCGACGGGCAGGCCGGCAAGAGCGCCCGACGCCGCCGCAATGGCTTCGCCGCTGCGCAGGCGCGGCGTGCCGTGGTCGGCAAGCGTCCACGACACCCATACGGGCTTGCCGCTTTCCGACGCCGCGGTGACGGCGGCGCGCGCCTCTTCGGCCGACGCCATGGTTTCGCACAGAAACAGATCGACGCCGTCCGCCTGCTCGGCAACGATACGGCGATAGATGTCGAGCGTATCCTGGAAGGATATCGTCAGCGCCGGCGCATAGCTGCCGAACAGCGGCGACAGGCAGCCGGCGATCGCCGCGTCGCCGGCCTGGTCGCGGGCTTGCCTTGCCAGTTCGATGCCGCGCTTCTGCAGCGGCTTGAACAGCTCTTCCGCGCCTTCGCGTGCCAACCGCTCCGGCGTGGCTGAATAGGTGTTGATGGTGATGACGCGGGCGCCGGCGCGGATGAATTCCGCATGCAGGTCGCGCACCAGATCCGGTTCGTCGATCAGCACCCTGGCCGACCACAGCGGCGTCGGCTCGGAACTGCTACGGCGGACCAGCTCCTGGCCCATGCCGCCATCGGTAAGGATGACAGTCTTCATGCTCTGAGCCTCTCGTTCTTTGGATCCCATAACGGCTCATCCTTCTGCACGACCGCCCGAAAACGTTCGCCGAAGATCTCGATCTCGACCGCGGTTCCCGGCTCGGTGAGGTCGGCGCGCAGCATGCCGAGCGCGATCGACCTGTCGATGCGATGACCCCAGCCGCCGGATGTCGTCTCGCCGACAATGCGGCCGTCATGCCACAGCGTCGACATGTAGGGCGCATCGCAGTCGCCGGGGTTTTCGACGACCAGCGTGACGAAGCGTTTCTTTACGCCCTGCTGCCTTTCGTTCTGCAGCGCCGCCTTGCCACGGAAGTCGGGCTTGTCCCATCTGACGAAGCGCTCCAGCCCGCCCTCCAGGATCGAATAGTCGGTCGACAGGTCGCCCTTCCAGGTGCGGTAACCTTTTTCGAGCCGGAGCGAATCCAGCGCGTACATGCCGAACGGTTTTAGTCTATGCCTCTTCCCCGCCGCCCAGACGGCGTCGAAGATGGCTGCGGTATCGTCGACCCTGCTGTGGATTTCCCAGCCGAGCTCGCCCGCGAAGGACACGCGCACCAGCTTTGCCCAACGTCCGGCGATACTGGTTTCCTGATGCGTCAGCCAGGGCAGGGTGAGGTCGGCCGCGCAGAGTTCGGCGAGGATTTTTCGCGAGTTGGGGCCGGCGAGGATCTGGGTGGAGTATTCCTCCGTCCGGTCGACCAGCTTGAATGTGGCGTCCTTCGGGATGCGCGATTTCAGCCATTCGAAATCATGCCACTGAGCCACAGCGGCGGTGATCAGCGTCATCAGGTTCTCGTCGTGGCGGACCACCGACATTTCGGTGACGATGCGGCCCTTGTCGTCGGCAAAATAGACGAGGCCGATGCGGCCGGGTTTCGGAACCAGGCCTGTCACCTGGAGGCTCAGCCATTCGGCGGCACCCGGACCGTCGAGATTGAATCGGGAAAACCCCGGCAGGTCCAGAATGCCGGCGGCATCGCGGACGGCGAGGCATTCCTCGCGCACACGATGCTGCCACGGCCCGTCGCGGCGGAAAGTCAGCGTGGATTCTTCGGAGATGTCGTCGCCTGGCTTCGCATACCAGGTGGCGCGTTCCCAGCCATTATAGACGTCGAACCGGGCGCCGAGTGCCTTGATGCGGTCGTGGAGCGGCGACAGCTTGCGGTCGCGCCCGGCCGGCCAGGCATGGCGCGGGAACTGGATGGCATATTCGTTGCCGTAGATCTCCATGCCCTTGGCGACGCAATAATCCGGGGCCGAGGCAAAGGCGGTGAAACGGCGCGGATCGCACGACCACATGTCCCATTCGGTCTGGCCCTCGGTCACCCATTCGGCCAGCACCTTGCCGGCGCCGCCGCCCTGGGCGATGCCGAAGGTAAAGACGCAGGCCTCGAAGGCGTTGGGCACGCCGGGCATCGGGCCGATCAGCGGGTTGCCGTCCGGCGCATAGGGGATCGGCCCGTTGATGACCTTGGAAAGGCCGGCGGTGCCGAGGATCGGCACGCGGGCGACAGCATCGGCCAGGTAATGTTCCAGCCGGTCGAGATCGTCGGGAAACAGCTGGAACGAAAAGTCGTCGGGCATCGGGTCGTTGTGGCCGACCCAGTGGGCGCGGCAATTGCGCTCATAGGGGCCGAGATTCATGCCGTTCTTTTCCTGGCGCAGATAATAGGACGTATCGACGTCGCGCAGCAGCGGCAGCTTCTTGCCCTGTTCCTTCGACCACGCCGCCAGTTCGGGGATTT
This sequence comes from Mesorhizobium sp. M0106, assembly GCF_040322715.1. Classification (NCBI taxonomy): domain Bacteria; kingdom Pseudomonadati; phylum Pseudomonadota; class Alphaproteobacteria; order Hyphomicrobiales; family Phyllobacteriaceae; genus Mesorhizobium; species Mesorhizobium sp. M0106. Next base: position 63,541 of record NZ_JAMYUA010000029.1, on the reverse strand, counting down.
CCTCGAACAGGATATATTGATGGCTCATCACCATCATTGGCACCTCGCGGCCGAACATCCTGCCGACTTCGGCGGCGCGGTAGCCGGCGGCGTTGACGACGATCTCGCAGCGGATCTCGCCTTGCGCCGTCTCGACCACCCACTCGTGATTGTCTCGGCTCACGCCGGTTACCGGACAGAAGCGGATGATCTTCGCGCCCATGTCGCGCGCGCCCTTGGCCAGTGCCTGGGTCAGCTGCGCGGGATCGATATCGCCATCATTCGGATCGTAGAGCGCGCCTTTCAGCTCATGCGTCTCGATGAAGGGGTAACGGCGCTTGATCTCGTCGAGCCCGACCACGTCGATATCCATGCCCTGGTAGCGGCCCATGCCCTTGGCGCGCTGAAATTCCTGCATGCGCTCCGCGCTATGGGCCAGCCTGAGCGAGCCGGTGACGTGGTAGTTCATGGGATAGCCGACCTCGTCGGCCAGCCGGCGATAGAGTTCGGTCGAATATCGCTGCATGTTCATCAGCGACCATGACGAGGAGAAAGTCGGCACGTTGCCGGCGGCATGCCAGGTCGAGCCGGAAGTCAGCTCGTTCTTCTCCAGAAGCACGCAGTCGGTCCAGCCCGCGTTGGCGAGATGATAGAGCGAGGAGGCGCCGACGGCACCGCCTCCGATGATCACCACGTGTGCCGTGGTCGGCAAACCGGCCATGTTCTTCTCCGACTATTTGTTTTGATGCATGTCGTTGTCCCAAAACCGCCACGCACTTTTGGGCGACATGCATTCGTTCAATAGACAGGCGGCGAAACCACCCAGATCACCACAGCCGGTTCCGCTCCAGGATTGCGCCAGCGGAACGGCTTGCCGTCGAAGCGGAAGGAATCGCCTTCGCCAAGCCGGTGCCAGACGCCGGCAATTTCGATATCGAAACTGCCGGAAGCGACGTAGCCGGCTTCCTCGGTCGGCCGGCGCGACTCGGTCTGCAGCTCGGCACCCGGGGCGAAGACCGAACGCAGCATCTCGAAGCTACCGCCGAGATCGGGCGACAGAAGCTCCTCCACCAGGCCGGAATCGCTTGTGCCAAGCGTGCGCCGGCTGCCGGCGCGCACGACCACGCCGCGCTCGGTCTCGACAGGTACGTCATGGCTGAAGAACAGGCTGACCGGCACGCCGAACAATTCGGCGAAGGCCCTGAGATCGCCGAGCGACGGGACCGACAGACCGCGCTCGACCTGGCTGACCCAGCCGACGGAACGGCCGAGCTTCAGTGCGATGTCAGCAAGCGTCAGGCCGCGCGCCTTGCGCAACGCGCGGATGTCGCCGGCCAGCAGCCGTTCGCCGCTGTCCTGTTCCGATCTGGCGGCGGTTGAGGGCAAAGCCATCCCTGTCTCGGTGAAAAATTCCCAGCAAATTTCACTTGATGGCGGGTTCATGAAAAAATCAAGAGGATTTTCACGAAACCACAAGATTTACTTGCGCCATTTTGACGGTTCGGGCAAAGGCTCGGCGCACGAGCGGCGAGTGGGGCGTCCGGTCGAGGCGGGTAGGCTATCGGGCGTTCAAAAAGACGCGCAAGGATGCTCCATCACTTCTAGTCGGCGCATGATCCTTCCGGAAAATCGGGTTCGGGATCATACGCAAAAGGACGGCCCATGCTGGAAAACAACTCCCGGATTGCGGCGGCGATCGTCGATGACGCGATCACCTCGCGGCGGTCGGTACGCGCCTTCTTGCCCGATATGGTCGACGACGAGACCATCCGCGATATTCTCGCCGTTGCCGCGCGCGCGCCCTCAGGCACCAACATGCAGCCCTGGAAAGTCTATGTGACCAAGGGCGAGGTCAAACAGCGCATCACCGATGCCATCCTCAGCTCGGGCATCCGCGCCGAAAAGGCCGAGTGGGACGAGTACCGCTACTATCCCGACCAGTTCTTCGAACCCTATCTGACGCGACGGCGGGCCAACGGCTTCGGCCTCTACGGCGTGCTCGGCATCGGCCGGCGCGAGGTCGACAGGATGCGTGCGCAGCACGACCGCAACTTCGTCTTCTTCGACGCGCCGGTCGGCATGATCTTCACCGTCGACCGGCGGCTGAACAAGGGGTCGTGGATCGACTACGGCATGTTCCTGCAAAATATCATGGTCGCCGCGCGGGGCAGGGGCCTGCACACTTGTCCGCAAGCCGCCTTCGCGCCCTATCACCGGCAGATCAGGCCGGTGCTCAACATTCCCGACGAGGAGATCGTCGTCTGCGGCATGGCGCTCGGCCATGAGGATACGTCCAAGCCCGAAAATGCCTTCCGCACCGACCGCGCGCCGCTGGAAGAGTGGGTGACGTTCGCGGAGTGACGTGAAGCGCCGTCCGGCTCTACTGCACTTCGTAGCCGACTTCCTCGCTCGCATGGCAGAGCGCTTTCCAGAACGAGCGGGCAAACGAGCGGAACACATAGATGTCGAACTGATCGGCGCCGGTGCGCTGGATCTGCGCGAAGATGTCGTGATGCATGGTCGAGCGGCCGGCGCCGATCGGGAAGGCCGGCAGCGCGAAGTCGATGGCGAAGAATTTCGCCAGCACCCACTCGGCCTTCGGCCCGGCGATACGGATCGCGGTGCGGCCGTGCGAAAGGTCGGTCACCGTACCGATGGCCGAAGTGACGACATCGGCAAAGGCCGGCGCCAATCCCTCGGCTTCATCGACAACCGTAAATTTTCCCGGCGCAAAGCCGAACACCGACCTGGCGCCGTTCGTCACACCGCCGCCGGCGCCGTCGGGCAAAGCCAGGCCGGTGACCGCATGGATGCCGGCCATCAACGTCTTCTCCTCGCCGGGCCAGGCGGCGAGCTGCAGGATCGAACCCGGCCTGGTTTCGGAGAGGATGATTTCGACACCATGCTCGAAATTGCCATGCGAGCCCGGATGCAGCACCGGCTCAAGCGGTGATTGGCGTTCAACCATGCATACGGCTCCCGTCCGGATCGAAGAAATGGTTGGAGACGATCTCGACCGGCCCGAACCGGTTGCGCAGCGGGTCGGAGACATAAGCGCGCGTGCCGCGCCGCGCCTTGCCGCCCTTGACCAGGGCAAGCGCGATATATTTACCGAGCGCCGGCGAATAGCAGCAAGCGGTGATGTGGCCAAGCGAGCCGTGCGGATTGGCTTCGTCAAGCTCCTCGACGATGTGCCCGCCGCCGTTGAGCGGCTGGTTGTCGAGCGAAACAATACCGACGAGTTCCAGGCGGTCCGGCGCGATCAGCCCCTCGCGGTCCATCATCGCCGAGCCGATGAACGGCTTCTTCTTCGACAGCATCCAGTCGAGATGCAGGTCGCGTGCCGTGGTGCGGCCGTCGATCTCGGCACCGGTGACGTGGCCTTTCTCGATGCGCATGGTGCCCAGCGCCTCCAGCCCGTAGGTCACCAGCCCGAACGGCTTGCCGGCTTCGATCAGCGCCTCCCAGACATGGGTGCCGTAGCCGGCGCCGGAATAGACCTCGAAGGCCATTTCGCCGGAGAAGGACAGCCGGCAGATCATCACCGGCACGCCGGCGATTTCGCCGTGGACGATGCCCATGAAGGGCAGGGCGGTATTGTCGACGGCGGTGCCGCTAACGCAAGCAGCCAGTATCTGCCTTGCCTTCGGCCCACCGATGGCGGCACCGGCCCATTGGTCGGTGACCGAGGCGACGTGGACCTTCAGCTCCGGCCAGATCACGTCGAGGAAATACTCCAGATGCTGCATCACCTTGCCGGCATTGGCGGTGGTGGTGGTCATCAGGAAATCCTGCGCGCCGAGCCGCCATGTGGTGCCGTCGTCAAAGGCGAGACCGTCCTCGCGCAGCATCAGCCCATAACGCGCCTTGCCGACGGCCAGCGTCGAAAACACGTTGGTGTAGACGCGGTCGAGGAATTCCGCCGCGTCGGGGCCTTGCACCGCGATCTTGCCCAGTGTCGAGACATCGACGATGCCGGCGCTCTCGCGCGTGGCTCTCGCTTCGCGCACATAGGCCTGCTCGATCGTCTCGCCGGGATGGCCGTAGATCATCGGCCGATACCACAGGCCGGCCGAATACATGGTGGCGCCATTGGCGACGTGCCAGTCATGCATCGGCGTCAGCCGCTCGGGCTTCAGATCGCCGAAGCGTTCGGCGGCTAGCGAGCCGATCGACACCGCCGAAAAGGGCGGGCGAAAGCGCGTCGTGCCGACCTCTGGGATCGGCTTGCCGAGCGCCTCGGCCATGATGGCGAGGCCGGGTATGTTGGAGCTCTTGCCCTGGTCGGTTGCCATGCCGAGCGTGGTGTAGCGCTTCAGATGCTCGACCGAGACGAAGCCTTCGCGATGCGCCAGCCGCACGTCATCCGCCGTCACGTCATGCTGGAAGTCGACGAAACTCTTTCCCTTGGCCTTGATCTCGAGCACCGGCGCCGGATCGGGATCGCCAGGTGCTGCCTCGACGGCAGGCAAGGCCGCCGGCGTGGCGGTTGCGCCCGCTGCGGAAAGGCCGGCGGCGCGGCCTTCGGCGATCGCCTCGGCGGTGGAGAAACTGCCGGTGAAGGCGCCGGCGCCGATCCATTGCCGCGTCGTCGGCTTGGGCGGCAGGAACGCTTGCAATGCTTCGTTCCATTCCGCTCTCGCGCCGGCCTGGCTGGCCAGATGAATGGTCGGCGACCATCCGCCCGACATCAGCAGGCAATCGGCGTGGATGCTGCGCGCTTCGCCGGAAAGCGCGCCGTTGACCATGTCGAAGCGCTGCACCTTGAAGCCGGAAAGCGCCTTGCCGCCCTCGGTGGCGATTACCGCGTGGCCAGAAAGGATCTCGGCCTCCGCTTCGCCGGCCAGCTTGCGCATTTCGCTCGAAAGTTCTGGGCGCACGTCGACGATGGCGACGACGACGGCGCCGGCCTTCTTCAGCGCAAGCGCGGAGCGATAGGCGCTGTCATTGTTGGTGAACAGCGCGACCCTGTCGCCCGGCAGCACGCCATATTCATTGGCAAAACGCTCGGCAGCATGCGCCAGCATCACGCCTGGCCGATCGTTGCCCGGAAAGACCAGCGGACGCTCCAGGGAGCCGGTGGCCAGCACCACCGACTTGGCGCGGATCGTCCAATAGCGATGGCGCGGCTCGCCCTTGCCGGCCTTTTCCTTGTGGTCGGTGACACGTTCGAGCGCGGCAAGCGTGTTGCCGTCATAATAACCCCAGACAGTAGTGCGCGGCAAAAGGCGGATATTGTCACGGCCTTCAAGCTGACCGGCGGCGCGCGCTGCCCAGTCGGCGGCCGGCATGCCATCGATCGTCTCGCGCGACCAATTGGCCGAGCCGCCGAAATGCGGCTCGAGCTCGGCCAGGATGACGCGTGCACCCTGATCGGCAGCCGCCCTGGCGGCCATCAGCCCCGCCGGGCCGGAGCCGACCACCAGCACATCGCAAAACGCGTTCATGCGTTCGTAGCGCGCCGTATCGGGAGCCGTGCCTGCCTTGCCCAGGCCGGCGGCACGGCGGATGAAATGCTCACAGAACATCCAGAAGCGAGTGCCCTTCAGCGGACCGATCACCGGTCCCATGAAGGTTTTGTAGTAGAAGCCGGCCGACAAAAGCTTGCCGCCGAGCTGGTTCACGGCACTGACGTCCCAGGCAAGCGAAGGGAAGCGGTTCTGGCTGACTGCGGCCAGCCCGTCATAAATTTCGACCATTGTGGCGGGGATGTTCGGCTCGCGAACCTCGCCCCTCAACACTGTGACCAGCGCGTTCGGTTCCTCGACGCCGGCGGTCAGCACGCCGCGCGGGCGGTGATATTTGAACGAACGCCCAAACAGGGTGACGCCGTTGGCCAGCAGCGCCGAAGCCAGCGTGTCGCCGGCATGGCCGGTATAAGGCGCGCCGTCGAAGGTGAAACGGATGGTCCGCAGCCGGTCGATGCGCCCCCCGGCCTCTGTACGGCGCGGGCTCATGGCTTGTCCTCGGCCCGGTGCCGCGCAACCGAGTTGTGGTCGCCGCGCGCGAACGCGGTGCTGGAGATCTCGTGCGTCAGCGTATTGCGCACGACCCTGAGATGGGCGCGGCAGCCGCCGGAATGCTGCCAGATCTCATTGTGGTCGCCGGCTGGATTAAGCCGGTCGTAGACATAGGCGTTCCAGGCGTCGAGGTTCTGCGAGGCGGGCTGTGGGCGCTGGCGATTGCCGTCGCCCTGATAGGTGAATTCGATCACGTCGCGCGGGCCGCAATAGGGGCAGGTGATGAGCATGGATCTCTTAAACTTCTCGTTTGACCATGATCTTGTCCGAAAACCGGTTTCCACTTTTCGGGATCATGGCCTAATGCAGCCGGGGCGTGGCGCCCTGGCCCTTGTCGTCGATCACCATGCCACGGTAAAAGCGGTCGAGCGTGAAGGCCGCGTTGAGACCGTGCGGCTCGTCCTTGGCGATGGTCCAGGCAAAGCACCAGCCGGAAGCAGGCGTCGCCTTGAAGCCGCCATAGCACCAGCCGCAGTTGAGATACATGCCCGGCAGCGGACCGGTGGTGATGATTGGCGAGCCGTCCATCGACATGTCGCAGACGCCGCCCCATGAGCGCAGCATGCGGACACGGGCCAGCCCAGGGAACAGCGCCAGCATCTCGCTCATCACCTCATCGACGATCGGCAGGCTGCCGCGTTGGGCGTAGCTGTTGTAGCCGTCGAGATCGCCGCCATAGACAAGCCCGCCCTTGTCAGATTGCGACATATAAAAATGGCCCATGCCGAAGGTCAGGACCGTATCGATGAACGGCTTTAGCGATTCCGTGACGAAGGCCTGCAGCACGTGGCTCTCGATCGGCATCGTCTCGATGCCGGCAAGCCGCATGACCCGCCCGGTGCTGCCGGCAACCGCGACCGCTACCTTTTTTGCGCGGATTTCGCCGCGCGTTGTCGTGACGCCGGTGATGCGGTCGCCGTCGCGCAGGAAGCCGGTGACCTCGCAATTTTCGATGATGTCGACGCCGCGGCGATCTGCGCCGCGCGCATAGCCCCAGGCGACGGCGTCGTGGCGGGCGGTGCCGGCGCGCCGCTGCATCAGGCCACCGACGATCGGGAAACGCGCGGTGCCGGAGACGTCGAGCGCCGGCACCAGGCGCGCGATTTCGGCCGTGGTCATCAGTTCGGCGTCAACGCCGAGATGGCGCATGGCGTTTCCGCGCCGGGCATAGTCGTCGAACTGAGCAGGTGTGTGGGCGAGGTTCAGGCAGCCGCGCTGCGAGAACATGACGTTGTAGTTGAGGTCATGGGCCAGGTTCTCCCACAGCTTCATCGAATGCTCGTAAAAGCGCGTGTTGGCCGGCAGGAGATAGTTGGAACGGACCGCCGTGGTGTTGCGGCCGACATTGCCGGAACCGAGCCAGCCCTTCTCCAGCACCGCGACATTGGTGATGCCGTGCTCCTTGGCTAGGTAGTAGGCGGTCGACAGGCCATGGCCGCCGCCGCCGATGACGATCACGTCGTAGGACGCCTTCGGGTCGGGCTTGCGCCAGGCCGGCCTCCAGTCCTTGTTTCCGGTCAGCGCGTTCTTGAGAAGCGAAAAGGCCGAATATTCCGCCATTCTTATTGTCATCCATTTCAGGCTTTGCGGCAGACTATAGAGCAGGCCGCCAACGCAAAGCCAAGATTGCGCCATCGCTTTTCGACTCCCCGACTTCGACTGGATTGGCCGACTTCGACTGGATTGGCCGACTTCGACTGGATTGGCCGACTTCGATTGGCGGACTTCGAAAACGAGCCGCCTGGCATGACTTGCCCCGTGATATGAGCGTCTTTATCAAGGACGTGCTTCAAAACTGCCGCTGCCGTCCGCGAGTCGCCAGAAAAATCATGTTCTTTCGTTTACTCCGCCTGGTCCTGATCGCTGCACTTGTTGTCTCGGCGCCGCCGTCGCTCGTTACTATGGCGCAGGCACTCGGGCAGGGCGCCGCCGGGTTGATCGCCGACCAGCAGAAGGTCATCCAGAGCCTGACGGCCAAAACCGACGGTCTCGAGAAGAAGATACAGCAGGATGGCCAAGACGATGCCACCCTCGTGGAAATCCGCCTGCAATTGGAGGATCTGTCGCGGGCGGCGCTCACCAGCGCGCTGGCGTTCCGCTCGCGTCTCGGCGATATCAACGATCGGATCGAGACGCTGGGACCTCCGCCGGCCGCGGGCCAGCCGGCCGAGCCCGACATCGTGACCGGTGAACGCCAGGCGCTGGCTTCCGAAAAAGCCGAGATTAACGCCGTCATTGCCAGCGCGCAGAACCTGTCGATCCGCATCAGTGGGCTGATCGAGAAGATCGGCAACATGCGCAGCGAGCTGTTCCGCAATGTGCTTACCAAACGCTACGTGCTGTCCGATGCGCTTAGCCCCGAAGTCTTTTCCGACGCCAACGCTGAGTTTTCCGGCTTCTATAAGGCGGTGTCATCCTGGCTGAGCTTCGCCTTCAAGTTCAAGTTCCAGGCCATTCTTGCCGCGACTTTGATGGCGCTCGCATTCGCTGCAGTGCTTTTTATCGGCGGCCGACGCCTGTTCGGCCGCGTCTTCGAAGCGGATCCCTCCGTCGAGGACCCCTCCTATCTCAGCCGCCTGTCGGTGGCGTTCTGGTCGACGTTGCTGCCGACGCTGGCGGTCGGCGCCTTCCTTGTCTCGACGATCTTCTTCTTCGATTATTACAATGTTTTACGCGGTGACATCGGCATCTTCCTGAATTCGCTGGTTGCCGTTATCGCGGTGGTGTTCTGCGTCAACCGCCTGACCAACGCAGCGCTCGAGCCCCGACTGCCGAACTGGCGTTTGATCCCGGTCGAAACCGGCCCGGCGCGTTGGCTGGTGCGGCTGACGACCGCCATGGCTGTCGTCATCGGCAGCAACAACTTCCTGTCTGTCGTCAACGACAAGATGGGCTCGCCACTGTCGCTGACCATCGCCAGAAGCTTCATCGCCACCATCGTCGTCGGCATCATCCTGATCCTTATGGGCCTGCTGAAGCCGTTCAAGGCCCCCGACGGAAGCTGGCGCCCGTGGCCGGCGTGGCTGCGCTACACCGCCGTCGCGCTAGGCCTATTCACCATCGCATCGGCACTGCTTGGCTATATCGGCCTTGCAATTTTCGTCTCGCTGCAGGTCGTGGTCACCGGCACCATCCTGGTCACCGCCTATATCGGCTTCCTGTCGGCGCGAGCGATCGGCGAGGAAGGTGGTTTCGCCAAAACTTCGATCGGGCGCTGGCTAGCGGCCAATTCAAGCTACGAAGATGCCGCCCTCGACCAGCTCGGGCTTGTCGTCAGCGCCGCCATCAACATCATGATTGTGCTGGTGTTCCTGCCGCTGATCCTGTTGATGTGGGGCTTCCAGCCCGGCGACATCCAGGCCTGGGCCTACAAGCTGGCGACCGGCCTCACCATCGGCTCGGTGACGATCTCGGTCACCGGCATTCTCACCGGCGTCGTCGTCTTCATCATTGGCTATTTCCTGACGCGCTGGTTCCAGGGCTGGCTCGACGGCTCGGTGATGGCGCGCGGCCGGGTCGACACCGGCGTGCGCAATTCGATCCGGCTGGCGGTCGGTTATGCCGGTGTCGCGGTCGCGGCACTGGTCGGCATCTCGGCGGCCGGTATCGACCTCTCCAATCTCGCGCTGGTCGCCGGCGCCCTGTCCCTCGGCATCGGTTTCGGCTTGCAGAATGTCGTCTCCAACTTCGTGTCGGGCCTGATCCTGTTGGCCGAGCGGCCGTTCAAGGTCGGCGACTGGATCGTCGCCGGCGACATCAGCGGCACGGTCAAGAAGATCAGCGTGCGCGCCACCGAGATCGAGACGTTCCAACGGCAATCGGTGATCCTGCCCAATTCAAACCTGATCAACAATGCGGTCGGCAACTGGACGCACCGCAACAAGCTCGGCCGCGTCGACATCAAGGTCGGCGTTGCCTATGGCAGCGACGTCAAGCACGTGCATGGCGTCCTGTTGGAGATCGCACGCAGCCATCCGCTGGTGCTGAAGAACCCGGAACCCTTTGTGCTGTTTTCCAATTTCGGCCCGGCCGCGCTCGAATTCGAGATCCGCGTATTCCTGGCAGACGTTCTTAGTGGCAATATCGTCCAGAACGACATCCGCTTTGCCATCTTCGATGTGTTCGCCGACCAGCATATCGAAATTCCGTCGACACCGCGCGCCGTCGTCGAGACCAAAAAGCACGAGGCGTGGCCGATCGACGACGACAAGATCGAAGTCGAATTCGCCGAGCGGGAACAAGCAAAAGCCCTAGCGGCGGTCGAGGCGAAACGTCTCGCCAAGTCGGGACGCAAGGTACGGAAGCCCGATCCTGACTAGCTGTTTGGAGCTTGCCTTCAAGCCTTCGGAAACCAATTGCGGCATGAATGCGGCATTCAGTTGCCGTTCAGCTTGCATTACATATAAGCTCACCTGCAAACGGCGAGAATGCCTTGCGAAATGCAACAGAGGCGGTGGCAACACCGATACTGCAAAATGTGGAAGTCTCTCGTCGCCGCCGTCGCTTTTCTGGCCGTGGGCGGTTCGGCCCATGCCGCCAGCGCGGTCAACAAGGACGCCGAGACCCGCACGCTGATCGTGACGGAAGGCGGCGGCAAGACCGAGCTGGCGCTGGCCGCTGGCGAAACCGTGGAATTTTGCCCGAGCGGCTGTTTTGTTACCTTGCCGAATGGCGACCTCGAGGCGCTGACCGGTTCGGAGACGATCGAGATCTCGGGCGGCGTCGCGCGCATCAAGTAAAGTCGACGCCATGATTTTTGAAGGCCGGGCAAACGCCCGGCCTTTTATTTGCTTCCGGTAATCGGCGATGAAGGTATGCATTTTTCTTCGAAGCTGCGCAGGACGGGCTCTAGCAGTGCCTTCGTACCGAGCAGGGCGAAGGCTTAGGTCTAACTGCATTCGACGGGCTGGTGGCGCGGGCTTTTTTGGCGATGTCGCAAACAGGCTGCAAGCGCGGCGCCGCGCCGCCCTATAGTCTGCTCGCATAGCATCTTGGAGTCGCGGGCAATGGCAGGGTTTCCGGAAAAGACGAAGGTCGTCATCGTCGGGCTGGGCGGCATCGTCGGCGCATCGGTCGCCCATCACCTGATCGAGCGCGGATGGGACGATATTGTCGGCATCGACAAATCGGGCATCCCGACGGATATCGGCTCGACGGCGCATGCCTCCGACTTCTGCTACACGACCAGCCATGATTTCCTGTCGTGCTGGACGACGCTCTATTCCATCGATTTCTACGAAAAGATGGGTCACTACGCGCGCATCGGCGGCCTCGAGGTCGCCCGCGTCGGCGACGACGCCCGCATGGCGGAGATCAAGCGCAAGATCGCCTCGGCGAAGGCCTTCGGCACACGCGCCCGCCTGATCGATCCCGCCGAGATCAAGGAAAAATTCCCGCTGATCGAAGAACAGATGGTACAGGGCGGCCTGTGGGATCCCGACGCCGGCCTCGTCATCCCGCGCTCGCAGACCGTCGCCGGCAAGCTTGTCGATCAGGCGGAAGCTTCCGGCAAACTCAGGGCGTTTGCCAATACGTCGGCCAGGTCGCTCGTCATCGAGAACGGCCGCATCAAGGGCGTGGTGACCGACCGCGGCACCATCGAGGCCGACTATGTCGTGGTCTGCACCGGCATCTGGGGACGGCTGATCGCGGAAATGGCGGGCGAGGACCTGCCGGTCATGCCGATCGACCATCCGCTTACCTTCTTCGGGCCGTACACCGAGTTCGCCGGCACCGGCAAGGAGATCGGCTGGCCGCTGCTGCGCGACCAGGGCAACTCGGCTTACATGCGCGATACCGGCGACCCCAAGACCGCCGAAGGCGGGCAGATCGAATGGGGTTATTACGAAGAGACCAATCCGCGCCTTTGCCATCCGCGCGATATTCTCGAGAAAAACGAGGCGCGGCTTTCGCCGTCGCAACGCGATCTCGACATGGAGCAGATCCTGGCGCCGCTCGAGCGCGCCATGGAACTGACGCCGATCCTGGGCGAGCTGGGCTACAATGAGAGCCATTCCTTCAACGGCCTATTGCAGGTGACGGCGGACGGCGGCCCCTCGATGGGCGAAAGCCAGAAGGTCAGGGGCCTCTGGTATGCGGTGGCGATTTGGGTCAAGGACGGCCCCGGCATGGGCAAGCTCATCGCCGACTGGATGACGGACGGCCGCACGGCGATCGACCACCACGCCATCGACTATTCGCGTTTCTATCCGCACCAGACGAAAGAACAGTTCATCTGGGATCGCTGCACCGAAACCGCTATGAAGGTCTACAACCCAGCGGTCCATCCACGCGAGCCCTTCTCCAAGGCTCGCAATGTCCGCCGCTCGCCCTTCTGGGAGCGCGAGAAGGAACTCGGCGGCTATTTCATGGAACTCGGCGGCTGGGAGCGCGCCCATGGCTACGCCGCCAACGAGCATCTGCTCGAGAAATACGGCAACCGGGTGCCGGTGCGCCAAAACGAATGGGATAACCGCCACTTCTGGCGCGTCTCGAACGCCGAGCATCTCGCGATGAGCGAGGATTGCGGCATCGTCAACCTGTCGCATTTCGCCATGTACGACGTGGAAGGCCCGGACCATGTCGCGCTGATGGAATGGCTGTGCGCGGCAAAAATCGGCGGTGACGGCAATATCGGCAAGGGCATCTATACCCATTTCCTCGACGAGGAAGGCATGGTGCGCGCCGACCTGACCGTCATCCGCATGGCCGGCCGCTGCCGCGTCATCGACGGCGCCGATGCCGGGCCGCGCGACTTCCAGTACATGCGCCGGACGGCAGAGGACAAAGGCTTCGACGTTAGCGTCACCGATGTGACCGAGAGATATGTGACCGTCGGCATCTGGGGTCCGAACGCGCGGGCGACATTGAGCAAGTGCGTGGAAAACCCCGACGGGCTGACGCCGGAGAATTTTCCCTTTGCCGCGATCAAGCCCGTCAGGATCGCCGGCAAGGACGTGACCGCCTTCCGCATCTCCTATGTCGGCGAGCAAGGCTGGGAACTACATATGCGCTACGAGGACGGTCTGGCTGTCTGGGACGCGCTGCGGTCGACCGGCGTGATGGCCTTTGGCGTCGAGACCTATGCCAACAGCCGCCGCATGGAGAAGAGCCTGCGCCTGCAGAATGCGGACCTGTTGACCGAATACAATCTGCTGGAAGCCGACCTTGCCCGTCCGAAAGTCAAGGAGGCCGATTTCTGCGGCAAGGCAAAGCATCTGGAATATCGCGCCCGGGTGCATCAGCCGGCCATGCTTTGCACGCTTATCATGACGGACAATACAGATTCGAATGGTGTTCCCCGCTATCCGGTCGGCACGATGCCGGTGATGGACCCGCAAACCGGTGAGACGCTCGTCGACGAGCTCGGCCGCCGCTCCTTCACGACCTCGGTGGCCTATGGTCCGACCCTCGGCAAGAGCATCGCGCTCGCCTACCTGCCCTGGGCGTATTGCCAGGAGGGCCGCAAGCTGAGTGTCGAATATTTCGGCGAGAAGTACCCGGTCGAAGTGGCCGCCGTCGGCTACAGGCCGCTCTACGACCCGGAGAACCTCAATCCGCGCAGCTGAATTTCGAGATGCGCTCGTAAAACGTGACTGGAGCAGCCGGGTTCCCGTCCGGGCTTTTCTCTTTGTCGATCAGCGATTCTCGACTACCGTGGCGGCATGTCTGCTTTTGCCCGTGCAAGACATCTCGTCTCGGGTGCCGCCGCGCTGGCGTCGGTGCTATGGCTGACTGCAAACTCCCGCGCCGCCGAGCCGGTCGACATCGAACTGGTGCTGGCAGTCGACGTTTCGCTGTCCATGTCGCCGGACGAGCTCGAAATCCAGCGTCATGGCTATGCGGCGGCGCTGACGCATGACGATGTCTTGCAGGCAATCGGCGAAGGCGCTCATGGCAAGATTGCCGTCACCTATGTCGAATGGGCTGGCGCGACCTGGCAGCAGGTCGTCGTGCCGTGGACGGTGATCGCCAATCGTGCCGACGCCGAGCGGCTGGCAGCGCAGCTTTCCGCTCATCCGCCGGCCAGTGCCAGGCGCACCTCGATCTCCGGCGCGCTGGAATTCGCCAGCGATCTCTTTGCTGAAAGCGGCTTCCAGGGCGTCAAGCGGGTGATCGACATTTCGGGTGACGGCCCCAACAACCAGGGCGCACCTGTCGATATCACCCGCGACGCCGTGATCAAGCAAGGCATCACCGTCAACGGCCTGCCGCTGATGACCAGGGGCGGGTTCAGCAGCGCTTACGATGTCAACAATCTCGACCGCTACTACAGCGACTGCGTCATCGGCGGGCCGGGCTCCTTCATGATCCCGGTCAATGACTGGACGCAGTTTCCGGAGGCCATCCGCCGCAAGCTGGTGCTGGAGCTTGCCGGTCCGGCCTCGCCGCAGCGAGCGGCGGAAGGGGCGGCGCATCCGCCATTGGTGCTGGCACAGGACATCCCCGTCACCGACTGCCTGGTCGGCGAAAAAATGTGGCGCGACCGCAGCTGGATGTACAACAGCCGCTGATGGCGGAGTTTGCTGTCGATGGTGACATACCGCAGTGCAGCATCTGCTTCATTGACAAGCCTGCGGGCGTCTGTGACACAATTCCGCATCCGAACACATAAAAGGGGAACCGACATGAACAGGATCGGAATTCTTGCCGCAAGCTTGACGCTTGCCGTCGGATTGTCCGCGCCGGCGATGGCCGCCACATCGGTCAGCATTGGCATCAGTGGATGGACCGGCTTTGCGCCGCTGACGCTCGCCAAGCAGGCCGGCATCTTCGAAAAGCACGGCCTCGACGTCACCTTGAAGAAGGTGCCGCAAGCCAGCCGGCCGCTCGCCATCGCCAGCGGCGACCTGCAATGCGCCGCCACCACGGTCGAGACCTGGCTGGTCTGGAACGCCAATGGCGTGACGACCAAGCAGATATTCCAGCTCGACAAATCCTACGGCGCCGACGGCATCGTCGCCCGCAACGACATCAAGACCGTCGCCGATCTCAAAGGTAAGTCGGTCGCGTCTTCGGCGCCGGGCACCTCGCCCTATTTCATGCTGGCCTGGGTGCTCAACAAGAACGGCATGTCGACCAAGGACGTGACGGTCGTCAACCTGGAGCCGGATGCGGCGGCGCAGGCGTTTCTCGCCGGCCAGAACGATGCGGCGGTCACCTATGAGCCGTTCATCTCGGCGGTGCGCGAAAAGTCCGACCAGGGCCATATCCTTGTGACCACTCTCGACTATCCGATGGTGCTCGATACGGTCGGCTGCACGCCGGAGTTCCTCAAGGCCAATCCGGATGCGGGCAAGGCGCTTGCCGACAGCTATTTCGAGGCACTCGACCTGATCAAGAGCGATCCGGCGAAATCCTATGAGACGATGGGTGCCGACGTGAAGCAGTCGGCCAAGGAATTCGAAGAGTCGGCCAAATACCTGAAATGGGCCGACAAGGCTGAAAACAAGCAGTTCTTCACCAAGGAATTCCAGGACTTTTCCAAGACCGCCGGCGAGCTTCTGCTGCAGATGGGTTTGATCAAGGAAGCGCCTGACGTCTCGACATTGGCCGACACCAGCGCCGTCGCCGACTAACCGGCAGGATTGTCGCCCGGCGGCGGCGCGTGCGCCGCCGCTTTTTCATTCAGATCAGAGGACGGTCGAAGATGCCGCGCCCCTTGCATCCGGTCTCGCCGGGCATTCGAACCGTGCTCGGCATTTCGTTCTTCGTGCTGTTCGTGGCGTTCTGGGCGTGGATCACGCTTGGCGGCCACGTCAATCGCATTTTCCTTGCCGATCCGCTGTCGATGGTGAGAGACGGTTGGCGGCTGCTGGTCGAGGACCGCTTCTGGCTTGACATCTTTATCACCATCTGGCGCGTCTTCGGCGGGTTCCTGATGGCGGCCATCGTTGCCGTGCCGCTCGGCATCGTGATGGGTGCCTGGAAGCCAGTGGAGGCGTTCCTGGAGCCGTTCGTCTCCTTCGCCCGCTATCTGCCGGCATCGGCCTTCATCCCGCTGCTCATCCTGTGGGCGGGCGTTGGCGAGCTCGAAAAACTGCTGGTGATCTTCGTCGGCTCGGTGTTCCAGATCATCCTGATCATCGCGGTCAAGGTCGGCGGCACACGGCGCGACCTGGTCGAGGCGGCCTACACGCTTGGCTCGTCCGACAACGGCATCGTGCGGCGCGTGATCATGCCGGCCAATGCGCCGGAGATTGCCGAGACCCTGCGGCTGGTGCTCGGCTGGGCCTGGACCTATGTCATCGTCGCCGAGCTGATCGGCTCGTCGTCGGGCATCGGCTACATGATCATCAACAGCCAGTCGCGGCTGGCGACAGGGCAGATCATCTTCGGCATCATCGTCATCGGCCTGATCGGGCTGTTGTCCGATTTCGCCTTCAAGGCGCTCAACCGTTGGCTGTTTCCATGGAGCCTGGCGTGAGCAAGCTGCTCATCGAAGGCGTCTCGCGCACCTTCGCCGGTGTCGGCGGTGGGCAGCCGGTCAAGGCGCTGATGCCGATCGATCTGGCGGTCGCCGCCAACGACTTCATAACCATCCTGGGGCCATCCGGCTGTGGAAAGTCGACGCTGCTCAGGATCGTCGCCGGCCTCGAAGCGCCGAGTGGGGGACGTGTTCTGCTCGACGGCAGGGTGGTGGACCGGCCCGGTCCAGACCGCGGCATGGTTTTCCAGTCCTATACGCTGTTTCCGTGGCTGACGGTCGCCGAGAACATCGCCTTCGGCCTGCGCGAACGTGGAATGGCCGAGCACGAGCGCAGCGAAATCGTCGCTTCTTACGTCGATCTCGTCGGGCTGAGAGGTTTTGAAAACCATTGGCCGAAGCAGCTTTCCGGCGGCATGCAGCAGCGCACCGCGATTGCCCGGGCACTGGCCAACGATCCGGAGATCCTGCTGCTCGACGAGCCGTTCGGCGCACTCGACAACCAGACCCGCGGGCTGATGCAGGAACTGCTTCTCGGCATCTGGGAGCGCCGGCAAAAAACGGTGCTGTTCGTCACCCACGACATAGAGGAGGCGATCTTCATGGCGTCGCGCGTGGTCGTGATGACGGCACGGCCGGGCCGCATCAAATCGGACGTTGCCGTCGACCTGCCGCATCCGCGCCACTACACGCTGAAGACCAGCCCGGAGTTTTCGGCACTGAAGGCGCGGCTGACGGAAGATATCCGCGTCGAGGCGATGCGCACGGCGCAGATATAGTCGGGTCAGCAAGGCGCCTGAACGGCTCAGAGACTTCGTAAGTCCTTGATAAGCACGTAAAGATGCAGCGGGTCCGTCGGCGATTGCGCGAATCCGTAGCGTTCGTAAAACGTGCGGGCGCCGTCGTTCTTGGCGTGGACGACGACCGCGCGGATACCTGCAATATCGGCCGCCTGCAACCTGCGCAGGACGGCATCGCGCAACAGTCCGCCGCCGACGCCTTTGCCTTGCCAGTCCAGACCGACCGCAAGACGCGCCAGCAGCATTACAGGCACCGGATGGCGGGCGAGACCTTTCGTCGATCGCTCGGGCGCCACCCTCATATTTAACTTCACCAACGACCAGGGTGTAAAGGCCGATCACATCTTCGCCAGAGAGACCAATGTAGGTCTGCGATGCATTGGCTTGCTCGTTTTGGAATGCATAGCGTACGAGAAAGCGATTGAGCGGTTCTTCACCGCAGTCGAACATGTCCACCAAATGCTTGCGGGCCAGTTTCTCGATCTGGAACTCGCTCACGCTGGATCGCGACCGGAAAAAATGCTTGGTTCGTTCAATAAGCGCTTGAGGCGGGGGAGATCACGCGTTGGCGCGTCGAGCCCTGCCATGAACGCGATCCATTTTTCGGCGTCGAGATGAAAGCTGCGCCGGTCACATTCGCCAGACAATGTCATGACAATTTCGGCCGCGCGCGCGAAACGTGCTGGATCAAGCCGCCAGAAGCTGCTTGCGGTCGACGCGTTCCTGTTGCGGCGAGCGGGCGTACAACTCGCGATAGCATTTGGAGAAATGCGAGGCGGAAACAAAGCCGCAGGCGACCGCCACTTCGACCACCGGCAACGACGACTGGATCAGCAGGTGCCGGGCGCGGTCGAGGCGGATCTCCAGATAGTAACGGGCAGGGGAGCGCCCCATCTCGGTGCGGAACAGGCGCTCAATCTGCCGGCGCGACAGGTCGACATGGTCAGCGACCTCGATCAGCGAGAGCGGCTCGGAGAGATTGGCTTCCATCAGCTCGATAATGGTCAGAACCTTGGAATTCTGCACGCCAAGGCGGGCGCGCAGCGGCAGGCGCTGGCGGTCGGTCGGGCTGCGCACGCGATCAGTCAGCACCTGCTCGCAGACGCGGTTGACGAGGCTTTCGTCGAAATCGTCGCCGATCAGCTTCAGCATCATGTCGAGCGCGGCGGTGCCGCCGGCGCAGGTGTAGATGTTCTGGTCGATCTCGAAGAGGTCGGCGAAGACATTGGCCTTGGGGAACGCCTCGGAAAAGCCCGGCAGGTTCTCCCAATGGATGGCGCAGCGCTTGTTGGACAGCAGGCCTGCGGCGGCCAGGATATGCGCGCCGGTGCACAGGCCGCCGACGGCAACGCCGCGATTGTACTCCTCGCGCAACCAGGCAAAGGCCGATTTGTTCTGGTAGCGCTCGACATTGATGCCGCTGCAGACGATGGCCATGTTCGGCCGGTCCGGTCCGGACATTTTCTTGCGCTCTTCCTCCAGCGAGGTGTTGACGGCGCATTCGACGCCGTTCGAGGCGCGCACCGGCTTGCCGTCGATGCTGGCGAGCCGCCAGCGATAGGCTTCATAGCCGAGCATGCGGTTGGCCGAACGCAACGGATCGAGCGCCGTCGCGAAGGCGATCATGGTGAAATCGGGGACCAGGAAGAATACGAACGATCGCCGGATCGGGTGCTTTACGACGTTCACGGGTAGATCCTCACGCTGCAATGGCGCGAACAGGATGTCGCGATTAGCATAGCGACATCAGGAAAGACGTTTCCTGTCAATTGGCTAGATGGCAACGGAGCGACTTTATTTGCGAGACGGGTCGCAAATGGGCAATCGCTATGCGGCGAAGGACGCGATATGCCGCCGGATCGAGCAAACGAGCCTACGCAGTCTGCGCACACGAAAACGCCGCCTCGGCAAAACCGAAGCGGCGCTGGATCGACTTCGAAGCAGCGCTAGGCTGCTTCCGCCGGGATTGCCGCGTCTCAGGCGACGAAGCCGAGGCGCGCGGCAGCCATGGCACCGGTCTGGCCAGGCATGGTGTTGGCTAGGCGCTGGCGCTCGAGCGCGGTCGTCAGGTTCATTTCGCGACGGGCAAAGAGGCGGGCAAAAAGCTTCATGATCATCTCCATTCGGTTGCTCAGACGGGTCGCCTTCGCTTGATGGAGTGGGGCAGCTCGTTTGTTGATGATGATATAGGCTTACGTGAGGGGAAACTAAATCGCAAAAGCGAAGCACTTGATATGAAAAGCGACACGGAATGCGACAAATTTGGGCATTCTGCCCCGGATTTTCGATTATTTACAATGTGTTGATTGCCAGTGCGGGCTGCTATGCGACTTGCTCATATGCGGCATGCGACGGCGACATGGCTCGGGAAAATCATTGGAGTACAAACAAAAAGGCCTGCCGGGCTGATCTGCGCGGCAGGCCTTCAGCTGTTGATACACACGGTTTACTTTGCTCCAGCCCAGGATCCCACACCATGGCGAGTGCCGGCCTTGGCATCGGCAGCTTCAGGCCAGCCGATATCCTTCTGCAGTTCAATCGGCAGCGCGCGGATGGCGCGTTCCGTCTGGTAGCGGGCACGGGCCTCGCTGAACTCGGTCGCGATCCGACCGATGGATGACAGGATAGACATCTCATTCTCCTTCGCGTTGGGCCGGGTTGTCCCGGCGCTTGCAGCGTCAGGCGGTACACCGGGTTTGTTTCAGCTTCATTTCGTGTCGATTGCAGGTCCGTGTCATGGTTGTTTCGGGACCACTTCGATGCGTCCCGCCTTCGATGGAGTTGACTATCCTCCCAAACTGATGTTCAATCAAACGAAATGGAATGATGGTTTGCATCAGAAAAATTGAAGCTCGCTTGCCATGAACGCCCCACTCAATCATCCGCTGCCGCTGCTCGATCTCGATGTTCTGCGCACTTTCGTCGCAATCGCCGAGACCGGCAGCTTCACCACTGCGGCCAATGCGGTCTTCCGCACGCCGTCGGCCGTCTCGATGCAGATCAAGAAGCTGGAGGACATTCTCGGCCGCTCGGTGTTCGCGCGCGACGCCCGTTCGGTGACGCTGACCACCGATGGCGAGATGCTGCTCGGCTATGCGCGCCGGCTGCTGTCGATCAATCGCGAGGTGGTGTCGAAGTTCATCATTCCAGACATTGTCGGGGTGGTGCGGCTCGGCTCGCCGGACGATTACGGCGAACGTGTGCTGCCGCATGTGCTGAAGCGGTTCGCACAGTCGCATCCATCGATCGCGGTCGACGTCACCATCGACCAGAGCGTCAATCTGCGCCGGCGCATGGACGACCGGGCGCTCGACATCACGTTGCTCACCAACTCCTACAAGACCAGCGCGATTGGCGCCGAAGTGCTGCTCACCGAGCCGATCGTCTGGGCCGGTGCCAAGGGCGGTTGCGCGCATCTGCGTGAGCCGCTGCCGGTCTCATTGTGGGAAGAGGGGTGTGCCTGGCGGGCAGGGGCATTGGAGGCGCTTGGCCGCGAGGGCCGCAACTACCGTATCGCCTATATGAGCGCACACACGGCCGGCCAGCGCGCCGCGATCATGGCGGATCTTGCAGTCGCGCCGTTGCCGAAATCATTCCTCGGCAGCGACATGGTCGAGCTGTGCCCGAAGGACGGCATGCCTGACATCGGCACCTACAATCTGGCCATGGTGGTGACGCCGGACGCCAGCGCGCCGGTGAAGGCAGTCGCCGATCATATCCGCGCGACGTTTGAGATGTTCAGGGAAACTGGGAAGTTCTGAGCCAAACTACGACCTGAGCGGCGCAACCAGATCGCGAGGGGTTCCGTCGCGGTCTGCCCATTGCAGCGACAACTCTCCTGCCTTGGCATGATAACTGTCAGTTTCGTTGGTCAAGAAGGCCACTATGCTGTCCCGCGCGCGTCGCGCCTCCGGCATGTCGATCAACGGCCAGACATGGAACATGCCTTGCTCGTGGACGACCTCAATTTCGACGCCGGCCGCGCGTGCCTTTTCCGCAAAGATCAGATTGTCGGGGGTGAGCAGATCGCGTGAACCGGTCAGCAGCAGCGTTTTGGGCAGCACCGACAGGTCGCCGTAAACCGGGCTGATGCGCCAGTCGGTGGGATCTATGCCGGCGCTGTAAAGCCGGATCGCCTCGCGGCCGCCGGCAATGCCCAGCCACGGATCGTTGCGTTCGGCCTCATACATTTCTGGGTTGGCGAGCGACACGTCGAGACCGGGCGAAATCAGCACGTGGCGTGATGGCAAGGGCAGGCCATTTTGCGCAGCCATCATCGTCAGCACGACGGCCATGTTTCCGCCGGCGGAATCGCCCATGAAGATGATGTCAGTCGCGCTGGTTTCGCCGAACATCAGGCGGTAGACAGCGCCGACCATACCAAACATGGCGTGGAAATCGTGTTCGGGAGCAATGGGATAGATCGGCACAGTGATACCGAACCCGAGACGGTCGGCCATGTCGGCGATCAGCCGCCAATGATAGGGGGTGATTTCGAAGACGTAAGCGCCGCCGTGCAGGTAGAGAATCCGCTTCCGCTCGCCAGCCTTGGGCGCGATCTCGTAGACGGGAAAGCCGTTGATCGTGCGGGTTGTGATCTCCAGGCGTGACCGTAGCGACGCAGGCGGCTGATGGTTTTCCGTCTTGCGCGCATAGGCGATCCAGCGCTGCAGGTTCTCGGGGCTAGAAAACGCCTTCTTGCGGCTGTACCTGAGGACGAACGACACGACGTGGCTTTTGAGACTGGGCATGCAGATACACGGACTTCGGCTGAGCCGACTAAGAGAACCCCCGACTATTTCGAAGATTGTGTCGCCACCAAAAAAGTCAAGATTGATGCAATCTCAACACGGTCGTTTGATCCCAGCTGTCGACAAAGCGTCCGGCCATGAAGTCTCTGGCCTACCGGCGCAGCTCAACGCCGCGGCAGCAACGCGGCGCGCAGCCAATTGCTGGGTGCAGCCGGAGCCGCATTGCGGCTCCGGCGAATACCGAGCAGCTTGCATTTGTCGATGAAGTTCATCCGCGCTGCATGCCCCATCCGACCGAAAGCTGCCTTTCGCTCGAACGCGGCGACACCGGCCAGCCAATGTCCTTTTGGATCTCAGGCGGCAAGCTGTTGAGGATGCGCAGCGACTTGCGCGCTTCGCGTGTTTTCTTGAAGGCCGCACCATAGCGGCCGAGGCTTTCGAACATCGACATCCTGATCTCCTTGGAGCGTTGCGGTGGCCGAAAACTGTTTCCGCCTGCCGTTCGATGCCGGTTAAATGCTCCGCCTATGTATCTGGCGGATTTCACGAAAACGCGATTTCGTTTCCAGATCGGCGCGATCTGGAAACATTTGCATACAAAAGAAAATGGAAGGTCTGACAGCCTGGCGGAGGCGAGTCATCCCCGCCCGCGCCGCGCGGCGTGGCCTTCGCGCGAACGCCGCCGCGGGGCAGCGTCGCCGGCAATGCCGTCTTCGCTCACCGTCTTGCGCGGCGGCAGTTTCACCGCCGCCGACAGCTTGGGAAACGGGTCGATCTTGTTCGGGAGCGCCATGGCATAAACGAAATGTTCCTGGAATTTCGGCTCCAGCGCCGTCTCGATCTTCTCGATCTTGCTAACGGTTTCCTCGATCTCGCGGCGATAGCCACGGTTCAACAGCGCCATGCGGGCGCCGGCGCCGGCCGCATTGCCAACGGCCGAGACCTTGTCGAGATCGCAATCCGGAATCAGGCCCAGCACCATTGCGTATTTCGGGTCGATGAACGAGCCGAATGCGCCGGCGAAGTGGATGCGGTCGACATGATCGGTGTGCTGCTTTTCCATCAAAAGCTTGGTGCCGGCATAAAGGGCGGCCTTGGCAAGCTGGATAGCGCGCACATCAGTCTGGGTGATGGTGATCTTGGGCTCGCCTTCCTTCAGCACATAGGAGAAGGTGCGGCCATTGGCGACGACGCGAGGCGAGTGGCCGCTCAGCGATCCATCGACGACGCCGTCCTCGGAGATGATGCCGGCGAGATACATCTCGGCGACCACCTCGATGATGCCGGAGCCGCAAATACCGGTGACGCCGGTCGCCTGCACACTGTCGAGGAAGCCCGGCTCGTCGGACCAGAGTTCCGAGCCGATGACGCGGTATTTCGGTTCCAGCGTTTCAGGATCGATGCGGACGCGCTCGATGGCACCCGGTGCGGCGCGCTGGCCACCGGAGATTTCCGCACCTTCGAAGGCCGGGCCAGTTGGCGATGAGGCCGCCACGACCCGGTGGCGATTGCCGAGCACGATCTCGGCATTGGTGCCGACATCGACGATCAGCATCATCTCGTCCTGGCGGTGCGGCCCTTCCGACAGCGTCACTGCGGCAGCGTCCGCGCCGACATGGCCGGCAATGCAAGGAAGCATATAGAGCCTGGCGCCCTGGTTGAGCTTCAAACCGATATCCGATGCCTTGATGTGCACGGCGCCGGAGACGGCTAGCGCGAAGGGGGCGCCGCCGAGCTCGGTCGGATCGATGCCGAGGAACAGATGGTGCATGATCGGATTGCCGACGAACACGGAATCCAGGATGTCGTTGCGTTGGACGTTGCCTTCGGTGCAGACCTTGTCCACAAGCCCCGAAATGGCCTCGCGCACGGCGACCGTCATGCCTTCGCGGCCGTCCGGGTTCATCATCACGTACGAGACACGGCTCATCAGATCCTCGCCGAAGCGGATCTGCGGATTGGATGTGCCCGACGAGGCGGCGACGCGGCCCGACAGCAACGACACCAGATGCATGGCGATCGTGGTCGAGCCGATATCGCAGGCAAGTCCGTACGCCTCGTTCTTGAGGCCGGGCCACAAAGCGATGACCCGTGCGGTCTCGCTGTCGGTGTCCTTGTGGATGGCGGCGGTCGCGGTCCAGTTGCCTTTGCGCAAAATGCCTTGCACCTGCGGCAACAGATGGAAATCGAAATCGAGGCTCTTGAGGCCCCAGTCCTTCATCAGCGCGATCTTCAGCCGGTCGAGGTCGCCGAGCGGCTTGTGCATGTCGGGTTCTTCGATCTCGACATAGCACATGCGGATTGCCGCATCGCGGGCGATGACCCTGGTGTCGGCGTCCTTGCGGATGGTCTGCGCGTTGATGACGGTGTCCTGCGGCACGTCGACGACGAGATCGCCGAGAATCTGCGCCGAGCAGGACAGCCGGCGGCGCTCGGGCAGGCCGCGTACGCGCTCGTAGCGCTCTTCCTTGGCGCCCTTGGGCGAGAGGTGATCGTTGGAGGAAACAATCTTGTGCTTGGCGAAATTGCCTTCCTGCACCTCGATCTGGCAACGCCCGCAAGTGGCACGCCCGCCGCACACGCTCTCGACATAGACACCGAGCTGGCGCGCGGCATCCAGAACCGGCGTGCCGACCGGAAACCGCCCGCGCTTGCCCGACGGCATGAACAGCACGAGCGGATCGGTGATGTTGACGGGAGAGTTCATACGTTCCAGACTTTACTTTCTACGCAGCTCGGGTCTTGGCCACGGCAGCGATGCCGCTGTGTCTCGGTTCCTCCCAAGTCCTGGGCCCCATATCGTGTCGGCCAAGACCTGGCTCAACCCCGGGCCATACGCGCTTCGCGGCCGCCGCGCCTGCGTCCGCCATTGCCATTGCCATCGCCCGGCGCGTTGACCTGCGTCCGGGCGGCAACGGCCTGGCCGCCTTCAGCAGGCTTGTAGTCCTTGTAGGTCCTGATCCAGTTGGTGCAGTTCTCGTCGGTGCCGTTCAGCACGTTGGCGCCGCGCACCGCTTCCATTTCCTGCGGCCGCACCGGGTTCATGATCGCCGAGGTCATGCCGGCGCCGATCACCATCGGGATGAAGGCGGCGTTGATGCCATGACGGTGCGGCAGGCCGAACGAGATGTTGGAGAGGCCGCAGGTGGTGTTGACCTTGAGCTCCTCGCGCAGCCGGCGTAGCAGGGCAAATACCTGGCGGCCGGCATCGCCCAGCGCGCCGATCGGCATGACCAGCGGGTCGACGACCACATCATGCGCCGGAATGCCGAAGTCGGCACAGCGCTGAACGATCTTCTTGGCGACGGCGAAGCGCACATCGGGGTCCATCGAAATACCGGTCTCGTCGTTGGAAATGGCGACGACGGGAACGTTGTATTTCTTGATCAACGGCAGGATGGCTTCGAGCTTTTCCTCCTCGCCGGTGACGGAATTGACCAGCGGCCGGCCCTTGGCGACCTTCAGCGCCGCTTCGATTGCCGCAGTCACGGAGGAGTCGATCGACAACGGCAGGTCGACCAGGCCTTGCACGATCTCCAGCGTCTGCACCAGCAGCGCCGGCTCGGTGGCGTTGGGATCGACTGCAGTGACGCCGGCATTGACGTCGAGCATGGTCGCCCCACAGGCGGCCTGCTCCAGCGCATCCTTGATGACGGTCTCAAAATTGCCGGCGATCATTTCGGCGGCCAGTTTCTTACGGCCGGTCGGGTTGATGCGCTCGCCGATCACGCAGAAGGGCTGATCGAAGCCGATGATGATTTCTCGTGTCGCCGAGGCGACGATGGTGCGGGTCATGAAATCTCTCCATCGTGATATAAAGAGTTCTTTATATCGTTATCTGTTTCTGATCAAGCGAATGCTGACGATTCGCGCTGTCAATGCGCGGTCTTGACCATGTCGACCTGGGTTTCGGTGAGGTCGTCATGCAGTATGTGGTCGAGCCGGTCGGCAACGAGCTGGTCGTCGCGACGGATTTCGCGTTTCCACGGCCGGCGACCCTTCAGCACGCCGGATTCGTCGACGATCTCGGCGACGTATTCTTCCTGGCGGTAGGCCATCACATGGACGCCGGATACACCGGGAATTTCCTTCACCTCATTGATGATGTCGATGCAGAGCTGCTTGCCTTCCTTCTTCTGATCCTGGGCGCCTTCCAGGCGCTTGACGATCTGATCGGGAATGTGAATGCCCGGTACGTTGGAGCGGATCCATTTGGCCGTCTTGGCCGAGGCCAGCGGCCCGACGCCGCACAGGATGAAACATTTCTCGGTATAGCCGAGATCGCGGACCTTCTGCATGTAGGTGCGGAACATCGGTACGTCGAAGCAGTACTGGCTCTGCACGAATTGTGCCCCGGCGGCGATCTTCTTGCCCAGCCGATAGGGCCGGAAATCGATCGGCGGCGCGAACGGGTTGATGGCCGCGCCAAGGAAAAGCTGCGGCGGCGTCGTGAGTTTTCGGCCGGACAGGAATTTGCCGTTATCGCGCATAACGCGGCAGGTTTCGAGCAGCGACATGCAGTCGAGATCGAACACCGGCTTGGCGCCGGGCTGGTCGCCGGCCTGCACGCCATCGCCGGTCAGGCAGAGCATGTTGGCGACGCCCATCGCAGCACCCCCAAGCACGTCGCCCTGGATGGCGATGCGGTTCCGGTCGCGGCAGGCGATCTGCATGATCGGGGCATAGCCCATGCGGGTCAGCAGCGCGCAGATGCCGACCGACGACATGTGGCAGTTGGCGCCGGAAGCGTCGACGGCATTGATGGCGTCGACCCAACCGTCGAAAATCCTGGCGCGGTTGTAGACGTCTTCCGGATCGGCGCTGTCAGGCGGATTGAGCTCGGTCGTCACTGCGAACTCGCCGCGCCTTAGGACGCGTTCCAGCCGGCCGCGCGAGGTGTGGCCGGGCAGGGGATCGAGCGGCAAATGGATGCCGGCCGGATTCTCGTCTGGCTGACGGCCGATCATGCCGACGCTCCGGTCTTCGTAGTATTCCGGGCCGCATTGCGGGCGGCCGCGGCCTGCGCGGTGACCCGCAGCCAGGCGGAGGTTTCGCGCAAGGACTGATCCACCGGCTTCTGCACGTCAAAAATCTTGTCGCCATGCGCCATGTTCCGCGAGCCTTCCCAAGCTTTGACCCAGACGCAAGGCATATCAGGCTCGACCTCGCAATTGCCGTTGGCGCGGACACCGCCGCAAGGGCCGTTGCGCAATTGCTTGGGGCAGTTCATCGGGCACGACATGCCGGTCGAGGAAAGAATGCACTGGCCGCACATGCGGCAGTCGAACATGAAGCCCTTGACGCGCTTTTCGACGAATTTCACGGGCCCTTCGACACGGCTGTAGCCGATGCCCTTCCACAGCGGATGGAGGAGCAGGAACATGTCGGCGAATTTGCCGTAGAACCATTCGAGCAGCCGCGAATGCCGCACAGACCAAAGGCGCACCGCGAAAGAGCGCTGCACACGCCGCTGTGGCGACACGTCGGCCGGCTTGTAGTCGGATTTCGGCGCCGCCTTCTTGACGATGGTCGCCTGGGTTACGCCGGCTCGAGCCGTCGTCGCCGGCATTGATTGGGGATCAGACATTTTCTTTGCCCCCCGCCTTGACCAGAGCGACCAGCCGCTCACGGTCGTATTTCGCATCAAGTTCCTGAAGAGCCTTCTCGGCCTCGGCTTCAAGATCGTCACTGACCGGGAGGGGTTCTGCCTTGCGCCATTCGGCAAGATAGTCGTCGGTGCCGCCAGCGCCGGTGCGCATGGCGCACATGTCGATCGCCTCGGTGAAGCGCAGCGGCAGTTCGCGCTTGGCGTTCTGCCGGCCCTTCTTGACGATGACCTGGGCGGGGATGTCGCGCCAGTAGACGACGATCAGATCGGCCATAATTTCCTGCTCCTGCAGAGCGCCGTGCGTCCAATCGGACGCACAAACGATGCTCTACCATTTAACTCCGCTGCATCGTGCTCTCCGAAGATCGATTCCGATCTTTTGGCCAATGCAGTGGTTTCGAGCATTGCCGGAAGCGCTGTTGGGCTGCTTGTTATGGGACGACGCGGGGGCCTTCAAAAGCGACGCAATCGACGGCCGCGGTTGAAAGCGGAGTTTCTTCCAGCACTGGTCAGCCGGCGCGGCCATCGTAGCTGCCGACCAGCTTCCTGTGGAAGCGCACGTAACCTCGTTCGGTCGTGCGCAAATGCTCCCCGACGATGTCATGGAAGCGCGGCAGGCGGTGGAAGGGAACGGCCGGATAGGAATGGTGCTCGGAATGGTACGGCATGTTCCAAGCCACGAAGCGCACCAGCCTTGTGGTGAAGGTGGTGCGGGTGTTCTCGAGCATGTTGGCGACATGCGGGCACAACGCGTGCTCGGCCAGCAGGTAGGCACGCAAAAACGGCTGTCCGACCAGCACCGGCACGATCCAGACCCACAACAGCAGCGCCGACTGCGCGGCGAGCGATGCGGCCAGCAATGCCGCATAGCCGATCAGGAACAGCCGTGCTTCGGCAACCACCTTGCCGCGGCCCTTTTCCGGCACGAAGCCGTCGCGATTGCGGCCAGCCGCATTGGTTACGATCACGCGGCCCATGGCGATCCAATAGGGGCTGCCGGACAGATAGCGCAGATATTGGCTGACGGTCTCCGGCTTCGGCGCCATCAGTTCGGGGTCGTTTCTCCGGTCGTGCGTGTGGCGGTGATGGGCGAAATGGAAATAGCGGAACCATGCCGGCGGCAGCAGGATCAGGAAGCCGGCCACGGCAGCAACAGCGCGATTGAGCCACGCCGTCCTGAACGCGGTTTCATGGATGGTCTCTTGCAACGGCGTGAAGAAGAAGACGATCAGGACTCCCTGCGGCAAGACGAGCAGCGGCCAGAACGGGATGCGGGCGGCGATCAGCGCGCCCAGCAGGATAACCAGCCCGGCATGGACCGCCAGCCGGACAATGCCTGGCCGGTCAAGCCTGGCGGTGAGGTCGCGACGGTCCTCGACCGAAAGGCCGGCAATGATGGTGCGGTGGTCGATGTCGCTCATGATGCAATGTTAGTGGCGGGTGGCTGTCCGGTAAATCGGCGCGTCACCAGACGCCGTTCCTTATCCCCGTCCAGAGATAAAACCATACCGTCGGATGATACCATTGTTTCGAAGGCAGGCCGGGATCCACCGTGCCGACCTTGCCAGCCAGCGCATCCCTGACCGCTTCGACGCAGATGTCGCGCGAGAAGGCCGCCTGCCGCAACGCGTAGCTTGAAATTGTGTCGCCCGGCTGCGGTTTGCCACGCGTCTGCCGCAGCACGCCGCCAGTATCGACGCCGGCGTCGACCAGATGCACGGTGGTGCCGAAGTTCTCCGCATCGCCTGAAGCCAGCGCCCAGTAGCCGCCGTTCATGCCACGATATTTCGGGGCGATGCCGGCATGGTAGTTGAGGACCGGGCAAGGGATTTTCGCCAGCGTCTGCAGCGACAGCAAGCGGCAGCCGGCGAGCAGCACCACACCCGGCTGGATTTCCGCAATCGCCTGCAGGCACTCCGGCGCGTTGGCCGACGAGACATAAATGATCTTTTGCCCAGGCTTCGGTTCGGTTTGCAGCTTCTGCCCGGCGGCAAGCCGTGCTGCGTGGCCGGCGAAGAAGCGCTTGCCGAGGCGCGTCAGCACCATCGTGCCGAGTTGACCGATGGCCGAGGTCCAGCCTTGCCGCCGCGCCCGCGCGAGAAGCAATTGCTTTTTGGATTCAGGAGCTTCGAGGATGACGCTGACCGGGCCGAGTTGATCGGCGAGGGCGTTGACGATCGCCCAGATATGCGGGCCGCCTTCGGTGACGACGACGATCGGCCGTTGGTTTGTTTTCGACAGTGCCATGCTCTGCGACCCCCCGCAAAGAACCTGTTCTTTGCGCGCGAATGCTAGGCTGACCGGGTTAACCCCTGGTGATCGGGGCTCAGCGCTTGAATTCGAGGATATCGAGCTTCGATTCGTAATAGGGCGCCGGGAACTCGATGCGCCATTCACTGGCGCTGTTGCGGAAGGCATAGCCGACCTGATCGCTTTCCGGCCCGCTGCCGTAGGGCTTTGCCGGATCGTCGTTGACGTGGAAGGAACCGAGATAGATCGCGCGTTTCTCGCCATCGTCGAAGAAGCGGCCCTTGGTGCGCTGCGAGCCGGTGATCTTTTCCAGTCTCCAGCCGGAACCGTCGTCGCTCACCTTGCATTTGAACCAGCCATAGATGACGAGCGGGCCCAATCCGCCGGCCTTGATGGTGCGGCATTGCCATTTGCCGGTCAGGTCCTTGTCAGAGAAGGGAACCAGCGGCTTTGCCAGCAAGGCGTCGAGCTGCTTGACCTCGGCGGGATCGCCGGCCTTCGCCTCGTCAAGCGCTGCCTTGCGCGTCTCGCCATATTTGTTGAGCCGCGCCTTGTCGGCAGCCGTTATCAGCTTCTGCACCTCGCCATCGGCGAACGCGGGCATCGTCAAGCAGAGGACAGTTGCTGCGGCAAACATGAGGCGAGCGATCATCGTTGGCGTTTCCCTTTTGATGGCTGGAGCAGGCTGTTTTCTTGTCTGGCGCATACCTTAATGTTTCGCCGCGTTCTGTCATCCGTGGCTGAGCATCGACAGCAGAAACGAGGTGGAAAGAATGCGGATCTTGCTGACGGGATCGTCCGGTTGGCTGGGCAGCGCCTTGGCGCCGCGGCTGCGGGCTCTTGGTCATGACGTCACCGGCCTCGATCCCGTCCCATCCTCGGAAACGCGAATCGTCGGCTCTGTCGCCGATCGCGACCTGGTCATGAGGGCGGTCGAGGAGAACCGCATCGAGGCCATCATCCATAGCGGCGCGCTGCACAAGCCTGACATCGAACGTCATCGCAACGAGGATTTCGTCGAGACGAATGTGCGCGGCACGCTCAACCTGCTCGATGCGGCAGCAGCTTTTGGCGTTCAGCGCTTCGTGTTTACGTCGACGACATCGCTGATGATTTCCGAGTCCATACGCACCACCGGCTTCACCGGCGGGGCGCGCAAGGCGGCATGGCTGACGGAAGACATGTCGCCTGAACCGCGCAACATCTACGGCGTCACCAAGCTTTCAGCCGAACAGCTCTGCCGGCTCTATCATTTGCAGTTCGGCCTGCCGGTGATCGTGTTGCGCACCGCCCGGTTTTTTCCCGAGGCGGACGACATGGCGCACGTGATCGAACAGTCGGGTGCCAACACCAAGACCAATGAGCTGTTGTTCCGCCGGCTGACGGTGGAGGACGCAGCCGACGCCCACATCGCTGCCCTGGAGAAAGGGCCGCAATTGGGCTTCGAGACTTTCATCATCTCGGCACCGACGCCTTTCCAGCCCGAAGATTGCGCGGCCTTGATCGCCGACGCGCCGTCGGTCGTCGCGCGCTATTTTCCGGATTATCCGGCACTCTACACGAAGAAAGGCTGGACGATGTTTTCGTCGATCGACCGGGTCTATGATGCGTCGCGGGCTAGGGACCGGCTGGGTTTCGTCTGCAAGACGAGCTTTGCAGATGTGCTCGCCGGGCTTGAAGCTGAAGAACGCTTTGCCTAGAAATATCGTCAAGCCAGGATTGCAGCGCCGGCCAGTTCCTTCGTCAGGTCACCATAGCCGGTCGAGCGCCGCTCATAGGCGAGGCCGAGCATTTTCGCCGCCTTTTCGGCGACCTTGTCGAGTTCCGGGTCGTCGGTCTGAGCGATATAGATCAGCTTCTCGTAGTTGCCGAAATAGTCCTTGATCAGCTCCGGGTGCTTGTCCAGACCGAGCGGCTTCATGAAGAAGGCATCGAATTGCCGGCAGAGGAAATCGGTCATGTAGAACGACATCATGTCGTCATCGGCGACCTTCGCATAGGCATCCATGCCCTGGTAGAAAGCAAAGCAATGCGGCCCGGCCATGCGCTCGACGCCATGCTTCTCGCAGATCCGATCGAGCAAGCCACCCGTGCCGCAATCGGCATAGCCGACGAATATGTGGCTGTAGCCGTCGGTCTTGGCCTTCTCGATAGCCTTGTCCATGGCCGGCGCGATGCGGTCCGGATAGAAATGGAACTCCGCCGGCAGGCAGGTCAGGTCGAGATGGTCGAGCCCGAGCTGCTCCTTGACCGCCAAAACTTCGCGCGCAATCATCCCGCAGGCGATGACGAGCAGCCTGTCGCCTTGATCGGATTGTTGTTTTCGCGCAGTAGTCATGGAACCAGTCTAATCCATCTTCGTTGCTGTCCAGCGAATTTATATCCTGAGGGAGACACCATTCATGAAATTGTTCCGCGTCGCGCCAATCGCTATTCTCGCCTGCGCCTTGGCTGTTTCGGCCTGCGCCAACACGGTGCGCGGCGTCGGTAAGGATATCAAATCCACTGCGAAGGCTGTTGACGATACCGTCAAGAAACCCTGATCCGCACGGCTCTAAACATTTGGGAATAAAAAAGCCGCACTGCAAGGCGCGGCTTTTCTCGTTGGTGCCGGACTTATTGGCTCAGGCCGAAGCGCGGACGTTGTGCTTGCGCTTCATGAAGTCCTTGGCGGTCTCGACCGCCACCGCGGCGTCGCGGCAATAGGCGTCGGCGCCGACGGCTTTGCCGAATTCCTCGTTGAGCGGTGCGCCGCCGACCAGCACGACATAGTCATCGCGAATGCCCTTTTCCTTCATCGTATCGATGACGACTTTCATGTAAGGCATGGTCGTCGTCAGCAGCGCCGACATGCCGATGATGTCGGGCTGGTGCTTTTCGATGGCATCGAGATATTTTTCGACCGCATTGTTGATGCCCAGGTCGATGACATCGAAGCCGGCGCCTTCCATCATCATGCCGACCAGATTCTTGCCGATGTCATGGATGTCGCCCTTGACGGTGCCGATCACCATCTTGCCCTGCTTCGGCGCGCCGGTGGCGACAAGCAGCGGACGCAGGATGAACATGCCGGCCTTCATCGCGTTGGCCGACAGCAGCACTTCGGGAACGAACAGGATGCCGTCGCGGAAGTCCTCGCCGACGATGCGCATGCCCTCGACCAGAGCCTCGGTTAACACCTTGTAAGGCGCCCAGCCGCGCTCGAGAAGGATATTGGTGCCTTCCTCGATTTCTTCCTT
Organism: Mesorhizobium sp. M0106; assembly: GCF_040322715.1. Taxonomy (NCBI): domain Bacteria; kingdom Pseudomonadati; phylum Pseudomonadota; class Alphaproteobacteria; order Hyphomicrobiales; family Phyllobacteriaceae; genus Mesorhizobium; species Mesorhizobium sp. M0106. The sequence goes on along the minus strand of NZ_JAMYUA010000029.1, from coordinate 30,468 downwards.
CAACCCGTCATAAAGATCGTCGTGCATCTGCTGCACCAACTCGTCGTCGGAGAGTTCCGAAAGGATGATCTCGTCGTCGGCCATTTTTTCTCAGGCTCCTTGCCGGCTACAACTGTTGCGGCAGCTTAAAAATATCGCGTCAATACCTAACCCGCACGGGCCGGTTGTCCATAGCTGATTTGCGACTTCCCGCAAAACGAAAGCGACCGTAAATCTCTTGGAATTCTTGTCGATTTTGCGACAGGCGTTGGCGCTGGCGGGCCGTTTCGAATAGGGTGCATGGCTACGATCCGGCCAGAGACCGCAATATGCGGCCGCAAACGGATTTCAGGCCGGTGCAAGAGCCAGGCCGGAGTAAATCAGGCCAGAACGAAAGCCAGGGAAGAACGATTATGAGTGAGAACGCGCCGGTCGATCAGGAAGCGTCAAACGCACGGCGCGGGCGCGCTGCCAGCGGTGGCGCCGCAGCCCGACGGGCTGCGCGTTCGGGCGGCGGCCCCGGCACACAGCTCACCTATATCAAGCGCAAGATCAACGTCTATGAAGTGCTGGACGAGGAAGGGCTGGCGCTGATCGAAAAGAACACCGACACCGTGCTGGAGGAGATCGGCATCATCTTCCGCGACGACGCCGAGGCGCTGCAGCTTTGGAAAGAGGCGGGCGCCGACGTCAAGGGCGAGCGGGTGCATTTCCCCAAGGGCCTCTGCCGCTCGCTGTTGAAGACCGCTCCGTCCGTCTATACCCAGCACGCCCGCAACGGCGAGCGCTCGGTGCAGATCGGCGGCAACGCGACAGTGTTCGCGCCGGTCTATGGACCGCCCTTCGTGCGCGATCTCGACGGCGTCAGGCGCTATGCAACGATCGAGGATTTCCGGAATTTCGTGAAACTCGCCTATATGGCGCCGTCGATCCACCATTCCGGCGGCACGGTTTGCGAGCCGGTCGACGTGCCGGTCAACAAGCGCCATCTCGACATGGTCTACAGCCATATCAAATATTCAGACAAGCCGTTCATGGGCTCGGTGACCGCGCCCGAGCGCGCTGAAGATACGGTGGCAATGGCCAAGATCGTGTTCGGTGACGATTTCGTCGAGAACAACACGGTGCTGACCAGCCTGATCAACGCCAACTCGCCGATGGTTTTCGACGAGACCATGCTGGGAGCGCTGAAGGTCTATTCGCGCCACAACCAAGCCTGCATCGTCACGCCGTTCATCCTTGCCGGTGCGATGAGCCCGGTGACGGTCGCCGGTACACTGACGCAGGTTTTGGCCGAAGTGCTGGCCGGCGCGTCGTTCACGCAGCTGATCCGGCCGGGTGCGCCGGTGCTGTTCGGCACCTTCGCCTCGTCGATCTCGATGCAGTCGGGCGCGCCGACCTTCGGCACGCCGGAGCCGTCGCTGGTCTCGTATGGCGCCGCACAGCTTGCCCGTCGGCTCGGCCTGCCGTTTCGCACCGGCGGTTCGCTCTGTGCTTCAAAAATCCCCGATGCGCAGGCCGCCTACGAGAGCGCCAACACGCTGAACTCGACGATCCTCGCCGGCACCAACTTCGTGCTGCATTCGGCCGGCTGGCTCGAGGGCGGTCTCGCCTCCTGCTACGAAAAGTTCATGATGGACATCGACCAGCTCGGCATGACGCAGAAGTTCTCCGAGGGTGTCGACCTGTCGGAAAACGGCCAGGCGATGGATGCCATCCGCCAGGTCGGCCCGGGCAGCCACTATCTCGGCTGCGACCACACCCAGGCCAATTTCCAGACCGCGTTCTACCGTTCCAACATTGCCGACAACAATTCTTACGAGCAATGGCTGGCGGAAGGCGAAAAAACCGCGCCGCAGCGCGCCAACGAGCTCGCCCGCCGCTGGCTGGAAAGCTACGAGGCGCCGCATCTCGATCAGGGTATCGACGACGGGCTGAAGGACTTCATTGCCAGGAAGAAGGCGTCGATGGCCGACGCCTTCACCTGAAAGGAGCCCGAATCAGGCGGGGCTAAAGTCGCCAACATCATCCACAAGGAAGTCTGGCGGAGTGCCTTCTCCGACCCGCACAAGAAGGGGTGATTTGCGTGTCGCGGGTGAGGACGAGCGGCGAGGGAACGGTGCCAATGCCTTTCAATCCAACCAGGCGAAACCGGAACATTGGCACGCCGAAGCAGGGCCATGGGCAAAACAACCGCATGACCGTTCCCCGACCGTGGACATCCGCCGGATGGTGTGCGGCGCAGCTCAATCCTGGCCAGACGCTGCGCAGGACGGTGAATGGCAGGGCCGTAACGCTCATTGTCGAAAAGGCGAGCGGTGGGTGTGTTCACGCATGCTCGGTCAAAGATGTTGTCTTCCTTCTCTCTCATGTTCCTCTCGCTGACTGGGCCGGGCTGGAAACATTTGTCTTGCGCCAACCGACGCGAAAAGCGCGCGTACTCAGACCGGCGTGGGGGCGGATGTTTTATTATGCCGATCTTGGTTTCCGCGGATCCTCCATCGAAAAAAGTGGTCCGTCCTTATTTTTGGAAGCCTGTAACGTTGGCGACACCATCGAATGGTCCACATCGCTGGACCCTGAGGATGCGGCAGAGTTGGACAGACTTCGTTTGGACGGTCACAAAATCAGCCGGGTTGGAAAGAAGCATCTCGTTTCCACCTCACTCGATTCCGTGCGAGCCACGCAGCTCTATCGCACGCTTCTGCATGAGATCGGCCACTGGGTTGATTGGCTTGGAAAAGTGGAAGCGCCGTTCGCCCAAGGTAAGGACTACTCAACACTTTATGACCGCTATTTTGCCCGGCCCAAAGGTGAAGTAGAGGCGTTTGCTCATCGCTACGCCGATAATTTGCGTGAGACGCTTGAGAAAAGGGGAGTAATCCCGTTTTCAAGGATCGAAGGGTGACAGAGTTCCTTGAGCGCAGCATGGTCGAAACCATCGCGGCAGCGCTTTCCGCCTCCGGCCTCATGCTTCGCGGCGGCTTCAATTTTGCAGGTGGTGAAGAAACACCTTCCGGTCTCTCCGGCGCGGCCGCCAGATCCGTCCTGCTGGTGGGGCAGGCGGGTGCCGCACCTTGGCCGCACTTCCTGCGCTGGCTGGAGAAACAGTCACAGCCGATCGACGATCCGCTCGACAGATGGTCGCGCGAAGTGATCGGCGCGGTGGCCGGAAAATTCGGGGCGCGCGCCGTGTCACCGTCCGACAGACCGTATCTGCCGTTCCAGCGATGGGCGATGCGGGCGGAGGGCTTGCGGCCGTCGCCGCTCGGCATTCTCATGCATCCGCAATATGGGCTCTGGCATGCCTATCGCGGCGCGCTGCTGTTCGAAGACGAAATTGCGCTCCAAGAACCCCGCGACGTGATTCACCTTTGCGATACATGTCTGGAAAAACCTTGCCTGAAATCCTGTCCGGTAGAGGCTTATTCTGCGGACGGTTTTGCACATGAAACCTGTCTGGCGCATGTGCGCGGGCAAAACGGCGCGCCCTGCCGGACCGGCGGCTGCCTCGAACGCAACGCCTGTCCTTACGGTACCGATTATCGCTATCCGGCCGAGGTTCAGGCCTTTCACATGGCAGCATTCGCGCGTCTGTAGCGTCGCCGAATGCCGCACGAAATCTTGAAGCAGATCGCCTCATTACAGCTTGCCGCGACGGCCACCGCGGGTATCTATCGCACGTCAGATCAACGGAGCGGATGATGGCCACGCAAGCGATGCAGATCAAGACAAGCGACGGCATTGCCAAGGCCCGGCTGTTCCGTTCGGCGGCCCCAGCCAAGGCAGCGATCATCCTCTACATGGACGTTTTCGGTCCGCGACCGGCGCTTGATCAGATGGCGGAGCGGCTTACGAGCGAGGGCTATGCGGTGCTTGTGCCGGACCTTTTTTACCGCAATGCGCCCTACGGTCCGTTCGATCCCAAGACTGCGTTCGGCGACGAGAGGAGCAAGGCCGCCATCACAGATCTCCTGGACGGCACGACCCAGGAGATGACGATCCGCGACAGCGGCGCTTTCCTCGATGCACTTGTTGCGCAAGGCCTGGCCGGGCCGGTTGGCATTGTCGGCTACTGCATGGGCGGAGCGCGGGCGCTGAACGCGGCGGCCAGCTATCCCGACCGCATCGCCGCCGCGTTCAGTTTTCACGGCGGCAATCTGGCTGGTGACGCAGCCGACAGTCCGCACCGGAAGGCAGCGTCAATCAAGGCAAGGGTCTATATCGGCACTGCCGGTGTCGACCGCAGCTTTCCGCCGGAGCAATCGGCGCGGCTGGCCGAAACACTGCGCGCCGCCGAGGTCGATCATGTCATAGAGAACTATGCCGGCATGGCGCATGGCTGGTGCATGCCGGACCATAGTGCCTTCGATGCAGCCGGCGCCGAACGCCACTGGAAGCGGCTGACGATGCTGTTTGCGGAGACGCTCGGCCAAGGCACGCCAACCATTACGACGTGACCGCCCGCCAAAAAATTCTTTCCATCGCCCCAAGGAACCGCCATTAGCCTTCGTCCAACAGGCAAATGATGGCGATGATGCTGGACGAAAGCGAAGCCTCCGACGCCGAACTGATCGGACGGGCGAAGGGCGGAGACCGGGGTGCTTTCGGCAAGTTGCTCGAAAGGCACTATGGTTTCGTCTATCGCGCCGCCTATCGTTGGTGCGGCAAAAAGGCCGACGCCGAGGACATCGCCCAGGAAGTCTGCGTCCGGCTCGGGCGGGCGATCCGCGACTATCACGGCAGCGGTGCCTTCACGACGTGGCTCTACACCATGACGCTGAATGCGGCGCGCGACATGATGCGCAAGACCGCCCGCGAGACGGTCAAGACCGAGGCCTATGGCGCCTATGCGCTGATTTCGGGGGAAATCTCGGCCGAGCCGGAAGACCCGGCCGAGGCGCTCTGGGCAGCGGTGCGCAAGCTGCCGGACAAGCAGCGCGATGCGGTGCTGCTGGTTTATGGCGAAGGGCTGAGCCACGCCGCCGCCGCCGAGGCGATGGCGATCTCGGAGACAACGGTTTCCTGGCACATCCATGAGGCGAAGAAACGGCTGAAGACGCTGATGCGTTCAGCCGGGGAAGTGTGACCATGGTCGACGACAACGAACTGAACAGACTGCGCGACATCGCAGCACCGGCGCCCGACGCGGACGCAAAGGCGCGTGCCCTCCAGGCCGCGCTGCGCGCCTATGACATGGAAGAAAAAACTTTGCCGGGCGCCCAAGGATCGGTGAGCGGGCTTCGTCTCACAGAGCGAGCACAAAGGCTCTGGAGCGAAATCATGCAAAAGAAACTCTTCGCCACGCCGGCCATTGCCGGGCTCGTTGCCCTGCCGATCGCCGGATACGCTACCATTTATATGCTGGGGGAATCCAAATTCGGCGGGCCCGAATTCGGCGGGGATAAGATCACCGAAACGCTGGCTGACAAACCGGCGACCGTCAAACCGCCGGTCGTTGCCGAAGCGGACAAGCAGAAGAAGGCGGACGCCGACAGTGAAAGCCGCGACACCGGCGAGGCGCTTGTGGCGCCGACATCGCCGCCGAAGGCGGAATCGACCGCAGTCGGCGGGCTGACGCAGCAGGATGTGCTCAGCCGCAATGCACCTGAACCGGCGCAGAGCGGCGAGTTCGCGGTGGATGGGGGTGCAAGCTCCGCGGCTCCGGCAGTCGATGGCGGCGCGCGGGTCGGACGCATGCCTGGCACGGTTGCCGAGCCCAAGCTGATGGCACAGCAGCCCGCCGCTGCGCCGGCCGACCAGATGCTGCCGCAAGAGGAAAACCGCGACCGCGTGGAGAATTTCAAGACCAACCCGGTGCATGCCGCACTTGAAGACCCGGTCTCGACCTTCTCGATCGATGTCGACACCGCTTCCTATTCCTTCGTCCGGCGCTCGCTGAAGGAAGGCTTTATCCCGCAGGCCGACACGGTTCGCGTCGAGGAGATGGTCAACTACTTCCCCTATGACTGGAAAGGCCCGGACTCCGCCTCGACGCCGTTCAACTCGACCGTCAGCGTCATGCCGACGCCGTGGAACGAGCACACCAGGCTGATGCATGTCGCCATCAAGGGTTTCGACGTGAAGCCGGCCGAGCAGCCCAGGGCCAATCTGGTCTTCCTGATCGATGTGTCGGGCTCGATGAACGAGCAGGACAAGCTGCCGCTCCTGCAGTCGGCCTTCCGGCTGCTGGTCAACAAGCTGAGACCTGACGACACCGTCTCGATCGTCACCTATGCGGGCGATGCCGGTACGGTGCTGGAGCCCACCAAGGCTTCGGAAAAGGACAAGATCCTCGCTGCCATCGACAATCTGACATCCGGCGGCTCGACGGCAGGCGAGGCCGGCATCAAGGAAGCCTACAGGCTGGCGCAGAAATCCTTCGTCAAGGACGGCATCAATCGGGTGATGCTCGCCACCGATGGCGACTTCAATGTCGGCCAGACCGACGACGACGACCTGAAGCGGCTGATCGAAAAGGAGCGCAAGACAGGCGTATTCCTGTCGGTGTTCGGCTTCGGCCGCGACAATCTGAACGACCAGATGATGCAGACCATCGCCCAGAACGGCAATGGCACTGCTGCCTACATCGATACGTTGGCGGAGGCCGAGAAGGTGCTGGTCGAGGATGCCTCCTCGACACTGTTCACCATCGCCAAGGACGTGAAGATCCAGGTCGAGTTCAACCCGAACAAGGTCTCGGAGTACCGGCTGATTGGCTACGAAACCCGCGCCTTGAACCGAGAGGATTTCAACAATGACCGGGTCGATGCCGGCGAGATCGGCTCAGGTCATTCAGTCACCGCGATCTACGAGATCACGCCTAAGGGCAGCGGCGGCGAACAGATCGATCAACTGCGCTACGGCCAGGCCTCGGTGAACAATGGCGGTGTCGCCAATGCCGACGAATATGCTTTCGTCAAGATCCGCTACAAGCTGCCGAACGAGGACACCTCGAAGCTGATCACCACGCCGGTAACGTCAGCCAACGAGGTGGCGTCGTTCGACCAGGCCAGCACCGACCAGCGTTTCTCCGTTGCCGTTGCTGCCTTCGGCCAGAAGCTGCGCGACGAGGATGCGACCGCGAAGTTCGGCTACGACAAGATCATGGAGATTGCCACCGCCGCCAGAGGAGCCGACCCGTTTGGATACCGGTCCGAGTTCCTCTCGCTTGTGCGCCTTGCCTCGGCGCTCGGCGGTAACCGGTAGTGGCAATGACAGCCGGTTTCTTTCAGATGGGATCGTTCTGATAGGGGGAGCCGGCCTACGGGCGGGTGAGGCAGGCGGCAAGGGAAACCTTGCCGGCCTTTTTTTGTTGCAGCGCGCGTCCATTTTGGAGATGCTGCGCGTTGATTTGGCGGAAGATTCTTTACAGGAATCGATTTTCGGGATCACGCGTCGCGTTGCTCATCGCATGTAGACCTGGTGAGGAGCAATATAGCCTATGAAATAAGAAGGCGCTCATCGATAGAAAGATGCTTCCCTGTAGCGAAGCCCCTTTTTAGTGCGCCGCGAGCTAATGTTTGTCTCAGATTTGTCCATTTGGACAAATCCCTAATCAGTTTCTCCGGCGCATTTACTGCGAGCCATTTCCCAATTCTTTCGATCGAATAGCTTTCGACCCAACGCCCGTCTTCCCAACCTTCGACGAAGCGTACAATCGCTCTGTGTGCGTCACGCTCTTCAATAGGCGATTGGAATGCTCGCTTAAATCGTTCTCTGTCGCTAGGTCGGAAAGTTCCTAACCGAGATAGTAAATCGTCCTCTAGTGGCGTGCTTTTGACCATAGCGTTGTTCGTAATCTCACAGAGTGTGGCGACAGCAGACTCTACCTCTCAAAGATAGTCGATCTCAATGTCCAATCCCATACCTTGAATCAAATAGGCAGCCGCATCCACTTGGCTCTTGGATGGCGGTTTTTGTTTGCAATATCGTCCGGAATTGGCATTTAGAATCCAGAGCAGCTTATCGTCATGCAAATCCAGCGCCAACTCTCCGGCAATCCGGGCCTTGCCTCCATCTAATAAGGTCGGATGTCCAAGTTTTTGATCTTCGGATGGATGTTTGTATCCTCGGCGCCGGGGATAGCCGCGTATGTCCGGTTTGCCGTCCAAAACTGCGATCTCCTCGACAGCAATTTTAATGTCACCATTTGCGTCCATGACCCACAGATAATTTTGAGTCTGTGCGGCAGATTTCAGAAGTGGTGATTGGGCGCAATCTCTTAGCGACGACAACGCCGCCAGCAATCCGACGTCCACAGTACAAAGAGAGTTAGGGCTTCGCTCTTTTTCCCAACTCATTATTCTCTCAGGCTCCCTAAGTTCTCCAAACTCAGCGTCGAGATCCTTTTCCAAAGCCGCAGTTCCCCAAAGCCCGCTGTATTCAGTTAACAACGAGAACTTAACTACTGCTTTGAAGATGTCCAGCCTAACCAATCATGGATTTCAAGCGCGTCCGCGGCGCCGCTCGCGGCGGGCTTCGCTGGTCTCGGCGACGTTGACCGTAGCCTGTTTGTTGCGCATCGGGCCAATGCGTTCGACGATCTGCTCGACGGTCGGGCGATCTGACTTGGTGTGCGCATCGAGCGCCTTACGCATGGCGGCGAGGTGCTGGAACGAGGTGCCGCAGCAGCCGCCGACGATTTTGGCGCCGGCATCGACGGCGAGGCGCACATAGTCGGCCATCAGCTCGGGTGTGCCGGAATAGTAGATCTCGGCGCCGCGAAATTCGGGAATGCCGCAATTGCCCTTGACGATCACCGTTGCTTCCGGCTTCGCCTCGGTCATGTCGAGCAGCGACGCGAGAATGTCGGAGGCGCCGACACCGCAATTGGCGCCGACACCGAGCGGTGTCTGCGACAGGCCATCGACGACGGCGTGGATGTCCTTCGGCAGCAGTCCCATCATGGTGCGGCCGGCGGTGTCGAAGGAGCCGGTATAGGTATAGGGCAGGCCGACGCGGATGGCGGCTTCGGCGGCGGCGCGGATTTCGTCAGGCGCCGACATGGTTTCGATCCAGGCGACTTCGGCGCCGCCGGCCTTCAGCCCTTCAATCTGCTCGGCAAAGGCTTCGACCGCCTCGTCATAGGTCATGGCGCCGAGCGGCACCAGCAGCTCGCCGGTCGGGCCGACGGAGCCGGCCACGATCACCTTGCGGCCAGCGTTGCCGGCGACGGCGCTTGCGATCTCGGCCGCGCGCTTGTTCAGCGCATAGACGCGGTCCTGCGCGTGGTGCAGCTTGAGCCGATGGCGGGTGCCGCCAAAAGAGTTGGTCAGGATAATGTCGGCGCCGGCATCGACAAAGTTCTGGTGCAGGCTGGTGATGGTGTCGGGCGCGGTCTCGTTCAAGAGCTCGGGAGCCTCTCCGGCCTCAAGGCCCATGGCGAACAGATTGGTGCCGGTGGCGCCATCGGCGAGCAGGACGCCCTTTTCGGCAAGCAGAGCGTCGATCGGATTGGTCATGTGAAATACGCCTTCCCGGAAGAATAACTGAGATAAGGATATAAAGAATTCTTTATGTGCCGTCAATGTCGGCACGTAGAGCAACCGGTCAAAATCGCATCTCCGCCAGCTTTCGTGTGAAGCTGGCCGCTTCATGCGCGTTGACGTCCGCGGCACGGATCAGATTGTCGAAATGGCTGGTCAGGATGCGGATCGGCTGCGTGGCGTTCAGCACCAGATACATGTCGCCGACGTAAATGGCGGCGCGATAGGGCCCGAAGATGGTGTAGGGGATCGAATAGCGCATCCGCCCGTCATAGAGAAACAGGCGGAAGGTGGGATAGAGGTCGTCGAGCAGCGTCGCCATGTGCAGGAGCTGCTGGTGGCGGTCGGCCTCCGGAAAGCGGTCCCACACGCCCAGCCCGCGCGCGAAGATCTCCAGCGTGTGGCGCGGCATACAGACTTCCATGTCGGTTTCGGGCCGTCGGTTGTAGTCGATGCGGTACTGCGTTTCGCCGGCCTGTGCCTCGCGGCTCTTGTTGGCGATGACGGCTTCGTAGTCGACAAGCGCCTCGGTGCGCAGAAGATCGGGAATGCCGGCCGGCACGTAGCGGATTTTCGTTCCCGCCGCCTCGGCATGCCAGCGAGCCAGCAGCGTGCGGTCGAAGCCGTCCGGCGCCTCCTCGATCTCAAGGCTCTCGCGGATTTCACCGGTGACGCCCTCATCGTGGCTGAGGCCGAGCAGCCAGTCGAGCGAGACTTTGAATTCGGCGGCGATGTTGAGCAGCGTTTCGGCGCGGGGAAGGCGGATCGACGCGCCGGAGAGCAGCTGCGACAGTGCCGAACGGTCGATGCCAACCGCGGCGGCGAAGGCCGACTGGTTCAAATCGGACCTTGTCAAGAGCATTTTCAGGCGCTCGCGAAAGATCGTCGACAGGTCGCGCTTGTCCAAATCTCTACTCTCCCTGACGTGAGCAAAATTTTGCGCCGAAGCGGTCTACATGGCGTTTAGAGCGCAAATGAATCTACGAGCTTGTTTACAATAGATAACATCTGCAGCTGAAAATGCGCAATCGCAACAGTTTGTGCGCTTTATCGCGTTGCAGCGATGCAACGCTCCTGACACAATGCTGTCAGGAATCAAACGGGTTCCGGCGACTGGAAGGCAGTGGTCGATAGCATGACGAGCATGGGCAACAGGCGACACGGCGCAACGGCCATCGAATGGCCGACAGCATTTCTCGCACTTCTCTGCTACGGCGGCTGGCTCGCTACCGGCTTCCTGCTCTGGCCCTCTTACCCGCTGCTGGCACTCGCCTTTCTGACCCTGATTGCGGCGCTGCAATCCTCGCTGATGCACGAGGTCCTGCACGGCCACCCAACCCGGAATGCGCGGCTCAACGAAGCCTTTGTGTTCCTGCCGATTGGCCTTATCTGGCCGTTTCGCCGATTCAAGACCATTCATCTGCGCCACCATGCAGACGAGCGCCTGACCGATCCGCTCGATGATCCCGAAAGCTATTACAAGGCTCTCTGGCAGCACGAGGAGCTGCCGTCGGCGATGAAATTCCTGCTGAAGGTCAACAACACGATGATCGGGCGTTTGGTGCTAGGCCCGTGGCTTTCCTGCATCGGCTTTTTCATCGACGACGCCAGGCAAGTTGCCGCGGGCGACAATTCCATCCGCAAGGCATGGCTGCTGCATGCGATCGGCCTCGTCGTGGTGCTGCCTGTCGTGCAGTTCGGCTTCGGCATGCCGTTGTGGCTTTACGTTCTGGTGCCGGTTTGGCTTGGGCAGTCGCTGATTTCGATCCGCACCTACGCCGAGCACCAATGGTCTGAACATCCGGAAGGCCGCACGATCATCGTCGAGCGCTCGCCGCTGTCCTTCCTGTTCCTCAACAACAATCTGCATTTCGTCCATCACAAGAGCCCGACGGTGGCCTGGTACAGGCTGCCGAAGGTGTTTCGCGACCGCCGTGACGAATGGCTGCGGATGAACAATGGCTATGCCTACCCGAACTATTTCGCGCTGCTCAAGGCCTATGCCTTCAAGGCGAAGGAGCCGGTCGTCCATCCCGTGCTGCGGCGCATGCCGGAACCAGGACGCGCATTCAAGCCGCGCGTCAGGGCACGCAGCCTCAATGGGCTTGGCAGCGCACCGGTACCCGCCGAGCCGCCGAAAGAATGATTCTTGCGTTGTTGCAGGCGGTGCCGCGCGGACGACGCTTTCCTGACCTTGTCAATTTCCCCGCATAACGGTCAAATCCCGGCATGAGCGAATTCATTGCGGCTTTGCCGATGTACGACTGGCCGGAAGCGCGGGACGATGTCGACGCGCAATGGGCGCGGCTGCGCGATGCTTTCAGACAAAAAGGCATCGATGCGCCGGAGACGATCATCCGCCGCACCGGCGATTTGCCCCCCGTGCCTGGCGGTATTCGCGACGATCAGGGAAAACCCATCGCGCCCGATCCGGCGACATTGCCGCCGGACGAACTGGATTTTCACCAGCTCTGGCTGCATCCGGCGCTGCTCTTTGCGCAAACCTGCTGGGGACCGATGGAACTCGGCCTGTCGCAGCGTGTCCAGCTCATCGGCCAGCCGCGTTACGACGCCTTCGAGGGTGGACAGGGCGAACTCTATTCGAGCGCCATCGTCATGAGAGCGGGCGAGGCACCGCCGGCAAGGGCGCCGGCCGACGGCGGTGCCGTCATTCCGCTCGATCAGCTGCGCGGCAAGCGCTTTACCTTCAACAGCCTCGATTCCATGTCGGGCATCATCGCGCCAGCCCGCGACCTGCAAACATTGGGCGAGAGTTTGGATATCTTTTCCGCGCTGAGCGAAAGCTGTGGGCACCGTGCTTCGATCGTTGCCGTTGCCGAGGGCAGGGCGGACGTCGCGGCGATCGATTGCGAGAGCTGGGCGCTGGCGCAGAGTTTCGAGCCGGCGGCGCAGAAGGTGACGGTCGTCGGCTGGACAAGGCGGCGCAAAGGCTTGCCGTTCATCACGGCCAGGACAACGCCGGAAACGATCGTCGCTGCGATGCGCGAGGCGATCGCCGCGCTCGCATAAAGCGCGTCGCGTTCGGTCGGCCTCATGCGACGCGCTTTAGATTCTTGTTTTATGCATGTCGTTATCGCAAAGCCGCTGCATACTTTTGCGCGACATGCATTAGCGTCGCTCAGCCGCCAAGCAGCCGATTGTCGAGCGGGTAGGTCGAAAGCTTCTCGTTGCCGGTTTCAGTGATCAGGATCTGTTCTTCGATCTTGACGCCTTCGTAGCCGCCAAGCCGACCGATATAGCTCTCGACGCACAGCACCATGCCAGGTTCGAGCACTCCGTCCGGTGTGTCGTCGGTCCAGTCGCTAGCATGCGGCAAAGTCGGGTATTCGTCGGCAAGGCCGACGCCGTGATAGAGCACCCCGTAACGGGCCGGGAAGCAGTCTCCCGGTGGCACTGACGAGCCCTCGACGAGGTCGCGGAACGATATGCCCGGCCGCATCAGCTCGGTGTTGTGGGCGATCTGGTCGGCGGCGATGCGGAACAGGTCGCGCTGCTCCTGCGACGGCGGCGCATCACCGCAAAGCCAGGTGCGCGAAAGGTCGGCGCAGAAGCCGTAAGGACCGATCAGGTCGGTGTCGAAAGCGACGAGCTCGCCGGCCTCGATCGTCCGCGACGAACACTCCTGGAACCATGGATTGGTGCGCGGGCCCGACGACAGGAGCCGGGTTTCGATCCATTCGCCGCCGCGCGCGATGTTGCCGCGATGGAGTTCGGCCCACAATTCGTTCTCGGAGATGCCAGGCCTCAGCGCCTTCTCCATCTCGCCCATTGCCGCCTCGCAAGCGGCGATCGCCCGGCGCACGGCAAGGATTTCGTCGGGCGATTTGATCAGCCGCGCATTTTCCATCACCGCCTCGCCATTGCCGGTCGAGATGCCGAGGCGGGCGAGCTCTTCGATGCCCTCGGGATTGATGTGGTCGACTGCGATGCGGCGATTGCCGCCGCCATGTTCCAATACCAGGTCGGCGATGCCGGCTGCCCAGCGGCGGACTTTTTGACTGGTCAGCTCGCCGCTGTACAGATAAGCCCACGACACCGCCGGCCGCACCTCGTCGACGACGCCGGAATGATCGGAAAGGTGCTCGCAGGAGAAATAGTCGAACAGCACCACCGGGCCATCGGTGGCAACGAAACAATGCCTGGTCCGATTGTGTGCGACCCAGAGCTGCATGTTGGTTGCGTCGGTGGCATAGCGGATATTGACCGGATCGTAGAGCAGGGCTCCCGCATAGTCGCGGCGCTTCAGCTCGGCGCGGATGCGCTCGAGCCGGTATCGGCGCATGGCGGGCAGGTCAGGAGCAGCAATGCCCGCCGCCTGCCATTCGGCTTCCGCCAGCGCTCCATAGCCCAGTGCATGCTGGTTGAGTTCAGCGGCCTTCAGCTGCGATTTTTTGCGCAGCACATCATTCGAGCCGTCGGGCTCGAACGGCATGATCTTGCGGTGATGACGGGGCCGGTCAGTCGGGTTCCTGTCCACCCTCGGCTCCTCCGCTAGCGCCTTCCTTGGGCGCCGTGGCTTCTCCCACCGCCATTCTCTTCAATCTTACATAGGCGCCGGCCCGGGCGGACTTGCCGGTGCCGCGCAACAGCGGAACCATCATTTGCCGTGGTTGGCCGTCCGGCTCATAGCCGGCCGCTTTGAGCTGCTCCAAAATGACCGGCCGCGGATCGTCGCGGTCAAGCCAGACGAGTACGGCCGGCTCCTGCATCAGCATTTCGAAATTAGGCACTTCCTGGTCAAGTGCGACCAGTTTTTCGTCGACCAGCCGCAGGTTTCCGACCCATGCACCATCAGATATTGCGGTTTTGACCGGTCCGTCCGCAGTCAGTTGGCGATAGAGGGCGGGGTAATCCACGCGGATCATCCGCGAGAGGCCACTGGTCCCGTTTATCTGGACGTACCAGGTGGCGGGCGCGAGCAGCACGGCGATGATCGCTCCAGCCGCGATCACCATGAGCTGCGCATTCCTGCCGCGCGGCGCCAGCCGTTCCATAGTGGCGACGATGGCCAGCGGCAAGATGAACAGGACCGGCAGCAGCCAGCGGTCCTTGACCACCGTCACGCCGGTGGCAAGTACAAGTATTGCCAGCATGGCCAAGCCGAGCGCCAAGGTACGCCGCAACAGAATTTCCCTTGCCGGACCTTTCGGGTGCCGCTCGGAGAAACGGAACTTCGCCAGCCAGAAAGTGAGGGCGGAAACGAGCACCGGCAAGACCGCGAAATTGAAGGTGCCCATGATAAACTTGCCGGCACCGACAAAGGCCGCCGCCATGCGCCCTCGTTGCGCGTCTATTCCGAACTTCTCGCCTCTCGACAATAAATCGGCGGGATGCATGAGGCTCCAATAGGTGGTTGGCGCCAGCACCAATATCGCGACCGCTATGCTGATGGCGAACTTCGGATCGAGAATCGCACTGCGCCATTCGCGCAGCGACAGCACGGCCGCAACAAGGGCCACCACGAGGAAGACATCATTATATTTGGCAAGAATTGCCGCCGCGGCGGCCAGGCCAAACGCCGCATAGGCGATCATGCTTCGCCGCTCGAGAAGATTGGCCATCGTGAGCAGGAGCAGCGAGCAGAAGCCGACGACGGCGACGGAATGCGACAAGGCGCGCTGCGATTCCCAGACGATCTGCGGGATCGTAAACAGGCCGAACATGGCCGCCGCCGCTGTCGCTTTGGTGTAGCCGAACCGCCGCATGGCGGCGAACACGCTGCAGGCGGCAAGGAACAGCACGGAGTATTTGACGAGCTTCAGCGTGAAGATACTGGTGCCGAAAACATGCGCGGCCAGCCAGTTGATCCAGGTGTACAGGGGTGGTTGCGAGCCGCCATATCCAGCCCAGAGATACGGAACATAGATCAGCTGCTCCGCATCATCGATGCCGACGCCGGTTCCCGCCCAAGAGCTCAACAGGGACAGTATGATGGTCTGCAAGGCAAAGTAAGCCGCGACCATGACGATCGCCGCCGGGAAGGGGCCGATCCGTCCCTCGGCCAGCCACTCGGCCCATCTCAGATTGTACTTCAATGAAATCTCATCGCATTTGCCAGCAGAGTGTTGCCGGCTGCGCTAGCATGAAGAGTATGCTCCGCACAATGCGACCGGCTGGCTGCGCCTACGTCCTCATCTTTTCGCCGCTCGGGTCGAAGGGCGGTTCGACATTGATGCGTGCGGGACGCCGGTGCCCGAGGATTTCGATCTCGAACAGGCCGGCGCTCTCGTTCTCGGCAAGCGCTACCGGTACATAGCCTTGCGCCATCGACTTCTCGACATAATGCGCATAGCCGCCGGAGGTGACCCAGCCGACCACGCGCCAGTCGCCGTCGACGATGCCGCGCACGGCAGACGCGCCTTCGGCGGCGTTCGAGCCGCGCACTTCCTTGCCGCCCGCGTCGAAGCGCGGCGCGCCATAGCCATGCGGCTTTTCCACGGTGCCGTAATCCTTGCCGCCGACCTTGGCCCAGATCGGCTCGTCGCCCATGACGTCTGCATCCGCGGCATCGACGATGAAGGAGACACGGCGCAGTTTCGGCCCTTCTGCCCGTTCCTTGGCCGCTGCTTCCCGGCCGATGAAGTCGTTCTTCTCTAGCTTGATGAAGCGGTCCATCGAGCCTTCGAACGGTCCGTAGATCGGACGTAACTCGCGGAACCAGGTCGGGAAGTTCTTCTCAAGCCGCATCGAGAGCAAAGCCCGCATGCCGAAATCGACAAGGCCAAACTCTTCGCCAGCCTCCTTGATCGCCTTGTAGACCAGGCGCTGGTAGGCAGGCGCCATCCAGATCTCATAGCCGAGGTCGCCGGTGTAGGTGATGCGATTGACCATGCAGGGCGCGCCGCCGACCGCCATTTCGCGGAAATCCATGAAGCGGAAGGCCTTGGTCGAGATGTCGACATCGACCAGTTTCTGCAGCAGGTCGCGGGATTTCGGCCCGGCGATGGAGAGACCGACCAGCGTCTGGTCGAAGCGGTGGATGCGGATGCTTCCGTCCTTCGGCAGATGCTTCTCGAACCAGCGCATGTGGTATTTTTGCGCTGCCGAAGAACCCCATATCATGAAGCGTTCTTCCCCACCCCTTGGGCTCGCCTTGGCGATGGTGAAGTCCCCGATCAGCCGGCCGAACTCGTTCAGCATGGGCGTCAGCACGATGCGGCCGGTCTTCGGCATGCGATTGGTCATCAGACGGTTGAGGAAGTCCTCGGCCCCTGGTCCGGAGACTTCGTATTTGGCGAAGTTGGCGATCTCCGTGACGCCGACCTTCTCGCGGGTGGCGCGCACTTCCTCGCCGATCGGGCCGAAATCATTGGAGCGGTGGAAGGACACAACGTCCTTCGGCTCCGAGCCTCTCGGCGCGAACCAGAGCGGGGTTTCGAGACCCCAGCTGTCGCCCATGACGGCGTTGTTGGCGAGCATGGTGTCGTAAAGCGGGGTCGTCTGCGCTGGTCTTGCCGCAGGTAATTCCTCGTTGGGAAAGCGGATGGAGAAACGGCGCGAATAATTTTCGCGGACCTTTGCGTTGGTATACCGCAGCGTTGCCCATTCGCCGAAGCGCGCAACGTCCATGCCCCAGACGTCGAAGCCGGGGTCGCCATGGACCATCCAGTTCGACAGCGCCAGACCGACGCCGCCGCCCTGGCTGAAGCCGGCCATGACGGCGCAGGCGCACCAGAAATTGGTCAGCCCCTGCACCGGGCCGACCAGCGGGTTGCCGTCCAGCGCGAAGGTGAAGGGGCCGTTGATGATCTGCTTGATGCCGGCCTTTTCGATGCCGGGGAAATGCTTGAAGCCGATCTCGAGCGACGGCGCGATGCGGTCGATGTCGGGCTGCAGCAGCTCGTGGCCGAAATCCCAGGGCGTGTTGACCGGCGACCACGGCTTGCAGGCCTTTTCATAGGTGCCGAGCAGGATGCCGTTGCGTTCCTGGCGGGTATAGATCTCGCCCTTGAAATCGAGCACGCCAATCATCTCGCGGCCGGTCGACTTGTTGAATTCCTCGACCTCCGGCATCGGCTCGGTCAGGAGATACATGTGCTCCATGGCCAGCACCGGCAGTTCGACGCCGACCATGCGACCGATCTCGCGCGCCCACAGGCCGCCGCAGTTGACCACATGCTCGGCTTTGACTGTGCCTTGCTCAGTGACGACATTCCAGGTGCCGTCGACCTCCTGCGTCAGTTCGACGACGCGGTTGCGCAGTACGATCTCGGCGCCTAGCTTCCTGGCGGCCTTGGCATAGGCATGGGTGGTGCCGGAAGGGTCGAGATGGCCCTCGACTGGATCCCACATGGCGCCGACGAAATTCGTCTCGTCCATCAGCGGGAACATCGCCTTGGCTTCGGACGGCGTGATCAGTTCGGTGTCCATACCGAGATAGCGGCCCTTGGCATGGGCGAGCCGCAAGAAGTCCATGCGCTCGGGCGTGTCGGCCATCATCACGCCGCCGGTCAGGTGCAGCGAGCAGGATTGGCCGGAAATCTCCTCGATCTCTTTGTAGAGCTGCACTGTATAGGCCTGCAGCTTGGCGACGTTGGGATCGCCGTTCAGCGTATGGAAGCCGCCCGCCGCATGCCAGGACGAGCCGGAAGTGAGTTCCGAACGCTCGATCAGCATGATGTCGGTCCAGCCAGCCTTGGCCAGATGATAGAGCACCGAGCAGCCAACGACCCCGCCGCCGATGACAACCGCTTTTGCATGAGATTTCATGAAGATAGATCCGTTTTTGAAGAGATTGAATCGAGTGAGCGGGGCGCGAAAACAAAGCGGAGATCGGATACAGCGATGTTTCCGGCCAGCCGGCCATCAAGACGGAGTGGGGGTCGACTACTCATCAGATGATCAGAAATCGGTCGGCGCGCCGCCTTCGGCCCGGCGCTTGTCGACGAAAGCGTTGAGCTCCTCGCGGATTGCCGGGTCCATATTAGGCTCTTCATAGGACGCCAGCCGTTCCTTCCACACGCGATTGGCTTTTTCGAGCGCCGTCGGCGATCCGGCCTCAACCCAACTCTCGAAATTGCGCCAGTCGGAAATGATTGGCGCGTAAAACGCGGTCTTGTAGCGGTCCTGCGTGTGCTGGGTGCCGAAGAAATGGCCGCCGGGGCCGACGGACTGTATGGCTTCGAAACCGAGTGCTTCTTCGGAAAGATCGAGCGGCGTCAGGAACTCGGCGACCATCTGCAACAGGTCTATATCGAGGATGGTCTTCTCATAGGAGCAACGCAGGCCGCCTTCGAGCCAGCCGGCGGCATGCATCATCAGATTGCCGCCGCCCTGGATGGCGCCCCACAGTGAGAACACGCTTTCATAGGCGGCCTGCGCGTCGACCGTGTTGGCGGCGCAGGTGTTGGAGGTGCGGTAGGGGATGCTGTAGCGGCGGGCGAGCTGCCCGCCGACCAGCTGCGCCTTCATATATTCCGGCGTGCCGAAGGCCGGCGCGCCGGACTTCATGTCGACATTCGAGGTGAAGCCGCCGTAGCCGACAGGCGCGCCCTTGCGCACCATCTGCGCGAAGGCGATGCCGGACAGCGCCTCGGCATTCTGTTGCACCAGCGCGCCGGCAATCGTCACCGGCGCCATGGCGCCGGACAGGGTGAACGGCGTCACGATGACCACCTGGCCCTTGCTCGACATCTGGATGATGCCTTCCATCATCGGCACGTCGAGCTTGAGCGGCGAATTGGTGTTGATGATGGTGAATACCGACGGCTCTGCAAGCAACTGCTCATGGCTGATGCCACGTGCGATCCTGGTGATCTCGATGCCGTCGACGTTGCGCTCCTTGCCGAGCGAATAGATGTGGAACATCTTGTCGGTCAGCGTGGCGAGGTCACGGATGCATTCAAGGTGGCGGACGGACGGATGGATGTCGATCGGCTCGACCGGATAGCCGCCCGTGCAGTTCAATATGTTGTGCATCTGCGCAAGCTTGAGGAAGTTGCGGTAGTCCTGCTGGTTGCCCGGCCGGCGGCCGCGGTCGACGTCGGAGCAATTGGGCGCCGACGCCATCATCGAGATGATCAGATTGTCGCCGCCGAAGCGCACATTGTGCGCCGGGTTGCGGGCGTGGATGGTGAATTCCGGCGGGCAGTGCGCAACCAGTTCCAGGATCATGTCACTGTCGAAGCGCACCCGCTCGCTGCCTTCGCGGACATCGGCGCCATGCGCCTTCATGATGCGCCGGGCTTCGTCATGCAGCACGTCGACGCCGATTTCCCGCAGCACGCGCAGAGAGGCGAGGTGGATAGATTCCAGCTCGTCGTCGGAAACCAGCCGGGTCGGCGCCAGCGGGTTCTTCAACTGCCGAAACGGCGGCTGCTCGAACGCCGCCGATCCGCCGGCACGCTTTCCCGCGCGGCCGCCGCGACGGGCGCGGTCGTTTGCCAATGCAGGTTCGGCGGGCTGAAGGGCGGCGGTCATGATAGTCCTCGTACGCTGCGGCAATGCGGCGGCATAATGGACTGCCGGCCGGCCAGCCATTGCGGAGGCGGCGACCACTAGGACGAGGGAAGCGACATGCCTGAAGGGCAGCCGGAGGGATCGTCAGGCTCTTATCTCTTCCGGCTGGCGCAAGCGGTTTTCGTTGCCGGTGCTTACCGCGATGAAAGCGAAACGCTAGTCCTGCATCATGGACCGGGCGGAACAGGACAGCGGCGAGACAGTGCAATGGGCGGCGATCACCGGCGTGATCGCCACCGTCTCGGTGTTCGCCATCGCGCAAGGGCTGAGCTATCCGCTGTTGAGCTTCATCCTGCAGCGCCAGGGCGTCTCGCCGGCCATGATCGGCCTGTCGGCGGCAATGACGCCGATCGGCTTCATCGTCTCGTCGCCGCTGGTTCCGGCGCTGGCACGGCGTTTCGGGGCAGGGCGCACCGCGCTTACTTGCGCGGCACTTTCCGCGCTGGTGCTGGCGCTGATCGGCTGGACGCAAAATGTCTATCTGTGGTTTCCGCTGCGCTTTTTGATCGGCGCCGTCACCAACCCGCTCTACGTGCTGAGCGAAGTCTGGGTGATCGCACTGGCGCCGCCGACACGCCGTGGCCGCGTCATGGGCATCTATTCGACCATCATTTCGGCGGGCTTTGCGGCGGGGCCGCTGTGCCTGCTTGCGGTCGGCACCGAGGGATGGCCGCCGTTTCTCGTCGGCATCGCCGCATTCCTGTTTTGCGGCGCCTGCCTCGCCTCGGTGCTGGCACGGCTGCCCAAGGTCGACGAGAGCGGGCACCGCGTTTCGGTGCTGGGGTTCGTGCCGCAGGCGTGGCTGCTGTTATCGGCGGTGATCGTGGCCGCCGGTTTCGAACAGGCGGTGCTCGCCTTGCTGCCGGTCTATGGAACGCATTACGGCATCGCCGAAGCGCGCATGTCGGCGCTGCTGTCGGTGATGATCGCCGGCAACATCGCTATGCAGGTGCCGCTCGGCCTGCTGGCGGAACGACTGACGGCGCGGCTGGTGCGGTTCATCTGTGTATCGGTGACTGTGCTTGGATGCGTTCTGCTGCCGGTTCTCATCGAGACGCCATTGATATGGCCGTGCGTCTTCATCTGGGGCGCGGTTTCCTACGGCATTTACACGATGTCGATCATTGAACTCGGCGAGCGGTTCACCGGCTCGGCACTGGTCGCCGGCAACGCCGCCTTCTCGCTGATGTGGGGCGTCGGCGGCATCGCCGTGCCGCCGCTGGCGGGCAGCGCCATGGATGTTGTTGGCGCCGGCGGCCTGCCAATGACGCTCGGTGCCATTTGCCTGGCGCTGGCAGTTGTAACGGTCATTCGAAGACGGATGGTCTGAATGCCAGAAAGCCGCCGTTTCTGACGAATGACTTGAATGTAAGCGGCTCCATATCGATCTTGGCTATGTCGCCACCCGACTCAACCGGAGACCTCATGACCAAATCGAATACCAAGGGCCAGCCGGGTTCGGCGGCCGAAGACCCGTTTCTCTGGCTTGAGGACAGGAGGGGCAAGCAGGCGCTCGACTGGGTGCATCACCAAAATGCAGTTACGGTCGGGGAGCTCCAGGGTGATCCGTCCTATCAGACGTCGTTCGAGACGGCGCTCGACCTGATGACAGCCGAGGATAACATCGCCGTCGGGGCCGCTATCAACGGCTATGTCTATAATTTCTGGCAGGACCGGACGAACGTACTCGGCCTCTGGCGGCGCACCACCGTCGCCTCCTACAAGACCGACAAGCCGGAATGGCAGACGATCATCGACTTCGACTGTCTGGCGGCGAAAGAGGGGGTGAAATGGGTGTTCAGCGGCGCCAGCCGGCTCTACCCCGACTTCAGTCGCTGCCTGCTCAACCTGTCGCCGGATGGCGGCGATGCCAGCGAGATGCGCGAATTCGATATCGAAAGCAGATCGTTCGTCGATGGCGGCTTTCGCGCTCCTGCCTCGAAATCGAGCTTTAGCTGGCTGGACGAGGACACGGTTATCGTTTCCGCCGCCTTCGAGGAGGACGACAAGACCCAGTCCGGTTATCCGCGCGTGGTCAAGCTTTGGCGGCGCGGCACGCCACTCGCAGCGGCGACGCCGATCTTCGAGGCGCTGAAGCAGGATCTTGCCGCCGGCGGGTCCGTCGAATTCGACAGCGACAAGCGTCATGTCTTCCTCGCCCGGACCATCGACTTCTTCGCCTCGCACAGTTTCCTGCGGCTGCCTTCCGGCGAGAACAGGCGCATCCCGTTGCCGGACGACGTCACCGATACAGCGCTGTTCAAGGGCCAGCTCGTCTTCGGCGTGCGTACCCCGTGGACTGCGCCGGACGGCACGCTGTGTAAGCCCGACGGGCTCTATTCACTCGATTTCGAGCGCTGGATCGAAACCGGGCTATTCGGACCCCTCGATACCGTGCTCGAGCCGGCGCACCGCGTCTCGATCGCCGGCATTGCCCGCACGCAGGACCGGCTGTTCATCAATTTGATGGACAATGTGCGCGGCAAGGTCATCGCCGGCGAGCGCAGCGACAGCGGCTGGGAGTTCAAGCCCGTGGCGTTGCCCGAAAACGGCAATGTCGGCATCAGCCATGCCGAGCATTTCGGTTCCAGCGTCTCCTTCTCCTTCACCGATTTCCTGACGCCGAGCTCGATCATCTGGTCGGACGACAACGCCGCGGGGCTGGCAACGGTGAAGTCGCAGCCGGCGCGTTTCGATGCGTCGTCCCTGGTCTCCGAACAGTTCGAGGCGCGCTCGAAGGATGGCACGATGATCCCGTACTTCGTCGTCAGGAGGCGCGACTTGCATGGACCCGTGCCGACATTGCTTTACGGCTATGGCGGCTTCGAAGTGCCGCTGCTGCCCGGCTATGCCGGCGTGCGCGGCAGGCTGTGGCTGGAGAAGGGCAATGCCTATGTGCAGGCCAACATCCGCGGCGGCGGCGAGTTCGGCCCGAACTGGCATCAGGCGGCGCTCAAGGCCAATCGCCAGAATGCCTTCGACGATTTCGCCGCGGTCGCGCAAGATCTGGTCAAACGCGGCATCGCTACGCCCGCCACGCTGGGTATCCAGGGCGGATCGAATGGTGGCTTGCTGACCGGCGTCTCGCTGACCCAGCACCCGGAATTGTTCGGTGCAGTGATCATCGACGTGCCGCTGCTCGATATGCTGCGCTACACCGAACTGCCGCCCGGCGCGTCGTGGATGGCCGAGTATGGCGATCCGGCGAAGCCGGAAGAGGCAGCCTGGCTCGCCGCCTATTCGCCCTACCAGCATGTAGACACGGATGCAGCCTATCCGCCGGTGTTGCTGACGACCTCGACCGCCGACGATCGCGTCCATCCCGGGCATGCCCGCAAGATGGCGGCACGGCTGCAGGCGGCCGGCCACGGCAAGACGCTGTTCTTTGAGGAGACCGAGGGCGGCCATGGCGGACGCGGCGATCGGCGGCCGCAGGCCGCACAGGCGGCGATGAAGTACGTCTTCCTGCAGCGGGCCCTGACTGGCACCAATTGACCGGCGTCGCTTGACCGGCACGGCTTGAACTGAGGGCTAGAGGCAGCCTAAGGTGCATGCATGGCTCGGCTGGCGAAATCGGGTTGCGCATTTGGGGTGGCGGTGACGCCGTCGTCGCGCACGCTACGCGCCGAGCTGTTGCGGCTCTGCGCTCGCATCGGCTATTCGCCGCCCGCTGTCCTCTGACGAATCCGCCCCGGCGCGAAAGCTGCCGGATTGGTTCAAGAGGAAAGACCAGACATGACCTACCAGAATTATTCGCTGAAGCAGCTTCAGCAGATCGATGCCGCGCATCACCTTCATCCGTTCACCGACCACAAAGAGATGCGCGAGACCGGCTCGCGCATCATCACCCACGCCAACGGGCCGTTCATCTATGATGCCGAAGGGACGGAAATCCTCGACGGCATGGCTGGGCTGTGGTGCGTCAATGTCGGCTATGGCCGCGACGAGCTGGCCGACGCCGCCTACGCCCAGATGAAGGAATTGCCCTACTACAACTCTTTCTTCAAATGCTCGACGCCGACGCCGGTTCTGCTGTCGAAAAAGCTGGCGGAGATCGCGCCAAGGCACATCAACCAGGTGTTCTACGGCTCGTCCGGTTCGGAGGCCAACGACACGGCGCTGCGCCTGGTCCGTCACTATTGGGTGCTGGAAGGCAGGCCCGAGAAGAACCGCATCATCTCACGCAAGATGGGCTACCACGGCTCGACCATCGCCGGCGCCTCGCTCGGCGGCATGGATTTGATGCACAAGCAGCTCGGCGGCGCCGTGCCCAACATCGTCCATGTGATGATGCCCTATGCCTATGAGCTCGCACTGCCCGGCGAAAGCGACCATGATTTCGGCCTGCGCGCGGCAAAAGCGGTCGAGGACGCGATCCTCGAAGCCGGCGCCGACAAGGTGGCCGCCTTCATCGGCGAGCCGGTGATGGGGGCAGGCGGGGTGAAGATCCCGCCGATGAGCTATTGGCCGGAGGTGCAGCGCATCTGCCGCAAATACGATGTCCTGCTGATGCTGGACGAGGTCATCACCGGATATGGCCGCACAGGCGAGTGGTTCGCCGCACAAGCCTTCGATGTCGAGCCCGACACAATCACCACGGCCAAGGCGCTGACCTCTGGCTATCAGCCGCTGTCGGCGCTGCTGGTCGGCGACCGTATCGCGGCGACGCTGGTCGAAAAGGGCGGCGAATTCTATCACGGCTATACCTATGCCGGGCATCCGGTGGCCTGCGCGGTGGCGCTGAAGAACCTCGAGATCATCGAGCGCGAAGGCCTGGTCGAGCGCGTGAGGAACGACACCGGGCCTTACTTCGCCAGGGCGCTGCAGGAACGTCTCGGTGGGCACGATCTGGTCGGCGAGGTGCGCTCGTTCGGGCTGATGGGAGCGATCGAGATCGTCAAGGACAAGGTGACCAAGGAGCGCTTCCTGCCGGCCGGCAGCGCGGCGGTGATGGTTCGCGACCACGCGATTGTCCAGGGCATGATGCTGCGCGCCACCGGCGACACGATGATCCTGTCGCCGCCGCTGATCTGGACCCGCGAGACGATCGACATGGCCTGCGACCGCATCGCCACGGCGCTCGACCTGGCGCAAGCAGATTTGCGCAAGCATTAGAGAGGCGATCGCCGGGCGCTCCATGTCGGGCGCCCGGCGTTTGAATGGGCGCTCGCCAGGCGAGGATGCGAAAACGCAAAAACCGCGCTCCATTGGAACGCGGCTTTGCCAGATACGCATGGCGCTTCGCCAACAATACACTTGCGAAACTAACGGCGAAACCAACGGGCTCCGGTACGCGAGACCTGATCCGGAGCGCCGGGCGGATGTCCGCCTCGCAATCCGTTTTAAACGCATATCGTTACTGCAGGGTTAGCAAGAGCTTAAGCAAACCTAAATTTGCCGGCTTTCCGCTTTGGGCAGATCGAAACCTGTGAACTTGGAGCTTACGCCGGGTTACCACGGAGGAAATTAATGATGCCGGAAAAATCCGCGCCGGCATTCCCTTGTGCGTTGAACAGCGCATAGAGCTGGGCTGCCTCGGCGCCGAGCGGCGTTGCTGCACCGACGCTCTGTGCGGCCTCCTGCGACAGTTTCAGGTCCTTCAGCATCAGTGCCGCCGCGAAGCCAGGCTTATAGCCATTGTTGGCGGGCGATGTCGGCACCGGGCCGGGCACCGGGCAGTAGGTGGTCAACGACCAGCACTGGCCGGACGAGGTCGAGGCGACGTCGAACAGCGCCTGGTGCGACAGGCCGAGCTTTTCCGCCAGCACGAAGGCCTCGGCAACGCCGATCATCGAAATGCCCAAAATCATATTGTTGCAGATCTTCGCCGCCTGTCCGGCGCCGTCGTCGCCGCAATGAACGATGCGGCCGGCCATCGGCTTGAGGATTGGTTCGGCCTTGGCGAAGGCGTCCTTCGAACCGCCGGCCATGAAGGTCAGCGTGCCGGCCGCCGCACCGCCCGTGCCGCCGGAGACCGGCGCGTCGATCGACAGCAACCCATGCTTGGCGGCGATGGCATGGGCCTTTCGAGCCGACTCGACATCGATGGTCGAGGAATCGATGAACAGCGCGCCTTTTTTTGCCTTGGACACTATGTCTGCGTAAACCGACAGAACATGCTTGCCGGCCGGCAACATGGTGATGACCGCATCGGCATCCTTCACCGCCGCAACGGCATTGGCCATGACGATGACGCCGTGCTCCCTGGCAATGACGAGGTTCTCCGGCACCAGGTCGAAGCCGTGCACGGCATACCCGGCCTTGACCAGGTTGGCGGCCATCGGATTGCCCATATTGCCGAGGCCGATGAAGGCGATGGTGGTCATAATGGCGCTCCGTGGTTTGGGTAGGCAGTAGGCAGTAGGCAGTAGGCAGTAGGCAGTAAGCGACCTATTCGGGCGCAAGTTTGCTAATAAGTTGGCGAAGCATTTTCCCGATGCCCTTCGGTCGCTAAAAGCACGTGATAAGCTTGATCATGGGTAGCAAGGCCAATGCGTTCAGCGATCTGGAGGTGTGTCTCGAACTCCTTCAGCGATCCCTGGGCAATCCTGAGAAATTGCTGATAGGAGCCTCTGTTGTCTCGGCCGTAACCTTCCGCGATGTTTGCAGGAATAGAGGTTGCTGAGCGGCGGATTTGGCTGGTCAACCCATACAATTCCTCTTTTGGCCATGCCTTGGTCAGGGAGTAGGCGATGACGGCTAGATCCATCGCCTGCTGCCATACGATAAGATCCTTGTACGAATTGATCTTGCCGGTCATCTTTCTGCCTATTGCCTATTGCCTATTGCCTATTGCCTACTGCCTACTGCCTACTGCCTACTGCCTACTGCCTTACCGTCCGATCAGCGCGCGAGCGATGATGACGCGCATGATCTCGTTGGTGCCTTCGAGAATTTGGTGGACACGCAGGTCGCGCACCAGCTTCTCGATGCCGTAGTCGTGCAGATAACCATAGCCGCCGTGCAGCTGCAGGGCGTCGTTGGCGACGTTGAAGCCGGCGTCGGTAACGAAGCGCTTGGCCATCGCCGACCATTTCGAGGCATCCGGCGCGTTGCGGTCGAGCTTCGAGGCGGCGGTGTACAGGAAGATGCGCGCCGCCTGCAATTCGGTCTCCATGTCCGCAAGCTTGAACTGCAGCGCCTGGAACTGGTTGATCTTCGACCCGAAAGCCTTGCGCTCGGCGGTGTAGGCGAGCGCCTTGTCGAACGCCGATTGCGCGCCGCCGAGCGAACAGGCGGCGATGTTCAACCGGCCGCCGTCGAGCCCGGCCATGGCGATGCCGAAGCCGGCGCCCTCGACCGACAGCAGGTTTTCGACCGGCACCTTGCAGTCCTCGAAGACGACCTGGCGGGTCGACTGCATGTGCCAGCCCATCTTGCGCTCGTTGGCGCCGAAGGAAAGGCCGGGCGCATCGTTCGGCACGACGAAGGTGGAAATGCCTTTCGGCCCGTCGGCGCCGGTGCGCGCCATGACGACATAGAGGTCGCTGTCGCCGGCACCGGAGATAAACTGCTTGGCGCCGTTCAGCACATAATCGCCGCCGCTTTTGACCGCGCGCGTCTTCAGCGCCGCCGCATCCGAGCCCGAGCCGGGCTCGGTCAGGCAATAGCTTGCCAGCCATTCCATCGAGGTCAGCTTCGGCAGGAAACGCCGGCGCTGCTCGTCGCTGCCGAAGCGGTCGATCATCGATGCCGCCATGTTGTGGATCGAGATGAAGGCGGAAAACGCCGGATCGGCCCGCGAAAGCGCCTCGAAGATCAACACGGCATCGAGCCGGCCGAGCCCCGAGCCGCCGAGGTCGTCGCGGACATAGATGCCGCCAAGGCCGAGCGGACCTGTCTCGCGGATCACATCGGCGGGGAAATACTTGTTGCGATCCCAGTCGAGTGCGTTCGGCGCCACACGGTCGGCGGCGAAGGCTTGCGCCATCTCCTGGATGGCGCGCTGGTCTTCGTTGAGTTCGAACTGGCTGGTGCCCGCATCGACAGCGGCGTCCATGGCGTGCTCCCTGATGTTTCCGGCCTGCTGGCCTGTCGTTTTTGGCTTTGCGCGCCGTCCAATCTAGACCAATGATGCCGCCGCGCAACCCGACCCGTCTTGATCCAACCATCTGGGCAGCGGCTGTGTGCGAATGCGCTCTGGAGCAAAGTGTGACGACAACTTTCGACGAACTGCTTGGATGCTTCCATGCCTATCTCCAGACGTTCGATGATGCGCTGGTGCGCGACGCCGTGGCCCGGATTGGCTGGGACATGCCGTCCCGTCCGCTCGAACCGCATGCACTGCCTTGTCTCGTCCAGCTCGACCGGATCGTCGAACTCGCTCCCGCTGCGGCCAAGTCGCTGGCGCGGCTGGTTGCGGAGCGTCGCGGCGATCTGCACTGGGGCCAGACCTATGGCGAGGCGGATTTCGGCACGGTTTTCATCGACAATTACGGCTGGCTGGAGGTGTTCGGCACACGCGGCCATTTCGTCAATGACGAGGTCGCGGGCGGCCTGCTGATCCTTGGGCCCGACATTGTCTACCCCGATCACCACCATGTCGCGGAGGAGATCTACATCCCGCTGACCGGCGGCACCGAATGGCGCATGGGCGACGGCGGTTTTCGCCTTCGAGCGGCGGGCGAAGTGATCCACCATGCCTCTGACATCAACCACGCCATGCGCACCGGCAAGGAGCCGCTGCTGGCGCTCTATCTCTGGCGTGGCGGGCCACTGGCGGCCAAGTCGACGATCGCCGCAACCGTTGCGCAGGGCAGGGGCTGATATGGCCAAAGCGATCATGCTGCAGGGCACGGGTTCGGATGTCGGCAAGACGGTGCTGGTTGCCGGCCTCTGCCGCGCGGCGAAGAAGCGCGGCTTGAAAGTACGGCCGTTCAAGCCGCAGAACATGTCGAACAACGCCGCTGTCGCCGATATTCCAGGCGATTCAGGCGGCGGTGAGATCGGCCGCGCCCAATGGCTGCAGGCGATCGCCTGCGGCGTGGCGCCGACCGTCCACATGAACCCGGTGCTGCTCAAGCCGCAGACCGATGTCGGCGCTCAAGTCGTCGTGCAGGGCAAGGTGTTCGGCGAGGCGCGGGCGCGCGACTACCAGGCGCTGAAGGGCCGGCTGATGGATGCGGTACTGGACTCCTGGGCAAAGGTCGGCGAGGGCGCCGATCTGGTCATTGTCGAGGGCGCCGGCTCGCCGGCCGAGATCAATCTCAGGAGCCGCGACATTGCCAATATGGGCTTTGCGACGCGCGCCGGCGTGCCGGTGATCCTGGTCGGCGATATCGATCGCGGCGGCGTCATCGCCTCGGTCGCCGGCACCCATCTGATCCTGCCGGAGGAGGACCGGCGCATGATCGTCGGCTACCTCATCAACAAGTTCCGTGGCGACGTCTCGCTGTTCGAAGACGGCATCAAGGCGATCGAAAAATTCACCGGCTGGCGCTGTTTTGGCGTCGTGCCGTGGCTGAAGGCGGCGGCGCGGCTGCCATCGGAAGATTCCGTCGTGCTCGAGCGACTGGCGTCCGGCGAGAAGAGCGCGCTGAAGATCGCCGTGCCGGTGCTCTCGCGCATCGCCAATTTCGACGATCTCGACCCGCTCAAGGCCGAACCGCAGGTCGAGGTGGTGTTCGTGCCGCCTGGTGAGCGCTTGCCCGAAGATGCGGGTCTGGTGGTCATTCCCGGCTCGAAGTCGACGATCGGCGATCTCCTGAAATTTCGCGAGAACGGCTGGGACCGCGACCTTGCCGCGCATAGGAAACGCGGTGGTCATATCGTCGGCATTTGCGGCGGCTTCCAGATGCTTGGTCATATCGTGCGCGATCCCGACGGCATCGAGGGCAGCGTTACCGAGACGCAAGGGCTTGGCCTGCTCGACGTCGAAACGGTGATGGAGCCGGAAAAGACGGTGCGCAACGTCAGCGCGCGCTCGGTGCCGTTCGACCTGCCGCTTGAGGGCTACGAGATCCATCTCGGCCGCACCACCGGTCCGGACACGCTGCGGCCGTCCGCCGTTATCAACGGCATCGATGACGGCGCTATCTCGGCCGACGGCAAGGTGGTGGGCACCTATATGCACGGGCTGTTTTCCGCCGATGCCTTCCGGGCGAAATTCCTCGAAAGCCTCGGCGTCAAGGGCGGCGGCATCGACTACCGCGCCGAGGTCGAACGGGCACTGGACGAGATCGCAGCCGAACTGGAAACCCACCTCGACTGCGACGCGATTTTTGGGCTGGGGCGTTAGATACTTAGCGCGGAAGTTTTGCACGGGTCGTTGGCTTCGACGGATCACGCCTTGGCGATTAGCGGAAACGTCCATGGCTTCGTCATCCTGGGGCGGAGCAAGGAGCGAAGCGACGCGGCGCAGACCCCAGGATCCATGCCCTGACTTCGGAGCGCCGCTGCGGCGCAGAATTCTGCTCCGCTGGCTCCTCGGCCAAGGTCACGGCATGATGGGGTGGACGGCGCCCGACGGCATCGGATGTGCCAGAATGAGTTCGTTGAGATCTCAAACAAGGGAGCCGTCCGT
>NZ_JAMYUA010000028.1:0-82106 GCF_040322715.1 Mesorhizobium sp. M0106 | reverse complement strand
TTGGGACTCCGAGAAGCCAGAGCAAAATGCCACGTCCCATGGATGCCTCCTGCGGCGATTGTGATCAACTACAATGCCTTGAAAGACTTTCCGTTCCGGCGCTCCTCGGCTATCTTGTTGCGATACAGCAGCCGGCATGGTGCGCCAGGATGCACTTCATGCCTGCTCCTGCGTATTCTGGATCGCGGCTCAGATATCCAGATTGGCGACCGACAGCGCGTTCTCCTGGATGAATTCGCGCCTTGGCTCGACCTCGTCGCCCATCAGCGTGAAGACAGGCTTTCCGCGTCAGTCACGTCATTGACCTTGACCTGTAAGAACGAGCGCACGAAGCGCTCTGCGATTTCACCGATGTTCATGGTCCGCCTCCATTTCTTGGCTGTTCTGTTCCTCACCACCGTGCGTACGGTTGATCGTCACCGTGCACGTAATCAGGTGTTCCAGTCCGGGCCGTCTTCGACGATGTGATGAAGCTCGGAAATCTCTTCAGAATAGTGCTCGATCGACAACCTCGACCCAAAGGCAGAGGAGCGAAAGGCGTTCCTGATACAGCATCGGCACCATGCCGTCGGCACACGAGCTTAGCGAGCGCGATGCGCCGCACGGACTGTTGCTTGCCATCGGCAACGAAAAGGAAGCCGCGCCCTGCTTGCCTGGGCTCGATCGACGGTCGGCGGCAAGTCATTCCCTGTCAGTCGCACCGGAGTCCGGTCGCCGATATCATTCTAACGGCGCTCACTGCCGTGGGCATAAGGCACCCCTTCAGGCTGGTTAGGCGGAGCTTACCAAAAAAGTGCTGTTCGAACGGAACACAGAAAGCGCAGGCAAGTTCGGTGCGCAGTGGAGGAGGTTGCGCCATGAACAGTGTCATTTATCTCATCGGCCTTGTCGTCATCGTGCTTGCGATCCTCTCCTTTCTCGGATTCCACTAGGAGACACCATGCAGGACCAGGACGATCAGGGCCGTCAGACGGCCGATTTCGAGACAGCCAGAAGCGAGCTTTCGGAAAGACTACAACGGGAAAAGCAGACCGCGACGGAAGCGCTCCACAATGCGCGTGACGAGATCACCAGGAAAGCCGGTGATTACGCATCGGAAGCAAAGCAAGCATTGTTCAACAAGGCGGAGGGAACGCAGCGCGACGTGAGCGCCAATCTCAAGGCCTTCAGCGGCGCATTGCGCGCGGCAAGCGAGCATCTTGCCAATAATGATCAACGGACCGCTTCGAAATTCGCCCTTGACGCCGCAGGCGGGCTCGAGCGGCTTTCCTCGTCCCTGAAGGATAAACCGTTCGACGAGGTGCTTGGCGAAATTCAGTCGTTCGGCCGTGAAAACTCGGGGGCGCTGATCGCCGGTTCGGTATTGGCAGGCCTGGCGCTGGGGCGGTTCATCAAGAGCTCGCCACCCTCTGCCCAAGCCGGAGCACCGGGCCGGTCGGGAACAGGCCGGGCGCCCGAGACGGGTCCTAGCTCGAATGAGTTCGGACGGCGATCGGCAGAGGCAGTGGAGCCGGCCCCGCTAGGATCCGATCCGTCCGGCGATGACTGGGCCAATGCAAGCCCGGAGCGAAACCCATGATCGACAATCAGGACACTCGCAGCCTGACAACCCTTGTCAGCGATCTGGCACAGCAGGTCACAACACTGCTTCAAACCGAAAGCAGGCTGTTGCGGGCTGAAATTTCGGAAAAAGCGAGCAAGGCCGGCGCTGGGGCAGTTGAGATCCTGGGCGGCGCCATTTGCCTGCTCGCCGCCCTGATTGTGCTCTTGCAGGCGCTGGTAATTGCTTTGGCGAGCGCCGGGCTCGGAGCCGGATGGTCCTCGCTGCTCGTCGGCGTCGTGGTGGCAGTACTGGGCGTCATACTCTTGCGCACCGGCACGGCAAGCATGGCTCCCTCGGAGCTGACGCCCGACCGCACGCAAGACCAACTCAAGCGCGACGCACGCGTGATCAAGGACCAGATAAGATGATCGACAAATCCGCAGCCGAACTCGAACGCGATGCCGACATTGCCCGAGCCAAGATAACGGACACCGCAGACTCGATCCGCAGCAAGATGACACCGGGTCAGCTGATCGACGAATTCACCGGAATGTTCACCGGTGAGGGGGCCGCCATGCTCAGCAACCTCAAGGCTCAGGTCAGGGACAATCCCCTGCCCCTTACATTGGTGGGCGCCGGCCTGGCGTGGCTGATGCTCGGCAAAGGCACTTCGCTAGACAGGTCAGCGCCAGGCGCGTATCGGAGCGGCAGGCCATCTGGGGGCTCCCGCAATTTCTCCGACGGGCAGAGCCTCGGCGAGGGCTGGCAGGAGTCGAGCAGCGAGTACTACGGTGCCGAAAGCGAAGCTGCCGGAGGCGGCTCCATGCTCTCAGATGCCGCTGATTCGGTGGCTTCGGTAGCAGGCGGTGCTACCGAAGCTGTTGCAGACCTTGCGAGCGGGGCTAGAGAAAAGTTGAGAAGCACGGGCGGACAAGTCGCCTTAGGCGTTAGTGATGCGGCTGCACAGGCGCGCGAGTCTGCGCTGGACTTGTTCCAGCGCGAACCTCTGGCAATGGCTGCTGTCGGCCTCGCCGTGGGCACCGCCATCGGTGTGATGCTGCCTCACACCGCCACGGAAGACGAGCAACTTGGCCGCTACAGCGACCAGCTCCGTGAGAGTGCCGAGGTCGTCCTCGAGAAGGGCATGGAGCAAGCCAAGCAGGTCGCCGCCGAAGCCTATGAGACCGTAAAGGAAGAGGCTGACCGCCAGGGCGCCAGCGGCGACGAGACGCTAGTCGACCGCGTCGGCGAAGTGGTAAAGAAGACGGCAAGCAAAACCGAGGAAGCTATTCGCGATCGTTTGTCGGAGACGGACGAGCCTCCCAAGACTTCGTCATAGCGCTGCCGCCGGTTTTGTGGTGCGCTGGCGAAGCTGTTCTTGAGGTCCACCGAACTAGCGTTTCAGGCTATTCCGTACCGTCCCCTGCTTCTTTGAAAATATTGGGCTTCTGGATTTATTTGTCTCGCACTGTCCGGCCCCGTCCCGTACTCATGTGGGCTCGTGACGGCAAGCGGCGTGAAATGGGCTTGGGCGCCTATCCCGTCGTCACACTTGCAAAGGCACGAGCGAAGGCCACCGAGTGCAGGTCTGCGGTTGAGGAAGGCCGCGATCCAATTGCAGAGAAAGCGAAGGAAGCAGAGCCGACTTTCGGGGACTGCGCTGACAAGTACATCGCCACCATCAAGTCCGAATGGCGGACAAGCGCGAATATCAGTGGAATCAGACGCTCACCAGTTTCTGCGAGAGCATCCGGCCGAAGCGGGTTTCGACAATCACAACCGAAGACGTTCTAGAAGTTCTTGCGCCCATCTGGCAGGCCAAAGCCGAGACGGCATCGAGGCTTCGCGGGCGTATCGAGCGCGTTCTAGAGTTCGCAAAGGTGAAGGGCTGGCGCTCGGGAGAGAACCCGGCGGCATGGCGCGGCAACTTGCGGAACCTCTTGCCGAAGCGCCAGCGGTTGCAGCGAGGCCATCAGCCGGCAATGCCGTATGCTGAAATCCCCGCGTTCACGGCTCGCTTGCGGAAGGCATAGGCGATGGCAGCTCGTGCGCTAGAGTTCACAATCCTGACTGTGGCCAGATCCGGCGAAACGTGGAAAGAAATCGATTTTAAGGGAAAGCTCTGGAATGTGCCGAAAGAGCGCATGAAGGCCGGCGCCCCGCATACCGTTCCGCTATCGATCGAGGCCCTGGCGATTCTGGAAGCCCTGCACGAGCAACGGCAGGAGGGACAGGAATTCATCTTCACCCGTGACGGTGAGAACCCTCTGTCAAATATGGCCATGATGATGCTGCTTCGGCGCATGAAGCAGACGGAAATCACAGTTCACGGTTTCCGCTCTGGTTTCCGGGATTGGTGCGGCGACGCCACAAGCTTCCCGCGCGAAGTTGCGGAGGCCGCCCTGGCTCACAAGGTCGGGGATGAAACCGAACGAGCCTACCGCCGGTCTGACGCGCCCAAAGGTAAGGCTCATGGCCTCTGCCGCCACGGGCGATTCACTTGCGAGGCGATCGAGCAGCGCAAAGAGATTGCCGCGTTGGTAGCCGAGGCGCGGCGAACAGCGGCCGCTGTGGTATGAATGGACCTAGTTCGCCAATCACACAGCGATGCCCGTGCCCCTAACCTTCAAGTCGCACGACCCAGAGCGGATGAAACTACAGCCGCTTCCGTTCCCGGCAGTTCGAACAGCATGGGCAGATGGCGACACTCGGCTTCGTCCACGATCAGCTCCTCGATAGTCGCGATGGAAAGATGGCTTTTGAGGCGCAGCCGGACAACCGCCGCGAGTTTGTGAACGGGGACCGGTATCGCCCCGGCGTGATGGGCTAGCAGACTATTGATCTCAGCAACTACCTTTGGATCGACGACGTGGGGCAATGGCAGCATGAGAGCACTCCTTTCGGAAGTAACTCTAAGCCGATCAGGGCGATGAGTCTGGCGGCGTACGTTTTTAACCAAATGCGCGGACATCATTGGACGTCAGATCACGCTCGTTAGCGGTTGCGTGCATTCGAGCGGCGGGCGCCGGCTGCATAGCCAATCGTGAAGCAAGATGAACCTTCCCCGCATTATTGTGTTTGTAGGGATGCCTCGCTTTTTCTTCGACTTCACCGATACCAGGCAAGTCTTCCGCGACGTCGAAGGCACAGATCTGCCCGATCTCGAAGCTGCAAAACAAGAGGCGGTGAGAGCCTTGGTCGAGATCACCACAGATAAGCTGCCGGATGGCCCCTATCGAGAGTTTGTGATGAAGGTACCCGACGAGAGTGACCAGACGTTCGCAGAGGCAGTGCTCAAGTTTGAGCTGCGGGAGCGCTAGCGGTCTTCAAATGGTTTCCGCCTGGGACAAGTTTGACATAGTAACTGGTCGATTGAATGAGCGCCTCGCCCGCGCAGACATCGAAGACCTTCGGCAGACCCTCGGCGAAACCCGCCGTGTAATCGCAGCAGCCCGTAAGCTGTTGGACCGGCTAGCCGTAGGCCACGGGGCCATCTCGTCAGAAAGCAGCTCCTCCCGCCCTACCTAGGCGCTGCTGATGCCCGCTATGCGGCTCAGTTCGAATTTGACCACGATCTGCACTACCTGGTTGCCTGCTTCATCGCGGACTTGAATGCTAGCCTCGCGGTAGGTGCCATCGGGCAGCTTTTCTCTTGCGTTCAAACAGCGTTTTTGCTGCCTCGTCCTCCGCAGATTCCAGGTTCGGAAGCTCTGAACCTTTAGGGTCTGGGAAGATCTCTCCATTGCTGGACAAGTCGAAGAAATAGCGCGGCATCAGTCCTAACTAGGATTGCCGGAAAATGTTCAAGGTCTCTTTTTTACATACAAAGAGCTAATTCACCATGTCCCGCAGGGGCTTCTTGCGCTTCGGTGGCCGGTATTTCTCCACCAGCCTGATCTTGTCGATGTCGATCGTCTCGAGTACAACAGCGCGACGTGGTTCAGCCGCGCATTGTGCTTTTGCCCACCGAAGGGCGCTCGACGTGGCGCGTGTCCAAGCCCGAAGGTAGTCAGCCCAACGTCAGTCCGGCATGGCGCGCCGCATCGCGCAGGAATGGCAGCCCGACTTCGATGACGTCGCGCGGATCTTCCGCCACCGGACGCCACACCGCCAGGCCGCCGGCAATGTCGACATCGACATGGTTCATGCTTTCGAGCGTGATCGCGCCCCGGTAGCCGATATCGGCGATCGCCTTCATGCAGGCCCGCCAGTTGAGCATGCCGCGCCCCGGCACACCGCGATTGGCCTCCGAGACATGGACATAGCCGAGGAAGGGTGCCGCCGCGGCGAAGCCGGCGGCAAAGCTCTCCTCCTCGATATGCATGTGGTAGGTGTCGAGGTGGATGAAGACGTTGCCGGCGCCGACCCGCTCGATAATCTTTGCCGCATCGATGCCGCGGTTGATTAGATGTGTCTCGTAGCGGTTACAAGGCTCGATGCCGAGCTTCAGCCCATGCGCCTTGGCAGCCTTCGCCGCGCGCCCGAGGAATCGGCACATGCCGTCGATTTCTGCCGTGGTCGGCGCACGGCCCGAGGTCTTGCCGATCGTGCCATAGGTGACGCCGCCGAGCGCCGCGCTGCCGACCGCTTCGCAAACCCGGAAGGCCGGCTCGAGGAAAGCCAGCGCCTCGTCCGGCCGCTCGACCACGTCGAGCGCGCGCGGCAGGCCGAGCGATGGGATGAGCTCGATACCCTGGCGTTCGGCGAAGGCGCATGTCTGCTTGGTGTCGATCTCCTCGGGTCGCAGCAGCGGGATCTCGAGCAGGCCGATGCCGAGTTCCTTCAGCCGCTCCATCTGCGGCTCGATCAGGTCAAGGTCCCAGACCGGAGCAATGGCGAAAGTGTGCAATCCAAAAACATTCATCGGTCAGCCTCGTTGTTCGTGCGCCGCGGCGGCACTGGTATCGCCGCCGCCGACGATGCGGCTGACGACTTCGTTCATGTTGGTCCTGGCTGTGACGAGATCGGCATCGGCCCGCCCGTGGCGCAGCACCACGATGCGGTCGGTGACCGAAAGCACGTCGTTCAGCCGGTGCGAGATCAGGATGACGGCGATGCCTTCGGACTTCAGCCGACGGATGAGATCGAGCACGCTCTGCACCTCGCGCACGGCGAGCGCCGCAGTCGGCTCGTCCATGATCACCAGCTTCGGATTGAAAGTCAGCGCCCGGGCGATCGCCACCGTCTGCTGCTGGCCGCCCGAGAACGAGCCGACCGAGCGGTTGATCGACGGCAAATGCGCCCCTAACCGCTCAATCATCTTTGCCGCCTGGCGGTCCATCTCGGTCTTGTCGACGAAGCCGGGAAACAGCCCGAACAGTTTTCTGGTCGGCTCGCGGCCCAGAAAGATGTTGGCCGCCACGTCCTGCTGCTTGGCCAGCGACAGATCCTGGTAGATCATCTCGATGCCGAGCTCGCGCCGCTGGCCGGGATCGAGTGGCAGGATGTCCTTGCCGTCGAGTTCGATCGATCCGGTATCGGCGCGGTAGATGCCTGTGATGGTCTTCATCAGCGTCGATTTGCCGGCCCCATTGTCGCCGACAAGGCCGACCACCTCGCCCGCTTCGACCGAGAGGTCGACGCCGTGCAGCACATCGACGGCGCCAAAACTCTTGCGGATGCCGTGGAGGGTGAGAAGGGTCATACGCGTGACTCCTTCCGCACCTGATACTGGTCGATGAACACCGCAAGGATCAGCACGGCGCCGATCGCCATTTGCTGGTAATAGGATTGGACGGCAAGCAGCGTCAGCCCATTCTGCAGCACGCCCATGATCAGCGCACCGATCATCGTGCCGAGGATCGAGGCGCGGCCGCCGAACAGATTGGTGCCGCCGATGATCGCCGCGGTGATCGCTGTCAACTCATAGTTGATGCCGGCGGTCGGGTCGCCGGCGTTGACGCGTGCCGTGAACAGCAGGCCGGCGAGACCGGCAAGCGCCCCGGACAGCGTGTAGATGATGCGGCGATGGTGTTCGATACGGATACCGGCGGCGCGCGCAGCGCCTTCGCTATCGCCGAGCGCCAGCGTGTGGCGGCCGAAGCGCGTGTATGCAAGCACGCAATGCGCGATGATAGCTGTGAGCACCAGCAGGATGACCGGCATTGGAATGCCAAACGGCCGGCCCTGACCAATATAGACGATCGCCGCAGGCAGTCCGTAGATCGCCCTGCCCTGCGAGATCACCAGCGCCAGACCGCGCGCCAGGCCAAGCATGCCGAGCGTGACGATGAAGGCCGGTACGAAGGCGCGAGTGACCAATTGCCCGTTGATATAACCCGCTAGCCCGCCGGCCACGATGCAAGCGGCGACCGCGAACACCGAAGGCCAGCCGAGGTTGACGGCAACGAATGCGCCCGCAACACCGGCAAGTCCCACGACCGAGCCGAGCGACAGATCAAGCCCGCCCGAGCCGATGACGAAGGTGGCGGCGATCGCCAGCACGCCGATCGTTGACGTCGCCAGCAGGATGTTGAGAAAATTGCTGAGCGACAGGAAATACGGCGACAGCACCGCCATCGCCGCGCTCAGCGCCAGCAGCACCACCAGCGACTCCAGTCTTATATGGAGCCGTTCGACGGACGCACGCTGCACCCGAGCCCAGAACCCAGGCTGTGCCATTTCAGAAGCCATTTGCCTCACCTTTGAAAAAGGTGGCTGGCGCAGGCTAAACCCGCGCCAGCCCAGTCCGGGAGGACTATTTCACGTATTCGAGCATCGGCTCCTTGCCGGCATCGAGCACATCCTTGGTCAGCACCAGGGTCGGCACGGCGATGCTGTCCTCGACCTTGTCGCCCGCCAGCGCCTTCTTGACGTTTTCGACCGCCTGCTTGCCGACGAGGTAAGGCAGCTGTGCCACCGAGGCGTTGAGCCGCCCGTCCTTGATCGACTTCACCGCATCCGAATTGCCGTCGACGCCGATGATGGTCACCTGCGGCCCCTTGCCGGCGGCATAGACGGATTCCACCGCGCCCAGCGCCATGCCGTCATTGGCGCAGAAGATGGCAACGAGGTCGGGATGCGCCGTCAGCGTATCAGTGGCGATCGAGGCCGCCTTGCCGCGGTCCCAGTCGCCCGGCAGCGACGCGACGATTTCCAACCCTGGTGCCAGCTCCTTGAGCTTGTCGGCAAAACCCTTGGCGCGCTTCTCGCCGGTGATGTTGCCCGAAAGGCCTTCGATCACCAGCACCGGGCCTTTGGCGTCCTTGCCTAGCTTGGAAACGAGATATTCGGCGCCTTGCGCGCCGGCCGCAACATTGTCGGAGCCGATATGGAAGGTGACTTTGATACCTTCCTTGTCGAGCACCGCCTGATCGAGATTGTTGTCGAGATCGACGATCTTGATGCCGGCATCCTGCGCGGTCTTCAGGCAAGGAAGCAGATTGGTCGAGTTGATGGCGGCGGTGATCATCGCCACCGGCTTGCGTTCGAGCATCGTGTTGCAGAGGTTGAGCTGCGGCTCGGCGGCCTGGTCGCTTTCGGCCGCCTGCTGGAAATATTTCACGCCAGCTTCCTTGGCACCGTCCTCGACGCGCTTTCCCATCGCACCCCAGAACGGGTTAGCCAGCGTCTTCATCAGCACGCCGTATTCACCATCCTCCGCCTTCGCCGCGCTGATGGCGGAGAGCACCATCGCAACGCACAGAGCCAAGGTAAATCGATTTATCTTCAGAACGAACGGTGTCATTTTTCATCCTCCGGTTGACGTCACGTGCCGCGAGCCAAGGCCAGGTGCAGCGCTACTGGTTTTCGACAATGGGGGTTATTGTCGGTCTCCTCCCCCGGAATGCGGGACGTTACCTGGCGAGCCAACGGATTCCCGCATCAAAACCTTGCAAGGCTCGAGCCGCGCGATCGGCGGCCCCTCCTCGCCTTCGATCCTGGCAAACAGCGCCTCCATGGCGTGGCTGGCGATCTGACGCATCGGCTGCACCACGGCGGCGATAGCCGGCCATGTCACCTGCATCCATTCGGCATCGTCGAAGCCGATCAGCGAAATGTCGTTGGGGCAGTGCCAGCCGCGGCGGCGAAATTCGGACAGCGCCACCAGCGTGCCCTTGAGGAACAGCGAATAGACCGCCGTCGGTCGTTCGCCTTTTGCAAAATAGTCGCGCAATTGCGCCCGCAGCGGTTCGACGTCGGTTTCCGCAAGCACGACGTCGATGCGGACATCCGGCGCCAGCGCCCGCGCGGCGGCGCGAAAGCCCTCGAGGCGGGCGCGCACGGTCGCCGCCTGTTCGCCAAGACCGACGACCAGAATGTGGCGGTGGCCCTTGCCGATCAGTTGGCCCGCGACCTCAGCGCTAGCGGAAGCACTGTCGGCCGACACGGTATCGAAGGCGTCATCGGACAGCACGCGGTCGATCAGCACGCCGGTCATGCCGTTGGCCTTCATGAATGCGGCAGCCGGGCCGTGCTCGTTGCGCACTGGCGCCAGCACCACGCCGGCCACCCGCCAGTCATGCATGCGGGCCAGGATCTCCGTTTCGCGCGCCTCGGATTCGCGGCTCGATGCCGCCACCAGCGTATAGCCGCGCTGCTCGGCGTGGCTCTCGAGCTGAGTGATCATCTGGCCGAAGAACTCGCTTTCGAACTCGGGCATGATAGCGCCGATGATGCGGCGCTTGGCCCGGCGCATGTCGGAGGCAAGCGGATCGACGCGGTAGCCCAGCAGCTCGATGGCGTCGATGACGCGCTGCGCATTCTCTAGCTTCACCGTGGTGACGCCGGCCATCACCTTGGAGACGGTGGCAGCGGACACGCCGGCATGGCTGGCTACGTCGTGGATCGACGGACGCCGCTGCTGGGCTTGTCGATGCGCCATTGTTCTCCTCCTGGGGCGGATAGACGCATTCTCGTCCGCTATCAAAATTAGTAAATCGATTTTTCACGATTGTAAATCGTTTAATCTTGAGTAAACATTCCCTTCAGGAAAGCGCGGACGCGGATCGCGTCGCCGGGAGGAACCATCATGTCCGATAGTACCTCGCCGCTGGTCATCAGCGCGCCCGAACCGCGCACGCTCGACCTGATTTTCACCCTCGATGCGCTGAAGAGGTTCCGGGCCAAGTACCGCATCGTGGAGACAACCGCTGATGAAGTCGCGGAACTGCCGGCGGATATGCTGGCCGGGGCCCGCTACATCATCGGCCAGCCGCCGATCTCGCCACGGACGCTGGAACAGATGAAGGCGCTGCGCTGCGTCTTCAATGTCGAGACCAATCTCGTCAACAACATGCCCTATGAGACGCTGTTTGCGCGCGGCATCCATGTCGTCACCACCGGCCTCGTCTTCGCCGAGCCGGTGGCCGAGCTGGGCCTTGCCATGGCACTCAATCTTGCCCGCGACATCGTCGACGCCGACCTCGCCTTCCGCCAGGGCAAGGAGTTGTGGGGCGGCGATGGCAACCAGACGGCGCGGCTGCTTTCGGGCGCCGATGTCGGCATCATCGGCTTCGGCGATCTCGGCCGCGCCCTGAACCGGCTGCTGACCGGTTTTCGCACCCGCACGAAAGTGTTCGATCCCTGGCTGCCGCCATCGATCCTGATCGACAGTGGCGTCGACCCGGCTTCGCTCGAGGAGGTGCTGACATCAAGTGATTTCGTCTTCGTCGTCGCCTCGGTGACCTCTGAGAACCAGGGCTTTCTCGGCGCGGACGCGTTCGCGAGGATGCGCAGGGGCGCCGCCTTCATCCTGCTCAGCCGCGCTGGCGTGGTCGACTTCCCCGCCCTGATGGCGGCGGTGAAAAGCGGCCACATCGTCGCCGCAAGCGACGTCTTCCCCGAGGAGCCGCTGGCGCGGGAACATCCCGTGCGTGCCCTGCCCGGCTTTCTTCGCTCGGCCCACCGCGCCGGCGCGCTCGACATCGCCTTCAAGCGCATGGGCGACATGGTGCTGGAGGACATGGACCTGATCGACCGCGGCCTGCCGCCGCTGCGCTCCAAGCGCGCCGAGCGCGAGACCGTGTCGAGAATGCGTTCCAAGCCTGTGACCACAAATTGAACTTAAGGCTGCCCTAGGAGATTGAGAGCTTGATCAGGTCGTGAAGGATGCCAGAGGCTCGGTCTTGCATCGGGCCAGGCGGCGGTCCTACCCGGTACGTCGCGGTGCTTTGAAGGCCTGCAGTGCTTTCGATGACGAATTGGGTGACAACGGCGGCAAGCGCGCCGACGCCAAAAAAGAGCAGCACCAGGAGCGGTCGCCGTGACCGCGCCCGCCAACCCTTGAGCCCTCACGATTAGGGTAGGTTACCGGCTATTCTGGAAAACGCCCCGCTACGCTCGGCTCAAATCGACCCAGCTAGCAGATCTGAAGGCCCCTGAACTAAGCCTTGAGCAACTTGTCGCGTAGAAGAGAATGGAGGAGGAAAAGTGGAACATGCGTGTGCCGAGAAGATGCTTAAGGTCTTCGCTGCGGTTCAGCATGGCCATTTTTGGCGGTTTCAGTAAGCTCCATAGCCAGGTTGAATCTTGCTGGTATCAATAGGCGTTTCCGCCCAGTCGTTGTTTCAGCGGTTAAATCCGGTGCACTCCGTTGCGTCGTTGATCATCAGCCAATAGAGAGGGAATAAATCAGACAAAAGGACCAATCAATGACCAACCAAGCCGATACCCGCGCTGCCGAACTTGCTGAGTTAACCGCCGGCATTGTCTCAGCATATGTCAGCAACAATTCGTTGCCGGTGTCTGGCTTGCCGGATGTGATAGCATCGGTTGTCCGGACTTGGCACGCCGA
The DNA here is from genome assembly GCF_040322715.1 of Mesorhizobium sp. M0106. Classification (NCBI taxonomy): domain Bacteria; kingdom Pseudomonadati; phylum Pseudomonadota; class Alphaproteobacteria; order Hyphomicrobiales; family Phyllobacteriaceae; genus Mesorhizobium; species Mesorhizobium sp. M0106. The sequence goes on along the minus strand of NZ_JAMYUA010000028.1, from coordinate 69,828 downwards.
TCGCGCCTGCCGCTGAACCGCAAACTCCCGCGGTCAACCCGAAGAGGTCGGTGACGCCGGACTTCATTATCTGCCTCGAAGACGGCAAGTTCAAATCCCTGAAGCGGCATCTTAGATCTAGACGTCCGCGCCTTAATGCGGCAAGACCGGTCGCATCTATGTTTGAGGGCATCGCGTTGAAACACCAAGAGCGCTAAGGGAGAACAAGCGGTGATTTTGGTGTGCGATCGCTATGATCGCTGCCCGGGTCGCCCGCAGTCAACTGTGCCGGCTATGGGAACGAGTTATGAGCGCCAAATCCGGCTATTTAGTTGCGCGCGAGGAACATGAAAGCCGCGATCAGCCTTCGGCAGTTCCGGCCTGTCTGGAGCGCCTATCAAATTGCTCTAGTCGACTGGAATCGCGTCAAATCACCAGTACATACATCGGCTATGTGAGGTCCGCCTCAAGCTTTTCATCCCCAAAAGAATTGCCTCCCAGGTGCGGCTCGATAACCGAAGCTTGGCGATCCTATTCCACATCCGAGATACCTCCTCAGAACATGATCGATAATAGTGTTGCAGGCGCGCCACCGCAATTGCTTACCGCGATCACCTCCGAGAGCGCTCCGAGGATTGTTCATCCCGACGACGTACGTGGCGAGGATCGACCCGCCTGCGCCAATCCGGACGAGCGTGTATCCGGCGCAATCCTGAACCGATCGTGAGCTGAAGCTGCTGGAGGGAGCCCTTCCAACTCGTCACTGACCCCACACCGATCCTGGCAGCGCGTTGAGCGGGATTTTCAGATAACGCAGGCCATTTTCCTCGACCTGAGGCAGCTCTCCTCCGCGAATATTGACCTGGAGGGCATGCAACATGAGCCTTGGCATCGGCAATGCCCTGTCTCGCGCCTCTCGAAGCCTGATGAACGCACTCCGAGATTGACCGGCAACGTGCTTGTTTTTCTCTTTCTGCTCCGCCACCGAACTCTCCCACAGAGCCTGGCGCCCTCCCGGCCTGTAGTCGTGACCGGTAAAGAGACGGGTCTCGCCGGGTAAGCTCAAAATGTCCTGGATGGACTGCCACAGATCAGCTGCGCTGCCGCCTGGAAAATCGGCGCGGGCGGAGCCGCTATCGGGCATGAAAAGCGTGTCGTGAATGAACGCCGCGTCGCCGATGACATACGTGATCGACGCCAATGTGTGCCCTGGCGAGTGCATGACGCGGGCTTCCAGCTCGCCCAATCTTGAAGATCTCGCCGTCGCCAAACAGCCGATCCCATTGTGAGCCGTCGCATGCGAGATCCGGCCAATTATAGATTTCCTGCCAGATCCGCTGCACTTGCTTCACGCGCTCGCCGATCGCTGTCGGCACGCCGGTTTTCGCCTTGAGATAGCGCGCGGCCGAAAAGTGATCCGCATGCGGATGGGTGTCCAGGATCCACTCGAGCTTCAAATTGCGGCTGTTGATGTAGTCGAGGATCGCGTCCGCATTTGTCGTTGCTGTCGAGCCGGACTTTTCGTCGAAATCGAGTACGGGGTCGATGATGGCGCATGTTCGTGAACTCGGGCATGCAACGACATATTGGATGCTGCCCGTCCGTGCATCATAGAACCCGGCGACTTCAGGCTGCTGCATGGGCAATGCCCTCGACTGCGGCTCGCGGGAAGAAGATCGCCCGGCCAGGATCGAGGTCGTAGTCATGCTCGAAGTCCGTTGCGTCGGACGCAATCTGCGCCACGGCATCGAGTATGAACTGCACCTTCTCGTCCGGCAGCAGAACGCTGAAATTCAGCCGGGTGAATCCCGGCTTTTTCATTTCGTCGCCGGAGAGAATGGCTTGCCTGATTTCCTCGGACTGTTCGTCGTCGATCGACAGCAGTCTGTGGACATACGGGCCGGCGCAGGCGCAGCCACCGCGCGCCTGGATCCCGAACCGGTCGCTTAGCATGCGCGTGATCAACTGCTGGTGGACGTAGCCGTCCTTTCCGTTTTTGACCCGGAAGGAAAAGATCGGAAGCCGCTCAGGATCCGATAGACCGAGGAGCTCCAGCCGCGGCAGGGCTTTCCATGCGCGAAAAGCACGACGCGCCAGCTCGCGATTGCGCGCTGTCATCGCGTCGAGTCCGATCGCATCTTTGACGATGAAGGCCAGCGCGGCTCGTATGTCGCCGATCACGTTCGGCGTGCCGGCTTCCTCGCGGGATTCCAGGCTGTCGCTGTAATCGTGTGTCTTCGGGGAGACAAACTTCACCGTCCCGCCACCTGGCCACGACGGCGTCTTCGTCGAAGGTCCGTCGCGTCGAACGATCAAGATGCCGGAGGCGCCGGGACCCCCGAGGAACTTGTGGGGCGAAACAACTATCGCGTCGATCTGGGCGTCAGGGGCGGGCGACATGGAAATCGGCAGGTAAGGACCCGCCCCGGCATAGTCCCAGATCATCTTTGCGCCAGCGGCCTTCACGATCGCGGTGATGGCCGCGACATCGCTGGTGATGCCCGTGACGTTCGAGGCCGCGGACATCGAGCATATCGTCAGATCTGACGACCCCCCGCCAACCGCGTCCTTGAGCTGAGACAGGTCCGGCCCGCCAGACGGATGCTCAGCGATTTCCACAATTTCTGCCCCGCTCTCGCGCCAGGGCAGAATGTTGGAATGATGCTCATAGGGACCGATAATGATCCGAGCGCGCTTGCCCGCTGCCACGGCTTCAGCGACGCCGAATAGCTTGACGAGGCGGTTGATCCCCGACGTAGCGCCGGAGCCGGTGAAGATCACAGCATGCCGTTCGGTGGCCCCGCAGAATTGACCGATCAGGGCGCGCGCTTCCCGACGCATGCGGGTCATGAAGCCTCCGCAATACGAGGCTTCCGTGTGGCTGTTGGCGTAGTACGGCAGGACCTCCTCAAGCACAAAGCGCTCGATCTGACGGAGTGCGCGGCCTGACGCGACATAGTCGGCGTACACCAGGTCCTTTTGCCCGTATGGACCCACGATTTTCGCCGTCGATCCCACAAGCCCATCCCGGAGGTCGGCGGTCACGTCAGCCTTTTTCTTCAGCCCCTGGCGGAACTTTGACAGAGGGGTCTCGGTCTGCCCTGTCGTTGGGCGAGCTGCTTGCACGGTCATTCTCCCCGGCTTGGATATTGACTCGGATTGTAGCCTGCTCCACGGTCGAAAAAATTCACCTATTTTCTGCAATTTCTTGCAAAGAGCGTGTCAGATGATCGAAGATCGGGCGAAAATCGATGCATTTGATATGAAGATTTTGACGGCCATGCAGATCAATGCAAGCCTTTCGCAGCGAGATTTGGCGGAGAGGGTCGGCCTGTCTCAGAATGCGTGCTGGCGGCGGATCCAGCGCCTGCAGTCGCTAGGTCTTATCCGGGGGTCGCACAGCAATATCGATCTGCGAGCGCTGGGGCTCGACCTGACGGTTTTCGTAATGGTCCGCACTCGCCACCATTCCAAGGAGTGGAGTGAGGCGTTCCGTACCCATGTCGAACGGCTACCGGAGGTGATCGATTTCTATCGGATCGGAGGGGACTGGGACTACCTGATCAAGGTCGTGACACAAGGCATGTCCGGCTACGATGCGTTCTACCAGAAACTGATCACGAACTTCGACCTGGCTACGGTGACAGGCTTCTTCTCCATGGAAGCGATCATCAACAATCGTCCAGTGGATCTGACCAATCTGCGATAATCCGGCGCGCAATTGGACGCGCCGCTGGCCGTCGAGCAAGCCTTCGGCCGCAGGCCCCGCCAAGGTGTCTATTACAAGCCCACAGATCTGGCTGCGAGCTGGCCCCGCACGTCGGCTGTTTGCAGGCTCTCAACAGAGCCTTGAGTTCCTCCGCCTTGATGCGCGGGTTCCGACGACGCTTCGCTCAGGTCCGTACCCTAAGGGCTTGCTCCAGCCTGTCGGCAATCTGGGTGACGATATAGGCAATCACCATGTAGATCACGACGGCAATCACGAAGGCTTCGAGGTAGTAGTAATTCAGCGCGGCGGTCAGCTGGGACTGGGCGAAGATATCGACAACCTCGATGGCGAATCCGAGAGAAAGCGCCTTCATGATGACCATCATCGAGGTTGTCAGGTCGGGAATTGCCGTGAGAGCCACCTGGGGAAACAGAATCCGTCGGAACAATTGGCCGTTCGTATAGCCAAGGGAATGGGCGGCGTCTGACTGACCGGTGTCAAAGGCGTTCAGGGCTCCTTTGATAATCTCCGATTGGAACGCAGCGATACAGCCTGTCACCGCAATAATAAGGATAACCGAGTTGGGTGTTTCGTGGGCGTTGAAGTTGATCCCGAGCAACGAGAGCAGGAACTGGAATGCCGGGGGCAGACCGAAATAGGCGAGGAAAATCACGATGACCATCGGAACGCCCTTGAAGACGATCTTGTAAGCCATGATGAGCTCTCGCAGCACCGGGACTCGTCTATATTCGACGAGTGCAAAAATGCTGCCGACTAGCGTCGACAAGACGAAGATTGTCAGCGCCATTCCAAGCGTTACAGGTACGGCGCCCAGAATTTCCTGGGTGTCCTGGAGCAAAATTTCGGTATCGAACATGGTTTAATACCCTTTAGGTCAGACGCTGGCGATGGCCGCGTTCTTGATCTGAGCTGTTGTCGTGGCCTCAGGCGCCTGCATCGGCGAGCGAAGCTCGAACAAGTGCACGATGAACCAGGCAATCAGGCACATCAGCGCATAGATGACGGCCAGGACGAGGTATGTTTCGAACTGGTACTGGTTATAGTCGCGCTCCATGATCAAGTGCGCGGTCGCCATCACGTCGGCCGCCCCAATGTACATGACCAGCGCAACGTTATGGATCAGGTAGATGATGGAATTTCCATAGCCGGGCAATGCGAAGTGCACCGCTTGCGGGCCCACGATGCGGGTGGTCTTCTGGCGAAAGGTATATCCTAGACTGTCTGCCGCATCATGCTGGCCGCGATCGACGGCCAGGTATGCGGGCCGAAGGACTTCCGACAGATAGCCGCCATGGTAAAAGCTCAGTCCGACCATCGCAGCGATCGTCGGCGAGAAGAAATCTGCGGAGCCGAACAGGGCCACCAAAAGGGGGAGCCCGTAGAATGCGACGAACAACTGGAGGACGACGGGAACGCTGCGGGCATAGGACACGTAGAGGTCGGTGAGGTGGCTGACCACTGGTATCCTGCGAATCCGCAATGTTGTCGCAACGAGCGCCAAGCAAAAGCCGACCAACATGGCGGTAAACGTGATAGCGAGCGTCAGCGGCAATGCCGAGAGCAACTCGGGAATCATAGCGGAAACATCCACTTTGAAACACTCCTTCTTGCAATTCAGCCTTGCCGCTGACGATATCTACTTAGATCACATCATTTCATATACTTGACGATGCCTTCGCCAAACCACTTCTGCGATAGCTTTTCGATCGTGCCGTCGTCTTTCAACTCCTTGAGTACCTTGTTCACGTCATCGACCAGAACCTTGTTTTCATCTGACCTGTGAATAAGCATATAGGTGTTGTTGCTGAAGACTGGTTCGGACGCCACGATGTCGAGCTTCTTTTCATCGATGACGGTCTGCTCACCAAGATTTGAAGGCAGGACCAGCGCGTCGAACTTGCCGTTCTGAACCTCATCCAAACGGTTTGGATACGGGATTCCGGCGCTCGACGCCGTCACGTCAAGCTTGTATTGCGGATTTTCTTTTTGCCAGTTCATGATGAACTTATAGGTGCCGCCGCCAGCCGTGGTCGGAACGATCCTCTTTCCGACCAGATCTTTCATTTCCTTGATGCCGCTGCCCTTTTTGCTGTAGATCTTCATCAGGCTGGCGCCCATGGGGTTTTCCGGAATGAAGAACTGCTTGGCGCGCTCGGGTGACTTGTAGTAACCACCGACCGCGATGTCGTACTTGCCTGTGGCCAGGCCGGTTTCCTGCGCGATGTCGGAGACTCCTTCCATTTCGAACTTGTATTGCGGCAGCTTTGCGTTGATCGCCCTCAGCAGATCGGGTTCATACCCTTGCGGCTCGACGCCGAGCGCGCCCCAAGCCAATGGCTTGGATTCGGCAGAGGTCGCGATCTTGATTGTCCGAACGGTCTGACCATAACTGATCCCTGCTGTCGCAAGGGCAATTGCGATGCCGCCGGCGACGGCCAGGACATAACGACGCGAAAAACTGGATTTGATTGCAGACATTTCTTGGGTTCCCTTCTTGTTGGATTATTGAAAAGCGAGTTCAGACTGCAGGAATTGAGCAAGTCGTGGGCTGGAAGGCGCATCGAAGATCTCAGCCGGACTGCCGTCGGCGGCAACCACGCCACGATCCATGAAGACGATCCGGTTCGAGATGTTCCTTGCGAATTGCATCTCGTGGGTCACAAGCAGCGAAGTGATGCCGGACGACGTGACGTCCTTGATCACCTTAAGAACCTCACCGACCAGTTCTGGATCAAGCGATGATGTCGGTTCGTCGAAGAGCATCACATCCGGCCGAACCGCCAGCGCTCGTGCGATTCCAGTCCGCTGGAGCTGGCCGCCTGACAATTGGGACGGATAGCTGTCCCGCTTGGCGGAGAGGCCAACTCGTTCAAGCTCCCTGAGCGCGATTTCACGGGCTTCGTCCGTGGATTTGCGCTGCACGACGACCAGCGGATCCATGACGTTCTGGAGGACGGTCATGTTCTTGAACACGTTGAATTGCTGAAAGACCATTGCTGTCCGCAGCCGGATCGCCTGGATGGCTGCCTTGTCGGCGCGCTGGTAATCCATCCGAATCTGGTCGAACGCGATGGTTCCAGATGCCGGCTTAACCAGGTAGTTGATGCATTTTAACAGGGTGGTCTTGCCGGTGCCGCTTGGGCCGATGATTGACACAACGTCACCTCGCTTTACCGAGAGATTGACGCCGTTCAGGACCTGCGTGCTTCCGTACGACAGTCTTATATCTTTGAGGTCGAGCATTGCTGGTTGGTGTCCTTCAGAGTGTGGGACGGAGTGCCTTGATCGCATGCGACATCATCACCCGCTCTCCGCATGGCCGAGAACGTGCATCAGCCGGTTTGCCCAGCCGAAGATCGATATGGCGTGGATCAGGTCGATGATCTCATGATCATCCATGCCGACTGATCGAAGCGCGGCGACATCGTCTGCTGTCGCTTCCGACAGTGCTGCCGACAGGCGGCGGGCAAAGCTGTAGATTGCCGCATCGCGTGGGCCGAGCGCTTCAGGTTTGTCGAGATACAGCGCGGTGACCACTTCGTCGCTCTTGGTCAGTTCTGCATGCCTGCGGGCGTGAACAACGGCACAGAATTTGCAGCCATTGACGATCGAGGCACCCAAGGCGCCAAGCTCGCGATCGGGACGGGCAAGCCCGCCTTCGACATACATGATGGCGTTGAACAGGATGGTGCGGGCAAGATAGCTCTCTGGGTCATGCGCTAGGGTGCGCACATATTCCGAAACTTTCTTGGCCGATGGGGTTACCTTCATAGCTTCAAGCTGTTCCGGCGTGGCCTCGGATAGCTCGACCGGCCCGATGTACGGATACCAATTCAATGGCTTCAGACGAACCGAGGAAATCATGTCGACCTCATCAGACGCAATCCGGCCGCCACCCGTGTCTGGAAGTTGACAAAGGCAATCAGTTCGGAGAGCGCGACGATCTGAGGATTGTTCAATCCGGCCTTCTCCAGGAGAGCGATATGGCTCGCTTCCGCCTTTTTCGGCGTCAGGGTGATCAGGTCAACATGACGGACGATGGTCGCCAGCGGTTCATTCAAATCTGTTTCGCCCTGGGCCAAGGCCAGAAGCTGCTCAGTCGGACCAAGCTGAGCCAGTTGCACATCATATTCGGCCACCAGGACCGGATCGGCGTTCAGGGCGGCCATGCGACGGGCAAGAGCAACACGCAGATTCGGCGCCAGCCCCTGATCGTTTGCCGGCTGCAGCACCGAGAGGCGACATTCTTCCGCCCCTCGCACGAATTCGGGCCGAAACCGCCTTGCGGCGAAAAGCGCATCGTCCGGTGAAAGACCGGCAGCCTTGTCCATCGCGTCGATCACAACGCGGCCTCCTTCTGCAGCAAGGGAGTTGAATCGACCCATTCGTCGCCCAGAAGTTCGGGCGTGTCGTAAGCGATCAGATTGGCGAAGTGGGTTTCGACATCCTCGGCAAACAGCGATGCGGCAATGCCGCGGACCAGACGGTCGGCCCCGGCGCTGACGGCCGGGATATCGCCGGAGACCTTGCCATGGGTCAGCATGGCGGCGTCGTTGAAGCAGTGGATATGCGCCAGCATCGGGCAGGAGCCGGGGACGCGTTCGCGAAACTCGAAGGCCGGACCGAGATCCGGCGCGTCCGACATGCCTGCACGAGCCGGCCCCATATCCGGCCTATATCGGCCATCCGACCAGGTGCGGATATGTGGGGCGATCGCCGCAAATTCCGGGCGGCCGCTGAAGTCGTTTGAAAAGCCGGTCGCCGCGATCAGGAAGTCGCAGCGCAACGGTCCCTGCGTGGTTTCCACCAGCAGGGTCCCTGCCTCCTCCTTCACCGCAACTATGCCGCAGTCGAGGAGGAACCGAGCATTGGGGTGGCGAGACACGCGGAGTGTCGATGAACGCGGCGGCGGTGTCTGGGTCGAGGCGGTATAATCGAAGAATTTCCACTTCCAGGCATCGGGCAAGTGATGCATGCCGAGTACAACACCCGGGCTGCCAATCCCGGTCAGCTTGTTGATGCGCGGCATTTCCTTGCGCCGGATCAACATGTCAACAGAGCCGGCGCCCGCCTCGAGTGCCGTTGCGGCATTATCCATGGAAGAGGCGCCAGCACCGATCACCGCCACGCGCTTGCCTTTCAGCGTGTCGAAATCGATGTCGTCGGCGGAATGGGCCCAATAGGCCCGATCAATGCCGCTGAGGAAATCGGGCACGGCAAAACCGCCCAACCCGGACCGACCAGTGGCCAGAACGAGACGACGGGTGAGAACCCGGCCGGTTTCCGCGCCTTCGATATCGATCGCAATCAGATCTCCAACGGGTGCCAGTCCGGTCATGCGCACGCTGTTGCGCACCGGCAGGCCAAGAACCTTGCGGTACCAGACGAGGTAGTCCATCCACTGGCCCTTGGGGATTTTGTCCAGCGACCGCCAGGCCTCAACGCCCCATTGCGCCGTGAACCAGGCGCGGAACGTCAATTGCGGCAGGCCGAGCGACGGACCGTGCAGGGTTTTTGGCGACCGAAGCGTTTGCATGCGGGCAAACGTCACCCATGGTCCTTCGAGCCCGGCCGGAGCCGCATCATAGGCCACGACATTGGTTATCCCGGTCAGCACCAGCTTTGCCGTGGCAGCAAGTCCGCACATGCCGGCGCCGATCACCACGACGTCACGGACCGGCACGCCATCGTGCGAACGCGCGGGAACCCATGGCTTGGCGGGCAGTTCGAGAAACTCGAGATCCTGTGCAAGCTGTGCTTCGAGCGCAGCAAGACCTGTCGGCGTTGGCGCGGCGGGGGTATGCTTCATATTCCTGTTCCGTGATTTGTGCCGGATGCAGGATCGCTCACCAATTGGCCAGCGAGGGTCGGATCTAGTTTCTTAAAGCCGACGATCGACCGTTCAGCCACCGCTTCGACCGCATCCATCAACGCCTGCGCGACTGGACGAAGGGGGCGTTTCTCGGCAGCCACAACGCCCCAATAAAAGAGAACGGTTGCGTCGATCGGCCGGATGACGACATCGGGCAGGGCGACGCCATAAGCGGTGAGGGGATCGATGACGGCCGCCGCGCCAGTCTGACGCACGATCTGTAACGCGCCATATGCAGTATTCGTCCGGATCACTGGCCCTGTGTCGATGCCCCTGGCCGCCAGGGCCTTTGAGACATGCAACTGGAAACGTAGGGGGTTGAGCAGTGTGGCGACGTGGCGACCGGCAAAAGCGGAAAGCGGTATGACGTCAAGTTCAGCCAGCGGATCGTCCTCCCGCACGGCAGCAACGTCAGGCGCTGAATAAAGCCGCAGGACATCCAGACCAGGCGTATCGAGCGGCAAGCTTGAAAACCCGATCTCGGCACGTCCGCTCCGCACCTCCTGGGCGACGATCGAGGGGAGAAACTGCCCGAGATGCGTCTCGTGTGGAAGCTCGACACCTTTGAGTTCGGCCATGGCCGTCGGGATCAAGCCAGTTCCGATCGCCGAGGTCGTAACAATCTGCAGAATCCGACCTCGGCCGGCGGCAATCATCTTGGCCCGCGCCGCTAGTTCGGTGAAGGACATCAGCAAGCGCCGCGCCTCCTCCTCGAAGGCCACACCCTCCTCGGACAACTGCACCCGCCGACCGACACGGTGCAGCAATTCGAAGCCGAGCTCTGCCTCGAGATCCTGAATGGTGCGTGTCACTGCAGGTTGGGAACGACCGAGCATGTCAGCCGCCTTGGTAATGCTGCCGCTGGCAGCAACCGCAAGGAAGCTCTGAAGGTCGCGGGTTTCCATGTTCTCTCTACATGCGCAATCCGTATGATTGACATCGTCTCATTCATTTTTGATATATGTCAAGCGGAAACGAATATTCGCTGAGGCATGTTGCAATCGCGGGCTCAGGCCGGAATCCCATCGCCAGAAGCCGACGATGGCAGATGCGGCTCCGATTTGTGGAACCTCCTAGTGAGAAATGGAGGCTGCAATGCCCGCAACAGGAGGGAATTTATGCGCGTAAGCATTCTTGGCGCCGGAGCGATTGCTTACGGCCTTGCCGCCTATTTGGCGGAAGCGGGACATGACCCTATGCTTTGGTCGCCTTCCGGAGAACGCACCAAGGCGCTGGCCGCCGGTGGATTGCTGAAGGCTACCGGAGCTATCAAGGCAACGATTAAGGTGCGCATCGCCAAGGATTGCGAAGACGCCATTGCCGATGCCGACGTCGTCATAATCGCGTTGCCGGCTTACGGGCACAAGATGGTGATGGACGCTGCCACTCCTTATCTAAGGGACGGAACGCCGGTTATCATCAGCTCGCACAGTTCCTTTGGGGCACTGTATCTCTCCAAGCGGCTTGCGGACCGGAAGGTTAGCCTGCCGATCGTCGTCTGGGGTACCACGCTCGTGACCGGGCAACAGCGCGGGCCAGCCGAAATCGATGTTGCAACCGTTCGCCAGAAACTGGATGTCGCGACGCTGCCTTTCAGTGCTCAGGACCAAGGGTTCGAGCTTTGCACGAGCTTGTTCGGCGATCGTTTCGTCAAGCGCGACGGCATGCTTGCTATCGCGCTCAGCAACCTCAATCCGCAGAACCATCTCGGGATCGCTCTTCTTAATCTCACACGCATGGAGAAGGGAGAACAGTGGAGCCAGGCCGGAAACGTCACCCCGGCTGTCGGCCGCTTTATCGAGGCTCTGGACGCGGAACGATTGGCGATCGCCGCCCGTTTTGGAATTGCCGTGCGCACAGTTGAAGAGCATTTTTCATTGTCGTTTCACGTCCCCATGGGCACCGTTTCGGAAATGAACCAGGAGATGGATCGCCAAGGCCGCGGCGGCTTCGGCCCGTCAACCATCGAAAGTCGCTATATTCTCGAGGACGTTCCGTTCGGGCTGCTGCCGACCGTTTTATTGGGGAAGATCAGCGGAAATTCAGCGATTCTCCATGAATCTGGAATTGCCATATTCTCGGCGGCTTACGGTCGCGATCTTAAGGGAGATAATGATATTCTTCCCGCGCTGGGCTTCGAGGGAATGGCAAAAGCGGACCTCGAAAACCTTTGCCGTAAGGGATTTTAAAAAGTTTTCACAGTGGACTGGGACATAGGCCAAGTGCCCGAAAAACCACCGGGGCTGGTTGCCGGCGAGCACGACATGCAGGTTCCTCGGCGAGCGCCGGGAGATGTCTCCAGGAACTCAGCACGAGATCGAATGGTCCCGCCCGGCGGTGTGAGTGGGTCTGTAGCAGGGTCCGTCATCGAAACCCAGTGCGGCATGGTTCCAGCAGTTGCCAGATGCCTGAACATTGCATCAACTGCGCAGGCGCTTCGCGCCTCCATCAAGATACCGGCCATGCAGGCGCCGACAGTCCGGAACAACGAGTGTCGTAGCCCGTTCAGGATAAGTGGTTCGTCCACAATCAGCTACGCGAGATAGACATGTTCCGATTTCTAACGTTGGCAGGGACCATCTTGGGTCTGACGATGTCGCCGGCGCAGGCCGCCAGTGATGCGGATCAGGCTGTCGAACAATTTCACCGTACCTGTCTGGCCGAGGGTCCCAATTTCGAGCGCATGATAGAGACCGCGCACGAACGCAGGTGGACACTTATTGCCGAAGCAGGCTTCGCCGAACTCGCGCCAATCGCCAACCCAACCTCAGTGGAGGCATGGCTCGTGGCCGAAGCGGAAGAAGGATTGCCAGCAGGAACCATCATCGGCACCACCAAGGCGACGATGAGCGGCAAACCTGTGCAGACGTGTACGCTGGCATTTCCCGATGTCGATCAAGAAGCATTTCGGAAGAGTTTCTTCACCCGTACGGATGCCGAGAAGATTGCCGAAGATCGCGATACGGAGGAGTTCTCGCGTCTCTACATCCTCGTTGCCGGCGGACGTAAGCAATTTGTCCGGCTGGTGGTCCTGCCTTCAACGCCACCAGGAAACCCGCGCGTCGTTGCCAGTTCGATCATGGCCGACTGACATGTCATTCCTCCCGCCCCCGTGCTCCTCTGGAGGGCGAACACTGCGAAATGTCGCGAGCAGCAGAAGGTCGTAGATAATTTTCAGCCCACCGGCGATGATCAGGGGCCAGCCGAAGCTGGAGACGGCAAGGAGAGCCCCTGCGAGGACTGGACTGGCGGCCGCCGCGAGGCTGCGCGGGACGGCGGTGATGCTCGCCGCGGCAGCCCGCTCTTCGGGCGTCACCACGGCCATGACGTACGATGTGCGAGTCGGCACGTCCATCTGCGACAGCGCGCTTCTAATCAGCAGAAGAGCGATAGCCGGAGCGACGCTCGGCATGAACGGGATGAGCACCAGACAGAGGCTCGACGGAAGGTGCGTAAACACCATCGTGTTTATGAGTCCGATCTGCTGGGAAATTCGCACAGCGACCAAATAGGACGCAGCCGAAAGGACACCCGTCCAGAAAAAGATTGCGCCGGTCGCGGCGAGCGACAGGCCGAACCGTTGAAAGAGCCAAAGGGCCAACAACGACTGGACGACGAAGCCGCCTGCGAAAGCATCGAGGCTGAAGAGTGCGGCGAGCGTTAGAACGATGGAGCGAGACCTGCGCAATGGCTGTGCCGACACTCTGTTTGCGTCAGGCGCGTCACTCGGCAGCCGCCGATAGAGGAGCACCGCCGCCAACCCAAGCGAGGCATAAAATAGAAAAGCTGCCTGGAGGACCTGTTTCATTTCCAGGCCGATGGCGTCGCGGAGAAAGTCGGGCGCTCCGGCGGCCAGCGCCCCGACGGCGCCGGCGAGGGAGCCGATGAGGCTGTAGCGCGCAAAGAGCGCCGTGCGGTCGCGGTCGGTGACGTTCTGAGCAAGCTGCGCATGTTCGAGCGGTAGAAACACGCTGACGTCCCCTGAAGATGGGTTCAGCGTGCCGACGAACGCGATGAGAAGCAGCGGCCAGAAGTCGTGAACGACAGCGAAGACGACCCCCGTTGCTATCATCAGGACAGCCGCTGCGGTCAGCAGCGCTCGACGGGAGAAGCGGTGCGCGACGATCCCAACAGCCAGGGTGAGGACGGCTGAGCCCGCGAGCGTCGCCGTCGACAGGGTTCCGATCTCGAAGGCGTCGAAGCCGAGCGTGGCCAGATAGGCGGGAAGCAGGATGCTGACCAGACCGTCACCGAACGCCCGCAGTCCCCTTGATATCAGCAGGTTCGTAGCAGTCGGGTCAGCACCGGCAGGAAGCAGCCTGAAGCGCCGCTTCGAAATAGCTTTGCGCAAACCGTGCGCGAGCCACTGTAACGTCAACGATGCCTCCTCACCACTGGTAAGCGGCGCTGGCTGCACGGGTTAGATCGCTCCCGTTGCCATCCCGTAGAGCAGCCCGAGGATCGAACAGCCGACGAGCACCGGGAGCATGCCGATCTTGAAGCGAAACACCGCTAGCAGCGCACCCAATGTCAGGACGAGCGACGCGATGTTGACGGAGCTGGGCACGGGCACATCCAACGTCATGCCGAACCCTTTGACCTCGCGCAGTGATCCAAACAGGACGTGAAGCGCGAACCACACCGCCAGGTTCAGGATCACGCCCACCACGGCCGCCGTGATGGTCGCCAGCGCGGCGGACAAGGCCTTGTTGCTGCGCAACGTTTCCACGAACGGCGCACCGACAAATATCCAGAGGAAGCAAGGTGTGAAGGTGACCCAGGTGGTGAGCAGGCCGCCCAACGTTCCAGCGAGCAGCGGATTAAGCGATCCCGCCGCTCGATACGCGCCCATGAAGCCGACGAACTGGGTCACCATGATCAAGGGGCCAGGCGTCGTCTCCGCCATGCCGAGGCCGTCCAGCATCTCGCCTGGCTTCAGCCAGCCATAGGTATCGACAGCCTGCTGCGCCACGTAAGCAAGGACGGCGTAGGCGCCTCCGAAGGTCACGACCGCCATCTTCGAGAAAAAGACCGCGATATCGGCGAAGACATTGCCGGACCCGAACAGCACGAAAAGGCCGAGGACAGGTGCCAGCCATAGCACCAGAAACACACCTCCGATCTTCAACGACCAGCTGACCGGCGGGCGAGCATGGGCAGGAATGCCTTCGCCGAGCGCCGATTCCGCGTCGGCGACCTGCTTGCCGCCGACCTTGCCATGGCCGTTGCCCGCCATGAACGCTGCCAGCCCGGCCCGCCCGCCGACGTACCCGATCACTCCGGCCGTCAGGACAATGAGCGGGAACGGGAGATGGAACAGGAAGAGCCCGATAAAGGCGGCGGCGGCGAGGCCTATCATGACCTTGTTCTTGAGCGCTCGCTTGCCGACCCGGATAACCGCCTCGAGCACGATGGCGAGGACGGCGGCCTTCAGACCGAAGAAAAGCGCCTGCACCGCGCCGACATTGCCAAAGATTGCATAGATCCAGCTCAGCGCCATGATGGCGAGGACGCCGGGCAGTACGAACAGCGTGCCGGCCACGAGCCCGCCTCGGGTTTTATGCAGGAGCCACCCGATGTAGACGGCGAGCTGCTGGGCCTCCGGTCCTGGCAGCAGCATGCAGTAGTTCAGCGCATGCAGGAACCGCGTCTCGCCGATCCAGCGCTTCTCCTCAACGAGGATGCGATGCATTACCGCGATCTGGCCGGCCGGGCCACCAAAACTCAACGCAGCGACTCGCGCCCAGACCCGCACTGCTTCGCGGAAGGGGATGCCATGCGAAGGTTCATCCCCCAGCGCATTCGGATGGACGGCATGGACGCTGGTCATTGGTTCCCCTCACCCGCGCTTCTGGCGGAAATACTGGTAGAGATTGTCGAAGACCGGGCCGCCCTGCCCGATCCGCTGCTCGTCGCCCTTATTCGTCATGGCGATGCCCGCGATTAGGCTGGCAATGCCCGTCGTCTCGTCGCGCCCGAACTTGCCGTCCTTGAGGTCGATATCATGGACGATCTCGGCGATGGCCTGCAGCGCCGGGTCGTCAAGCCCGGCCCGGGTGAGCAGCACCTCGAAGCTGCAGCGGTCGCCCTCATGGGTGATCTCACCGTCAAACATATCAAAGCGCAGCTCTCCCGGTTTTGCCGCATAGCTCTTGCCCGGGACGAAGCGGATGACGGCGTCTGGATCAATGAAGCGGCGGATTAGCCAGCTGCAGGCCATCCGGTCGACGTGCACGTCGCGGCGTGTCACCCAGATCCGGCCCTTGAGGTCAGTAATCGGCTCAGTCGCCTTTGACTCCTCGGTCATGGGCCGGTCCTCCACGAGATGCGTCTCCAGCTCGGCGAGCAAAGCCTCGACCGCGAGGCGACCCGTGGCGCCGAAGAAGTCGATCGTGTCCACCTCGGCGAGCCGCTTGCGTATTCGGCCGAGCTGCGACCGTGTCTCCGCACGCTTTTCCGGCGTGGCGTTCGCGCCGATCTCGGCGGCGAGACCACGCGCTTCCTTGGCGACCTCCGCATAGTCGGCATCACGCGCCGCATCGAACAGCGCTTGGACCTCGGCATCCGACAATCCGTCGACGAGACGCGCCTCGCACACCATCGCCTCGCCACCACCCGCGACGATCTCCTTCAGGAGCCACTCGAAATCCTCCTGCGTCTCGGCATTGGCCGGCAGTGCATAGACGGTGCTTTTCACCGCGACCGCGCCGATGCCTTGCAGCCGCCGCCAGATCTTCACCCGGAAATAGGCCGGCTTGCTCGGCAGCCGATGGATAAGGAGCAGCCAGCGCTGTTCCGTCGTTTCCCCCTCACTCATAAGTGAACCGTATCACGTGCACAAATAAATGCAACACTTGTATCATTTCACATTCGGGCGTAGCGTTGACCTCCTTATGGCAGTGGGCCTTGTGGGCTTGTTGCCGAATCAAGGGAGACAAGGTCATGAAATGGGTTACCCGCGAACGTCCGGTCATCGACCGTATTGCTTGTCCCTGGCTGATCGCCCGCTTCATCGACAAGGAGCCAGAATTCCTGTTCGTGCCGCCGGATCGGGTGATCCCGGTTGCCCAGGAGACGGGCGCTACACCGTATGACGTGCCCGGTGTCGAGTTCACGCATGTGGGTGACGGCTGCAGTTTCGATACCTTCGTCTCGAAATACGGCCTCGAGCGCGATCCGGCGATCGTGACGATCGCCTCGATCGTGCGCGGCGCCGACACCGATCGGCACGATTTGACGCCACAGTCTGCGGGGCTGCTTGCGATCTCGATGGGGCTCAGGGACGTGACGCCCGACGACCAGGAAGTGCTGAAGCACGGCTTCGTCATCTACGACGCGCTCTATGCCTGGGCTTCGCGCCGCAAGGCGGAGACGCACAGCTGGCCACCTGCCATGAAACCAGCTGTGGCTTGACCGGTGGGCGATTGGGGGCAGAGAACTCCCATGCAAGCAAAACTCATGAGCGGCGCAATGCTGATTGCGGTCTCGGCGCTGCTCGAACCGGCATCGGCTGCACCCAATTGGCAAATAGTCGCGCAGACACTCGGCAAATCCGGAACGGAAATGCCTGGCGGCGTTTACAGGGTGGGCTTGCCACGAACCGACCTGAAAGTATCCCTCGATGGGATATCCCTGAAGCCAGGATTTGCGCTCGGAGGCTGGATCGCGTTCGAGCCAATGGTGAACCAGGCGATGGTCATGGGCGACATCGTTCTGACGCAGGACGAGGTGAACCCGGTCATGAAGAAGCTACAAGAAGGTGGGATCGAGATCACTGCAGTGCACAACCACCTGCTGCGCGCGGAGCCGATGACGCTCTACATGCACGTGTTCGGCCAGGGTGATCCCGTCACGCTCGCCACTGCGCTTCATGCCGGATTGGCGTTGACAAAGACCCCGATGGAGAATGCCGCGTCCGGTGCCTCGCAATCGGAAGCATCCACCCAGCCGATCGACACGGCGGCCGTCGACAAGGCCATTGGCTACAAAGGTAAGGTCAATGGCGGCGTCTACCAGTTCAGTATCCCGCGCGCCGAACCGGTCAAGGAAAATGGTATGGACGTGCCGGCCGCCCTGGGCTCGGCCTTAGCGATCAACTTCCAGTCGACGGGCGGTGGCAAAGCAGCGATCACGGGTGATTTTGTGCTGACCGCCAAGGAGGTCAATCCGGTTCTCAAGGCAATGCAGGATAACGGCATCGAGATTACCGCGCTGCATAGCCACATGCTCGATGAAGAGCCGCGGCTCTTCTTCATGCATTTCTGGGCGAATGACGACGCGCAGAAGCTGGCAAAAGGCCTGCGCGCGGCCCTCGATAAAGTCGCCGTCAAGAAGAGCTAGATATTGGGCCTCCGCGCGATCGCACGCCGGGAGGGAATCAGCCGATGTTGATGCGAAGCCGGATGTCTGACAAGGCGCAAATCGCTACACGGCAAGAGGGAGGATATGCCCTTCAGGTCGGTGCGTTGACCAAGCGCTATGGCGAGCAAACCGCGTTGGCGGATGTTGCCTTCAACGTGGAGGCCGGCGAAGTTCTCGGTCTTATCGGGCCGAACGGCGCCGGCAAGACTACGCTGTTGGAAGCGATCGCCGGCCTTCTTCCGGCCGACTCGGGAACGATTCTCCGGCACGGCGCCTCTCTGCCGCCTGCATCGCGCCGCAGGTCGATCTTCTTCCTTCCCGACGGCCTGCGGCCCTGGCGCGACCAGTACGTCGAACATGTTCTTGCGTTCTTCGCTGATGTCTACCGGACATCGCACCTCGACGTCGCGGAGACAGTCGGGGCCGTCGGACTTGCACCGGTGTTAATCAAGCGCGTGTCTGAATTGTCCAAGGGGTATGCCCGTCGACTGATGCTGGCGCTTGCCCTGATCACGCCGCATCCCTTGCTGCTGATGGACGAGCCCTTTGACGGCTTCGACTTACGACAGACCCGCGAGATCATGAGCGTGCTTCGCAAGGTCGCGGCGCAGGGGCGCAGCCTCGTCCTCGCGATACACCAACTGCTCGATGCCGAGCGCCTATGCGACCGTTTCGTCTTGCTCGCGGACGGCCGCGTACGCGGCATCGGATCCCTGAGCGACCTGCGGGCGCGTGCGGGAATTTCGTCCGGTGGGTTGGAGGAGGTTTTCCTTGCGCTCACCTGAGGCAGCCGTACCGCTCGGCGCTCCCTTCGGCCCCTTGCTGGCCAAGGAGCTGCGGGAAATGGCGAGCGGCCGGCCGCTCTGGATAATGCTGCTGATACTCTGCCCTCTCATCGGCTTCAGCTTCTTTCAGGCCGTATCGCTCTACAGCAACGCGAGCGCCACGGCGCTCGACGCGTCGGGGCTCGCGAGCGCGCTATCACCGCTTGACGGCGTGTTGGTCCCGACGTTCGGCGGCTTCTACGTCGCCGTCACACTGCTGTTTCCCTTTGTTGCCATACGCGTGCTCGGCAACGAAAAGGAGTCCGGCGCCTTGCGGCTCCTGATCCAACTGCCCTATCGAACGCCGACCTTGATTGGCGCGAAGCTGGTTGCCGTCTTCGCGGCCTGGCTCATTGCCGCGGTGCCTGCGATCTCTGCGCTCGCGATTTGGGCATTCATGGGCGGACATCTGTTCGTCGCCGAGACCTTGAATCTTGTTCTCGGACATCTGCTCTACGGGGTGCTGGTCGGCGCCATCGCTTTGTTCGCCGCTGCGCTTGCCGAGAGCGCGGCAACCGCCGCGATCGTCACGCTCGGTTTCACGATTGGATCGTGGGTCATCGACTTCGCGGCGGCCAGCCAACCCGACCTCCTTGGCTGGTCGTCGCGGCTGTCGCTCACGCAAACGCTGCACACGTTTGAGCTCGGATTGCTCTCGATCAGTCTTGTCGTCGGGGTGCCCGCTGCGATTCTTGGTTTTGCTGCGCTCGCTACCATTTGGCTCCCGACGGGCGTTGCCCTGCGCACCAAGGTTGCACGTTCGGTCGTCTGCATCGCCGCGACCTGCATTGTGCTGGCCGCTGCAGCCCAGATCAGATGGTCGGTGGATTCGACCGAGGACCGGCGGAACTCTTTCTCGCTAGCCGACGAGCAGGCGCTGGCGCAGCTCAGCAAGCAGCTGACCATCACCGTTCACTTGGTACCTGAAGACCCCCGGTATGCGGATTTGCAGACCAGCATCCTGTCGAAGCTCGAGCGGATCATTCCCCGGATTGTCATCCGTCCTGCAGGCGACCAGCAGAGCGCTGTCGGCAGCGCAAGCGACGAGTCGTATGGTGAAGTGGAGTACAGCTACGGCGGCCGGTCGGCTGTCAGCCGATCGACGGGCACCGAGGAAATTCTGCCGCTCCTCTACGGGCTCGCAAACGTACCCCTGCTCGCACCGGTCACAGGAACCGACGACTATCCAGGTTATCCGCTCGTCGCCGCGCCCTGGATCGCGCTTCCCTGGTTCCTTGGCGGCCTGCCGCTGCTCATCGGGGTCGCCTGGTGGCGGTGCCGCCGGGTACCGACCATCGAATACGCTTCAAGCCAGAAGGAGATCAGCCGTGAAAATCTCACATAGCCTCGTGACAGTCGCCGTAGCTGCCGGCCTGGTGGCCTTGCTGCTGCCAGCTTCTGCCGGCCAGCGCAGCATCGTGAACTTTTCGGACGAGGAAGTTGGCGCAGATTCGAAGGCTATGCCCGGCGTGGTGGGCATTTGGCGGATTGAAACTGAAGGCGACAACAAGGTGTTGGCCGTCGATGGCCGCCAATGGAAGGAGGGGCAGACCTCCGCCGGCCTCGCCGACAAGGCACGGGCGCTCTATGGCGAGCGGTATGCCGAGTTTCTCGACCGCGTCCAGGCTTATGCATACTTCCCCTACGCAGTCTTTGAACGCACGCCAGATTTCCGCGATGGAGAGATCAGCGTCCGCTTCGAAGGCATCAGCGGCCGCATCGACCAGGGTGCAGGGATATTGTTCAACCTTAAGCCCAATGGCGACTATCTCACGATTCGCGCCAACCCTCTGGAGAACAATCTTGTCTTGTGGAGGTTCGAAAAGGGGAAACGCTCGTCGGTGACCTGGGTCAAGAACACCCCAACCTCAACCCATGAATGGCACGACCTGAAGGTGCGCATCGCCGGCACCAAGGTCGAAGGCTATGTCGACGGCAAGCTCTACCTGCAGGACACGCTGCCTGAGCCCGTGACCGGGCGTGTTGGCTTGTGGTCGAAGGCCGACAGTCACGTGTATTTTGATGACTTCACCGTAACTCCGGCTGGTTAGGCGGTACGCTTTCAACCAGCTTTCAAAGCTATCGGCGGTGCGGTGCGCCGGAGTCCGGTCTTCCGGGCGCCCGCGTTTGGCCCGGTAACGGGTGATTATTTCCATCGCAGACGAGACTCAAAAGGCGGGCCGGGCTTTTGCGAACCGACGCGTTCGGAACGATCAAAGGTCCGCTTCGTTCTGATCGGATGGACTGGATTAGACTAGGCCTCCTGGCGTTGGCGGGGTTCCTCACCTGGACACTGAACACCCTCTCGGCCGGAGGCGGAGGTCTATTGCTGATCCCCGCCGTGACTTTCATCACAGGGAGCGCGGCGGTTGCGCCGGTCATCACCTTGACCGAGCTCATCGGCAATCCCATCCGCGCCCTGGCCTTCCGGCGCGACATCGATTGGAGCCTGGTCCGTTGGTACCTGCCCGGCGCCATCGCCGGTGCCGCTGCGGGCTCCTGGCTCTTCGCCAACAGTCGGGCGGAATGGCTCCAGATACTCATAGGGATCTATCTGATCAGTGCAGTCTGGGAATTTCGCGGCGGCGCGCGCGAGCGGAGCTACCGAGCCCGCCGCTGGTGGTTCCTCCCGGCCGGCCTGATCGTCGCGCTGTTGTCGGCGCTGATGGGCACGGTGGGACCCGTCTTGAATTCGCTCTATCTGAACTACGGTTCGGAGAAGGAGACGTTGGTCGCCACGAAATCGGTGAACTCGTTTGTGACCGATGTCGTCAAGATCGCGGTATTCACCGGACTCGGCGCGCTCGGTGGTCAGGCGGCCATGTACGGCGCAGCCGCGGGTTTGGGCGCTGCGCTTGCCAATCTGCTGGCCAAGCGCTGGCTCGAACGCCTGAGTGGACGACAATTCCGCGGCCTTGTGGTCGCGCTCATGGCTGTGAGTGGAGCGCTGATGATCTGGAACCAGCACAGCTTCGTTATGCAGGCCTGGCGCGCGGCCACGGGAATGTCTTAACAATGTCGCTGTTGGCTGGAGCGCTGCGCCGTAGCTTGGTTGGCCGGTCGCGCGATGCGCAGAAGCTGGCGAAAGGCCTGCGCGCAGCCCTCGACAAGGTCGCCGTCAAAAAGAGCTAGCGCTTCCCGTCCGCGCGCATCATACAGGGCTCTTCGAACCAGCCGACCTAACCAGCTCAGCTTCGAGAAGCTTCGTGAGATTAGATCACGCTCAGGGTCACGGCGGCAAGAACCAGATAGCGGCCGACCTTGGCGGCAGTGACCAGCAAAAGGAAAACCCGAAAAGGCTCGCGCAGGACGCCCGCGACGACGGTTAGCTTCGCGAATCGTTCAGGCGCAGAAACGACATTTTTCAGATAATCGGGCGGCGGCCGCTATCGGCCAGATGACAGGCTGCAACGCCGCCATGCGGCACCGATCGCAGCATCGGTTCCTCGACCCGGCAGACATCGATCGCCACCGGACAGCGCGTGTTGAACCGGCACCCCGGAGGCGGCGCGCTGGGACTTGGCGGATCGCCGGCGAGAATGATCCGGCGGCGCCCGGCTTCGATGCGAGGATCGGGAGAAGGAACAGCCGACAGCAGCGCCTGGCTGTAGGGATGGGCCGGCTCGCGAAACAGCGGGCGGGTCAGGCCGGCTTCCGAGATGCGGCCGAGATACATCACCGTCACGTTCGAGCAGACCTCGCGCACGATCGCCAGATCATGCGCGACAATGACAATGGTCAGGCCAAGCTGTTTCTGCAGCGACGTGAACAGGTTGACGATCTGCGCCCGGATCGAAACGTCGAGCGCGCTAAGTGGCTCATCGCAGACCAGTATGGACGGCTTCAGCGCGAGCGCGCGCGCAATCGAAACGCGCTGCCGCTGGCCACCGGAGAGCGACCTTGGCAAACGGTCGAGCACCGTCTCAGGCAGCGCAACCAGATCCAGAAGCTCGGCGATGCGGCGCCGGCGCTCGACTGATGAACCGAAGCGATGGATCTGCAGCGGCTCCTCCAGTGTCTGGTAGACGGACTGGCGGCGGCTCATCGACCCCAACGGATCCTGGAAGACGAACTGGACTTCGCGGCTGAACGACTTCCTGTCCGATTTCAGCCATTCGGTGCGATCCCTTCCCCCAATCAGGACAGTGCCTTCGCTCTCCTTCTGCAAACCGACGATGGTGCGCGCCAGCGTGGTCTTGCCGCAGCCGGACTCGCCGACGATGCCGTGGAACGCGCCGCGCGCGACCGTCAGGTCTATGCCATCGACCGCCCGCACCGCGCCGGTGCCCGAACGGTTGGCAAAATGCACCTTCAATCCCTTGACCTCGATCGCCGCGGCATCAGACATGGAGGGCGATCCCCTCTCGTTTCAGCACGACCGGGCAAGCCACACGGTGCGGGCTTGTCGACGCGGATATCGTCTGCAACGGCGGCCGGTGCTGCCGGCAACCGGCTTCGACCAATTCGCAGCGCTCGGCAAACCGGCAACCCGGTTCCAGCCGGATCTGGTTTGGCGGCAGGCCCGGTATCTCGCGGGTCGCCGCGCGTTCGTCGGCGCGAAAATCCGGCACCGATGCGAGCAGTCCGCGCGTATAGGGATGGACCGGCCGGGTCAGCACATCCATCGCCGTCCCCTCCTCCGCCACCTGGCCGGCGTAAAGCACGATGACGCGGTCGGCGACGGAAGCGACCACGCCGATATCGTGCGTGATCAGCACGACCGCGATGCCATCCTCCCGCTGGATCTGACGGATGAGCTCCAGGATTTGCGCCTGGACCGTGGCGTCCAGCGCCGTGGTCGGCTCGTCTGCGATCAGCACGCGCGGCCGGGCCGCCAGCGCCAGCGCGATCATCGCGCGTTGCAGCATGCCGCCCGACATTTCGTGCGGATAGCGGTTGTAGCGATCCTCGGGGTCCGGAATGCCGGAGCGTGCCAGAAGCGAGACCGCTTCCTTGCGCGCGGCCTCATGCGATAGGCCGGCGAAGCGGCGCGCCTGGCGGGCCAGCTGCGGGCCGATTTTCAGCATCGGGTTCAACGCGCTCATCGGGTCCTGGAAAATCACGCCGAAATAGCGCCCGCGCAGGTCCGACAATTGCCGTGAACCGATGCTGAGCAGTTCGCTTCCGTCGGCTCGCGCCGATCCCTTCATGTCCACGGTCACGCCCTCGGGCAGCAGGCCGAGCGGACCGAGCGTCATTACGGTCTTTCCCGAACCGCTTTCGCCGACGACCGCGACCGTTTCTCCGGGATGGACGTTGAACGACACCCCGTCCACCGCCCGCACCGAAACGGTGGTGGCGTAGAGGTCGATGACCAAATCTTCGATCGAATAGATCGGCTGAGCGTCGCTCATGCTGAAGTCGTTCCCGTTTCGACGGCGTTACGCTCGGCTTCTTCGCGAGCGCGCGCCTTTCGGCGTCTGCGCAAGGTCGCGCCGCGAACCGGCCGCGGCACCTTTTGCAATGCGAAGGCTTCGCCCAGAAGGTTAAAGCTGACCACGACCAGCGTCAGCGCCAGACCGGGCAGCACGACGAGGCGCGGCACCTCCTCGATGTAGCTCATCCCGTCGACCAGCATCTGACCCCATTCCGGTGTCGGCGGTGCGACGCCAAGTCCGAGAAAGCTGAGCGTGGCGATGGCCAGCACAAGCGCGCCGGCGTCGGCGCTTGCATAGACGACGACGAGGGCAAGCACATGCGGCAGGATATGGCGGCCAAATATCCACAGATGGCCGGCGCCCATCACGCGGGCCGCCTCGATATAGGGCTGCTGCAGCTCGGCGGTGACGACGGCGCGGCTCATGCGGGCATAGTTCGCCCACCACGCCAGGGTGAGCGCCGTTATCATCGACCAGTAGCCGGTGCCCAGAATGCCGATCAACGCCAGCGCGATCACCAGGCTGGGAAGTGCCAGCGCAATATCGATGATGCTGATAAGGACGAGCTCGACACGGCCGCCGACATAGCCGGCGAAGGAGCCGATCGTGACCCCGATCGCCAGCGCGGCGACAAGCACGATCACCATCGCCACCAAGGAAATGCGGGCGCCACCGACGATGCGGCTGAAGACGTCTCGGCCGAGATAGTCGGTGCCGAGCCAGTGGTTCCAGCTCATGCCCTCCAGTGTCGCCGAATAGTCCTGCCCACTTGGATTGTAAGGCATGATAGCAGGAGCGAAGATGCCGATCAGCACAAAGCCGATTACGGGGAGCAGCACCGGCCACGGCCAGTCCTTGATGTCCCTGATAGCGGAAATGTTCATCGCCTCATGCTCCCCGCGCCCGGCGCATTCGCGGATCCGCGACGATGCAAATCATGTCGACGATGAAATTGACCATGACGAAGAAGACGACAAACAGCAGCAGCACCGACTGCATGCCGATGAAGTCGCGGAAGCGGATCGCCTCGATGAAAAAGGCACCGACGCCGCGCAATGCAAATACCGTCTCGACGACGATCGACCCGATGATCATCAGCGTGAATTGCGCGCCGAATGTCGTCAGGAACGGAATGGCGATGTTGGGCAGCGCCTCGCGCAGCAGCACCTGCGTTCTGGTATAGCCCTTGGCGAAGCCGGTTGTCGCAAACGGCCGCGACATCGCTTCCTGGAGGTTGACCCGAACGACGCGGCTGAGAACGGAGGCCGGGAACAGCGCGATCGTCACCCACGGCAGAAGCCATGAGGTGAAGCCGCTGGTCCCGAAGGTGGGTACCCAGCCGAGCATCACCGAAAACACGATGACCAGCAGCGCCGCCACGAAGAAGTTCGGGGTCGACGCGCCGATCAGCGAAAATGCATGGAGGAACCTGTCCATGAAGCCGCCATTGCTGACGGCGCCGGCAATGCCGAGCGTGATCGAGAGAATGAAGGCGAGAATGCCGCCGCCGGCAAGCAGAGCCGCCGTCATCGGGATGCGGGCGGCAAACTCCGACGAGATCGGCTTTCCCGTTCGCAGTGAGATGCCGAAATCGCCGGCCAACGCGCCGGAAAGCCAGCGTCCGTAGCGGATCGGCAACGGGTCGTAGAGACCGAGCTCGTTGCCGATCTTGGCGATCATTTGCGCGTCAGCGCCGGGACCTGCCGCACGCTCGGCAATGAGCGCCGCAACATTGCCCGGAGCCGCCGCAACCAGGGCGAATGTCAGCGCGGATGCCGCCAGGATCAAAAGGCAGGCAAGCAGCATCCGTCGCAGGATCGTGCTTTTCATCGTCAGGCCTCGCTTGGGCTCGAAGTCTTCAGGCCTTCAGCGTTATCGCCTTGAACGGCAGGTCATAGTCGGTCGCCGGAAGCGAGAAATTCTCCGCGCGCGGATTGTGGGCCCACAGCCGCTGGCTGACGACGAGCGGACAGATGGCGGTGTTGTCGTAGAGCCAGTCGTAGAGGGCCTGCATCTTCAGGTCGCGTTCGGCGCCGCTCGCCTCGAGCGCAGCCTTGACCACGCCGTCGAGCGCGTCCGAGACATAGATCTTGCCGTCAGGCCCGCTGTCCGCCGTCGAGACGAAAGCATTGCCAAGGGTCCCGTGAGGGTCATAGGGAGCGCCATAGGTGGTGAAGAAAGCGAGATCATAGTCGAAGGCGGGGCGTCGTTCATGCATGGTGGCGTTGTCGACAGAAGACACCTGGACCTGGAAACCGACCTCGGACAACTGGCCTTGAATCATTTCGGCGATGCGCCGCGATCCCGGTAGGGACTCTTCGGAAACCAGAAAGTCGATGGTCAGAGGAGAGCCAGCCTTGGTCCAGGCACCGCCGCTGTCGACCCAGCCGCCATCGGCGAGGATCTTCTTGGCCGCCGCCACATCACGCACCGGCACGTCATGCCGCTTGCCCGACGAGGGCACATTCGCTGGGAACAGATCGGCGGCCGGGTCGGCAAAGCCCTCGAACAGGACCTTGGCGATCGCCGCCCGGTCGACCGATGCGTAGACGGCATCGCGAACGGCCTTGTCGGCGATGATCTTCGACTTCGGCGAATAGCCGAGCAGCATCGTCGCGGTGCCCGGCTCGGCAACAACCTTCATGCCGTCGCTTTCCAGCGCGCGAGCGCGGCGCGGCGACAGCGTCGCCACCCAGTCGCCGCCGATGACATCGAGGTCGCCTGAACGAAGGCCATTGGCGCGGGCGAGTTCATCTGGAACCACCTTCAATTCCATGCGGCTGAAGAGCGGCTTTTCGCCCCAGTATTTGTCGTTGCGAACGAGGCTGGTGCCGCTCGAATCATATTTTTCGACGATCCACGGACCGGTTCCGATCGGCGCCGTCTGCTTGCCATCCTTGTCGACTGCCTTGGGCGACAGGAAACGAACTGGGCGGACGATGGTGAGTTCAAGCAATGCGGCCGGCACCGGCCGCTTCAGCTTGACCGTCAGTTTGTTCGGCCCATCGGTGACGATGCTGTCGTACGCATCGGAGACGCCAATCCAGGAGAAGTCGCTCACCCCCATCCATCGCTTGAGGTTCCATTCGGCTGCGGTGGAATCGAACGGCGTGCCGTCGCTGAAGGTCACGCCTTCACGCAGATCGAAGGCGATCGAAAGCTGATCGTCGGCAATGGTCCATTTGGTAGCAAGTCCCGGCTCAAGCGCGCCGTTCTGGCCGTGGTGGATCAGCGCATCGAAGACGATGGTGTAGGTGCTCAGCGTTGAAACATTCTGCAGCAGCTCGAGATCACCGGTCTCCGCGGCGATGGCAATCTTCAGCGTGTCGTTGGTTTCGGAAAAGGCGCTGCGCGGAAAGGCGGCAACGAAGGCAAGGCCAGCGGTGGAGGCCAGAAAATTGCGGCGGTCGAGAGTGATCATTTCAGTTCCCCTTTTTTGATTGTTGGTAGCGATTGTACACATGCATTCCCATTTGTATAGACATATGCGACGCAAATCCAAGTTGGCGCGCAGCGTTGCGGCCGGCAAAGGAAAGCGCCGTCTCGCGTAATGTCGCCGTGCCGGCGCGGGTCTCGACAAGCGCTAAATCCAGCTCAGCGTCATCGCCGCCAGCGCGAGGTAGCGGCCGACCTTCGCGATCGTGACGATCGCAAGGAAGCTCCAGAATGGCTCCCGCAGCGCTCCCGCCACAACCGTCAGCGGATCGCCGACGAGAGGCAACCAGCTCAACAGCAGCGACCATCGTCCATAGCGCTGATACCATCGCATCGCGCGCGTCAACGCGGAGGGCTTTACCGGGAACCATTTGCGGTCGCGAAAGCGATCGATCCCCCGGCCGAGCCACCAGTTGACGATCGAACCGAGCACATTGCCTGCGCTTGCGGAGGCGATGAGCAGAGCCGGAGCATAGCTTTCCGTCAGAAGCAGTCCCGCAAGGGCTGCTTCCGATTGCATCGGCAGAATGGTCGCCGCGGCAAACGCGGTCAGGAAAAGACCGCCATAGATGGCGAGCTCGCCAGGCATTTCGAGCTCTCAGCTTGCCCTGGGCCATTTCGGGTGCCGATCATCGACGACATAGCCATGCGAATGCTCATAGCCCGCTTCCGACCATACTGCGTCGCCGATATGCCGGTCGTCCTCAGGCAGATCGACATGCGTATGTACAAGCACGTCGGGATCGTGTTTCGGCCAGAGCCAGATCGCGGCAAGCAGGGCTGCGGCGCCAATGATGCCGAGCAGAATGAAGGTGAAGGGCAATCCCATCGCCGCACCGACGCGGCCGGCAATGGGATAGGTGATCAACCAGCAGGCATGCGAAAGCGCGAATTGGGCAGCAAACAGAGCGGGCCGGTCGACGGCATCGGCGGAACGCCTGATCAATCGGCCCGAAGGCGTCTGCGCTAGCGAATAGCCGAGCCCCAGCACGAACCAGAGCGGCAGCAGCAGATAGTAGCTGCCGGCGAGCGGTCCCACCAGCACGCCCGCGACCAGGATCGCGGCGCCCGAGAGCATCGCAACCCGGTCCGGGACGTTCTCCAGCAGCCGCGGCAGGGCAAGGGCTGCAATCATCGATCCGCCGCCGAAGGCTGCGAGCGCCAGCGCCGTGTCGCTTTGCGAGAGGCCGAACTGCGCCTGCACCAGGACGACCGTGTTGACGATCACCATCGCGCTTGCCGCCGCGACGGCAACGTTAAGGGCCAGCAGCCCGCGCAATCGCGGCGTCGCCAGATAGATGCGGATTCCGCGCGTCGTGCGCTCATAAATGCCGCGCGGCTCCGAGGCTTGCGGGCTGGGCAGCACCACGGAGACGACCAGCGCCGCGGACGCCAGGAAGCCGACAACCGTACCGGCGAACAGGCCGTGGAAGCTGATGACGGAAAGCAGCGCCGCCGCCAGCATGGGACTGACGACGCTTTCCAGGTCGTAGGCCAGTCGCGACAGCGACAGGGCCCGCGTGTAGTCCTTCTCCTCGGGCAGCACGTCAGGGATCGAGGCCTGGAAGGCCGGAGTGAAGCCTGCCGACGCCGACTGCAGGACGAAGATGAGAAGATATACCTGCCAGACTTCGGTAACGAAGGGCAGGAACACCGCGACCGCAGCCCGGATGAGGTCGAGCGAAACCAGCATGGTGCGGCGTGGCAGCCGCTCGGCGAACGCAGCGGCGACAGGCGCCACGCCGACATAGGCGATCATCTTGATGGCGAGCGCCGTGCCGAGCACCGCGCCGGCATCGGCGCCGGCAAGATCATAGGCCAGCAGCCCGAGCGCCACGGTGGCAAGGCCGGTGCCGATCAGGGCGATGACCTGGGCCAGGAAGAGATGACGGTATGTGCGATTGGCCAGGACCTGAAGCATATTTGTCTTCTTGCAGCGGATGACGGTTCGTCGAGAACTGGCGCGAACGGCCTGCCTGTCTCAGTGATGGTGACCTTCCGGCTCGACCATCTTGAACGGCAGCACCTGCTCGCGACCTTTCGCGGCCAGGACCAACCTCGCCTGGAACTCATGCGGCTCGGCAGGGGCGACGGTGCTCTCAAGCCGATGATGGTTGTCGGCGGCGGGCTCGAGGCGAAGCGTCTCTGGCCCTTCGGGTCGATCGATGATCACCGTCGCCGTCAGATCGTCAGCGTGCCGATCGATAGTCAGCCGCATCCGCTCGCCGGCCGGCGTGTCGACGATTTCCAATGTCCCTTCAGCCAGATCGCAGGCGACCTTGAAGGGCTCCGGCGCATGATGGTGAGCATGAAATGTTTCTGCGCCAGTGACGGCCGGCCCGGCCGGGCTCACCAGGCGGACATTGGCTTCCGCCAACGCCGGCAAGTGGGCGAACAGCTCCTGCTTGAGGGCTTCGGTTACGCCCAGTACGTCCTTGGCCGTCGCCGTCTCCGGTACACTGACGGCGACATCGGCATGCAGACGATGTCCGATCCAGCGCGCCTGCACGCTTTCAACGCGCCCAATGCCGGACACGTGTTCGGCGGCATGATGGATTTCATCGATGATGCCGGGCTCGACACCATCGAGCATGCGGGTCAACACGGCTTTCGACGACTGCCAGACGATGGCGAAGATCGCCACGGTGATCAGCAGCCCGACGATCGGATCGGCAAGCGGAAAGCCCAGCCAGACGCCGATAGCGCCCAGGACAACCGCCAGGCTGGTAAAGCCATCGGTGCGTGCATGGTAGCCGTCCGCGATCAGCGCCGCGCTGTTGATCTCGCGGCCGACGCGGATACGAAATACGGCGACCGCTTCGTTGCCGATGAAACCTATGAGGCCGGCGATGGCGACCCAGCCAAGAAATGCGATGGGCCGCGGATTGATCAGGCGGTCGATCGCCTCGTAGCCAGCGACGATGGCGCTGAAAAGAATGATGAGAACGATGACGATCCCGGCCAGATCCTCGACGCGGCCCAGGCCGTAGGTGAACGTCTTGCTCGGTTTGCGGCGGACCAGCATGAAGGCGATCCACAGCGGGACGGCAGTGACCGCGTCGCCGACATTGTGGATCGTGTCGGCCAGCAGCGCCACGCTGCTGGAGAGGAACACGACCACGAGCTGAAGCGCTGCCGTAA
Organism: Mesorhizobium sp. M0106; assembly: GCF_040322715.1. Lineage (NCBI taxonomy): Bacteria > Pseudomonadati > Pseudomonadota > Alphaproteobacteria > Hyphomicrobiales > Phyllobacteriaceae > Mesorhizobium > Mesorhizobium sp. M0106. Next base: position 39,108 of record NZ_JAMYUA010000028.1, on the reverse strand, counting down.
TGGCCAGAACGACGAATGACCATTTGATCGCCCAGATGCCGCGCGTCGTCGTGGCGATTGTCGGATCGATGACGCCGTGCGTGTGGCCATGGCCGCCCTCGCCATGGTCATGTCCGTGGCCGCCCATGCCTTGCGTCATCGGGCCGAAGCCTGACCAGTCGCGTATTCTATCCATCATGGCGTTTCTCACAGGTACTTGGTGATATCCTTGAACTCGTCGATCGATCTGCGCTGCTCGCGCGCCAGCGGCCCGACGACGTCTTCAAGACAGTGGTTGAGATGATCCTGGATCAGGGTTTTCTTGGCTTGCGAAATGGCCTTCTCGACAGCATGAAGCTGCTGGGCGAGGTCGAGGCAGGACCGGCCCGCCTCGATCATTTCGATGACGCCCTTGAGATGTCCGCCGGCCCGTTTCAGGCGTTTGACGATATCGGGATGGGTTTCGTGGATGTGAGGTTGCTCGCCCATGTTTCGATACTATCCTCCCGGAGTGGATATGCAAGTCTCAAAGAGGCCTCGATTCTAATGTAGCAAAAACCATTCGTTAAGATTTTAGAGAATAATCGCCGTTCATGCCGAATCGGATCCACAGCACAGCTTTTTGTCTGGTCATCGTCTTGGCGATGATGTTCGGCGTGCTCCGTCCTTTCGGCTATTCGACCTCACACGATCCGATCGCGGTTGCCGCGGTTGAACGTCACGGCGGAGCCGCCGCGCAGATCGAAGATCATGGCCATCCACACGATGATTGGGTTTCGGGCGAGCAGAGCTCTGACCATTTTCACGGGCACAATGCGGCAGACCACTCGCACGAGACGGCGAGTAGACCCTCCGACTTCGCACCGACCGTTCCACAGGTCGAGCGCAGCTGGCTGAATTCTTCGCCGACCTTCATTGATCCTGGCACGGTATTTCCGCTCGAGCGCCCGCCGAGGCCATTCCTCGCCGCATGATCGATGTCGCTCACGCGACAAACCCTCAACGACGAAGATTGGAAATTCTATGCAAGGACCCTTCGACCGGGGTCGGTCACGCTCGCGCCGCGCGCGTTGGCAACCCACCCTGCCGCTGCTTATCGCTCTCATGACCCTGCCGCTCCTGGGCGGGGCTGCCTTCGCCCACGCCGTGGCCGAGGGCGACAAGGGCTATATCCAGGAAATCTCGGGCATCAACGTGCTGCCCTTCATCTATCTCGGCGCCAAGCACATGGTGACCGGATACGACCACATCCTGTTCCTGTTCGGCGTGATCTTCTTCCTCTACCGGATGAAGCACATCGGCATCTATGTCAGCCTGTTCGCGCTCGGCCACTCCACGACCATGCTGCTTGGCATCTACTTCAACGTCGGCATCAACAGCTACATCATCGACGCGATCATCGGCCTGTCCGTGGTCTACAAGGCGCTCGACAATATGGGCGCTTTCCAGCGATGGCTCGGCTTCCAGCCGAACACCAAGGTCGCGACGCTGGTCTTCGGTTTCTTCCATGGTTTCGGCCTGTCGACGAAGATCATCGAATACAACATCTCGCCGGACGGCCTGGTGCCGAACCTTTTGGCCTTCAATGTCGGCGTCGAGATCGGGCAGCTCCTGGCCCTTGGCGCCATCCTGATCGTGATGGGCTACTGGCGCCGGACACGAAGCTTCTGGCGCCACGCCTATACCGCAAACGTCATCATGATGACGGCTGGATTCGTGCTGGTCGGATATCAGCTCACCGGCCTGTTCGTCGCCGCATAAGGAACCGCAATCATGTACAACACCGACCTTCCCAGCCGCGCCGATTTGCCGACGTCAGCGCAGCTGAAGCGCTCCACCTTCATTGCCGCGCTGACGGCGTTCGCCTTGCTCATCACGGTCGTCATGCCGTCCGAGTATGCGATTGACCCGACTGGAGCAGGCAGATTGCTCGGCCTCACCAGAATGGGCGAAATCAAGACACAGCTGGCAGCCGAGGCGGCAGCCGACGAAATGGCCAGCACGAAGGCACCAACCGAGCGGATGACGCAAATGGTCCCTCCGGCCGAATTGATGGCGCGCATGGACCGAATTGAAAACCTCCTCGTCGCCCTGACCGCCGAACGGCCTGCTTTGCAGCCGTCGCCAACTGGGGAGGCCGTATCCCAAGACAATGTGACAGTTGGAGAGATCGCTCCTGCCGAGGCTCCGGCCATTGCTACAGCGCCTGCCACCGAAGCAACCTCGGAAGGCCCGATCCAGCCAGATGGAAGGCAAGACGAGCTATCCTTCACGTTGGCGCCAGGCCAGGGTGCCGAAGTCAAGCTCGTGATGCGGCAGGGCGCCAAGGCAAACTTTTCCTGGACAGCTGACGGTGGCGTGGTGAATTTCGAGACGCACGGCGATGGCGGCGGTCAGTCCATAAGCTACGAAAAGGGTCGCAGCGTTCCAGCTGACGAAGGTGCCATTGAAGCCGCCTTCGATGGAAATCACGGTTGGTTCTGGCGCAACCGCGGTGGCAGCGACGTGACCCTGACGATCCAGACTGAAGGCGACTACATCGACATCAAGCGTATGATCTAGCGCATACAGGGTCGCCCGGCGCCACTTCGAGCGTCGGGCGTCACCTATCCGTCTGTTCCACCGACGAGCGCAGATGCACGTCGAAGGTTTGCGCCGCGACGAAGACACGGCTGACCTTCAGGTAAACGGGTCTTGATCCACCGCTCGATCTGGTTCACGGCATTTCAGCCCGACGTGATCTGCCAAACGGCTACGCCGGCAAGAGCCAAGCCGGCAGCGCCCTCAATGGCTCGGGAAATGGCATCGAACAGGCGTGGCCGGCTATCGAAAAAATGCACCAGACGTTCACGAAACAGGATCGACAGCACCGCAACGCAAGACAGCGTCAGCGCCACGCCAGCCATCATGGTGATTGCGAAAAGAATGCCGGCGACCGGAACGCCTCTGGATATCGCAAAGGTCATCACGAAAAGCGTCAGCGGGCATGGGATCAGGCCGGCCATGACGCCGACGGCCTCGCCCTCATGCTTGTGGTGATGGCCGTGGCTCAATGCGCGCCAGAGCATCCAAATGCCGATCAGGCCAAGCAGGCCCCGACTGACGTCTTCCAGCAGCGGGGCGCGGCCAACACTGCCCAGGGCAATCGATACCAACGGCAACGAGAGCGCCGCGATCAGCACGGCAATCGTTACATGCGTGAAGGAAAGTGTCAGCGACACCAGAAGCCCACGCCGGACGCTGGCATCCGATCCGGCGAGATAAGTGGCCAGCACGGCTTTGCTATGGCCCGGCGTCAGCGCATGCGCCGCGCCAAACAGAATGCCCATGGGCAGAAAGGCCGTGAAGGCCAGCCAACCGCCGCCGGCCGCAAGCAGTTTGATCTGCTCGGCCAGTGCCAAGTAGATCGTGCGTTGGAACTCGACCAGCGTCTGGAACATGGCCATCGAACCGGCTCCGGGTCAGCCGCACGTCAATTCGAGGCGCGTCGCGAAAATCTTGCCGAGATCGGTCCCCGTCGGATCACTGAAGAACGCGTCTGTCAGGCTCTTCTGGTTCTGCGCGATGGCCGTGTCCGGATCTGGACGGACGACGGAACGTGAGCAGCCTTGCGGCAGACCGGCCACCGCAAGCTTGTCGTCGTCGGTAAAATCGATTGCCGTGTAGAAGGTCGGATCGTAGACACCGATACTGACTTTTCCAGCAAGGGCCAACGGGTCCTTCGGCTGCGTTTCGAACTGGACGACGAGTTGATCGTTTTCATAGCTGACGCTGAACTTCGGCGGTGGCGCCATCGTCACGTCCTTGCCGTTCAAGGTCACCATCTGAAAGTAGTTGTACTCGGCCAACGACGCATGGACGGTGAGAGCGACTTCATCGAGTTCCTTCGCATCAAGGACAAGGTCGGAATTCTTGTCGAATTCCATCAGCACAGTGCTGGAAAAGAGGTCGTCGAAACGCCAGAGATGCCGAAGCGACTTGACCGTCCTGTCTGGACCGACGGTGAGGTCCAGCTTCGCTTCGGCAAAGACATGCGGATGGGCGTTCGCTGCCGCGGTGGAAGCGAGCAACAGCGCCGCGCCGGATACCATGCCTGTCAGTTGCATTTTTCGCTCACATTTCCCTCGTCGATTCCGAATCAGGCAGGACACCTGCCATTGCAAGCAGGCCGAAATGGGACGGGCCAAAGCCCATACCACCTTGATCGATCAGGGCTGTGTTGTTTCACTTAAGGAGGCAGCTACCCAAGGTCGCCCTTCAGCCAATGTTTGAGCATGATCACCGCGATACCAGCAAGGATTGCCAGCACTATCATCCAGATGATCTTTTGCCGATCGCTCAATTTCCCGCTCCTGATCGATTCAGAGCATTCCTATCGCGAGTTCCTTGCAAACGCAAAAAGCCCCGCGTCCCGTGCAGATAACACCAGCTGATCCGCCCTAGTCGTCGGCGATCGAGCTTGCAATGACCGTGTTCGATGTGATCCGGGACCTCGGGAACGTCAAATGGACAAGCTGCTTGCGATTGCCGGCTGTCAATATGTAGAGTTTGGAAACTTGCATTCCGTTTCTGTCCTCGCCGATTGTTTCGGCATCCGTCCGGGCGAAGAAACGCTCCTCGAATGGCGCGCGCTCGACATCGAATAGCTTTATGGAGCAAGTTTGCACGGACTTGCCATTCAAGTGGCTTTTGTCACCGCGATCATGGTTTTGGCCGGGAGGTCGTCACCGGTCGCCTCCCAGCCCTGGAAGGCGTCTACGTCACCGACGGGGGCAAGTGCTGCGTCGCCGGACAACGGAGTTCATCCGCGTCTTCTGGCCGCAGCGACGGTTCGTTCGAAGTCAGGTCCATGGGCAAGACAAATACCGTGAAAAGCTTCCAACGCCAGATCGACACTATCGGCACGCACCAGCGGCGATCTCAGGCATATAGCAGCGAACGCCGGGATAAAGAGGGGCTTCGACATCAGCACACCGCAGGGTCAAAAAATGGACCCTCTGGCACGTTAGTCAAGAGTGCCATTTAGCGGGCCCAGCGGCTGCGACGAGATCGACCTGCATCCGACTGTCGGCGGCTGCGCCGTCGCCCCGTAGTATCATTCGCCAGTTATTCTCCGACGCGGTCCGCATTGAAGACCCGCGATAGCCGTCGAACTTGTATGTCCATTCCCTCGGCCCTCGGGAGGCTTCTCCACCAGGGTGGGGATCAAAGGAGCGATGAACGCTAGCCGGCTGGGGCTGGCAGTTACTCGTTTACGCATGGAATCGTGTCTAGGTCGCAGGCATATATCCGCGCTCCACACGTCCTAACGTTGGTTGAGATCGGCAGCCAGACCGGCCAGCCACTCTGTGCGCCAAGCGGATAGAGGTGAGTGTCGATCGCGAATTGCAGAAACGGTTGCCAGCCGATAATTGCAAAGTCAGCGCGTCACGCGTACGGATCCATAAGCCCCAGCGCGCTTACATCCATAAGCACCCCAAACCCAATGATCTGCTCCAGCGCAACGTTGCGAGACAATGTTCCCAAACTTTTGGCCGGTTCGGACTTCATGCGGCTGACCAGGGCGTATCGATTGTAGACCGCCAAACCGACCATCGCGACGAATAGGCTGATCTTGAACAGGAGAATTCGACCGTAGCTGTTGCGCGGATCGGGGAACGAGCCAAGCATTAGCCAAGTGGTCATAGCGCCCGTAAAAAAAATGAGCGCAACCGCCACCATACCAAAGCGGGAGAAGCGCCACAGGACGGTTTCCACGCCTGCGACTTCGGATGGATGCCGCTGCGCTGCCGCGATTAGCAGGCCGAGGGGCAGGAGGCCACCTATCCACGCCCCGGCACTTGCAACATGGAGAGCTTGAGTCAGTGAGGCTAGAAGGCCCAACGCCGCCGCGTGGCCCTGCCAACCCTCACAGGTCAGTAGCAAGAAAGCCGGCCCGACGACCAATTCGGGCCGCCCCGAGAAGCTGATCACCAGGAGCAGGAGAACGAGCGAAAGGCGAACAAACCAAACAGTTCCGAAGTCGCTTTCCATGAGAACGCCGTGCAAGGTGTCAACCATACCCTCGCGTCCGGAGAGCCCGGCCGTAAAGCACAGCAGCCAAATTGCCGCGAAGATTGCGGCCGCAAGTGCGAGGGCAGGATTGATGTTACGGGGTAGAGGCGCAAGCGCGGGAGCCGCGGTTCTGTCTAGCGCATAGAAAGGGAAGAGTGCCGACCCGAATAGAATCATCACTGAGAGGAAGTAGACCCACCGGGCGAAGGCCAGAGTGCCATCAACGTCCATTTCTACGGTCTGACTTCAAATTTGAAATTGCCCTTCACCTTGTGCCCGTCTGCTGACAGCACGTGCCAATCAACTTGATAAACACCCGGCGCAAGGGACCTTGATACAGGTGCCACCATGTCCTTATCCTGCACCGCGATCTCCGTGGTGATCTTCGCACCATCCGGCCCCGACAGATCGATGCCCGAGAATCGAGCCTCAATGGGTTCGCTAAAGCGCAGTCGAATCTCAGTGGGCGGAGCGGCAATGGTGCTATTGATCTCTGGAGTAGCCTCGACCAATCGAGCATGCGCAAGCGCCTGGCCGGATAATGGCACGCTCCACAGCGCAACTGTGGCGATCATTCGGATAGTTCGGTTCAAGGCGAACTCCTCCCGCGACGACGGTCATCAAAGACTATGCACTTTCTGACGAGTATACGAATTTGTTCGTGTTGCAGGGCCGCCACCGTTCGAGCTGTCACGAAATTTTCCGTTTGCCGGAAAAGTGATGGGAGATCAGGCCAACACGTTACCGACCGCCGAGACTCTCGATTGAAGGTCACGGACGCCGCAAGCGTTTGTAATTATCAGGACAAGCGCGGGCCAAACAAGCGTTTGCGCCCGCGTGACTCCGTTTCAGCTACTTAACCGGGATCATGAGATGTGCGTATGGAGTGCCCGGCCACATCACATAGGGCTTGGATGTGTCAGGCTTGGGGTCCGTCGGATAGCCCTGCATCATGTCCATTGCGTTGACGATCATCACATGCGGGCCGGTCTCTATCCAATTGTTGCCTTCCTCGGGCTTCGTCGCATAGGGATCGGTGTTGCTGCCATCGGTACCGCCGGACAGCATGTACATGAAGCCGACCTTGCCCTTGGGCGGTTCCTTCTTTTCCATCCATGCCATCGCCCATTCCATCGCGTTGGCATCGCCGCACATTGGGTCCGGGCCGGGCGTGGACGGGCTGTCTGGCATGCACCAGAAGCCGTTCTTGCCCTCGCGCAGGGTGCGCATGGCGCCCTTTTCATCCGCGGCGTAGACCGCAGCGCCGCTTGCCACGGCAGGGGGTGCAGCAGATTCAGCGCTCTTGATCATCGCAGCGTCGTCGGCGGCTGCGCCTTGCATCGTAACCAAACTGCCTGCCGCCAAAAGGGCAGCGACCGTCAGAAGCCGTTTCATGGCCGTTCTCCGGTTTGAGTTGATCTTGTGCATGACGTCCGACGCACGGCTTTCCAGAGCCGTTTGTCGGTGATCAAACAGTAGCAGATTACATGCCTCCGGACAATTTACGTTTTAGCGCTGTCTAATGTCTTTGCAGGGGGCGTGCTATTAAACCTTCAAATCGGTCACGAAACTCCTGAGGGTTCACTAACCAAGATGGTGCTGTTCAGCGGCCAAATTTGCGCGGTTTCCCAGCAACCTTGCTTGCGTCGTCAAATCGCCACCTGCCCTAACCCTAGATTAGCCCGCGCATCGTCAGTTCAGCCTTCAGATAGGCATAATAGATCGGCGCGGCGACAAGACCCGGCATACCGAACCAGGCTTCCATGAAAACCATCGCCAGAAGAAGCTCCCAGGCACGCGCATTGATCCGCGAACCGATGATCTTGGCGTTTACGAAGTATTCGAGCTTGTGAATGATGATGAGAAAAGCAAGCGAGCCGAGCGCTGCAAGGAAGGAGATGCTGAGGCTGACAACCACGATCACCGTGTTGGAGATCAGATTGCCGATGACCGGCAGAAGGCCGGCGACGAAAGTCAGCGCTATCATTGTCCTGATGAATGGCAGATCGATGCCGAAGGACGGCAGAACAGCGACGAGATAGACCGCCGTCAGAAACGTATTCAACGCCGAAATCCGGATTTGCGAGAACACGATGTTGCGAAAGGCCTTGCTCAGAATGTTGACACGATCCGCCAGCGCGACCGCCAGTGGGCCGGGCTCGCGCGATGGCGCCGCCGAGCTCACCGCGATCAAGCCGCCGATCACCATGCCGACGACAATGTGGACCACCAGGACGCCAACATCCCGCCCAACGAGTTGAAGCTGGCCGGCATGTTCGCGGAGCCACCGGGCCGCGAAGACTTCCAGTTCCTCGATGTTTGATGGAAAATAGGCCATCGCCCAGGTCGGGAGATGGACGCGCGCGGTATCGATGATCTCGGCCATCTTCTTGAGGAGCGTCACGACGTTCTCCGAACCGCCAGTCAATTGCGACATGCCGCTAAAGATAGCGGCGGCTATCAGGAGCGTGAAGATCAATGTCACCAAGGTCAGCGCAAGGCTTTTCGTCAGGCTGTTGGAGACGCCGATTCGATGGAGCATCGGTGCGGCGAAATGAACGATGTTGAACACGAGAAGGCCCGAAAGCAGTGCCGGAAGCAGTCCGAGTTCGAGAACGGCGACGAGCGCTATAAGCGCAAGCAGGCACGACGCGAGATAGAACCATGAGAAAGTCAGCACTTTTCACCTGCAGAAGCAGCCAAGTCCTCTCCGGGTTTCATTAGCTTTGATACCCGGTGATGCGCAAGCGAACACGCGTTCAACACGTGTGTAAGGCTAACCGCCTCGCAGATCCCATGCTTGCGCGCCAGGTCGCCCGTTTTTGCCCCGCCTCATGCTCACGCAGGACCGCGATGATCAGCTCTTCCGTAAACCGCATTCTCTTCATCAGTCCGCCCTTCAATCGAGGCCGGACTTTAATCTCAGATGGAGGAAATTGCCCGTGGCAGGTCAGCCGCTCGAGGATGTTTATGCCGTTGGCAAGAATGATCCTCTTCGTGGTGAAGCCGAAGTTCATTCCGCCGCGAAGACCATCAGATCCTCGAAGGGGAACTCGACATAGTATTGGCCGGACGGAAGGGCGTCCCGGGAATAGGTCCGGATGGTCAGGTCATTGCTTTCGAAAATGACTTCATGCCGATCGCCAAGGAAAAGGCTCTCGACGCAGGTCATGGCGATACGTCCAGGGCCGTCCTCCCCGGACCACGTCACCCGCTCAAGCCGGACGAGTGCGGTGACTTTGGCGCCGACGGTCAGCTCCTGCTGGGCGCTGCCCACAAGATGGATGCCGTTGGCGACAATTTCCGCACGGTTGCCGTTGATGGCGGTGACCACGCCGTCAAGGCGATTGCTGGCACCCATGAACTCTGCTGCAAACAGGCTCTCCGGCTTGTTGTAGATTTGCTTGGGTGTTCCGTCCTGTTCGATCTGGCCGCCGTTGAGCAGCAGGATGCGGTCGGCGAGCGCCATCGCTTCCACCTGATCATGGGTGACGCACAGCGCCGATAGCCCGAGATTGGTGATGAGGCGGCGCAGCCAGATCCGCGCTTCTTCGCGTAGCTTGGCGACCAGATTTGAGAGCGGCTCATCGAGCAGAATCACGTTCGGCTCGTAGACCAGCGCACGGGCCAACGCCACGCGCTGCTGCTGTCCGCCGGAGAGCTGATGCGGATAGCGCTCGCCCAGTTTGCCGAGGCCGATGCTGTCCAAAGCCTTCTGGACGCGGCTCGCAACATCTGCCTGGGATACTTTGCGCAGCTTCAGGGGATAACCCACATTCTCGGACACCGTCCGATGCGGCCACAGCGCATAGGACTGGAATACCAGCCCGAGACCGCGCGTTTCCGGCGCCAGATTGATGTTCTGCCCGGCATCGAAAAGCGGCTTGTCACCGAGCAGTATCTTGCCGCTGTTGGGTGTCTCCAGACCGGCGACCGCTCGCAAGAGCGTCGTCTTGCCGGACCCGGACGCGCCGAGCAAGGCGACGATCTGACCCGGTTCGACCGAGAAGGACACACCTTTCAGGATTTCAAGGTTGCCGTAACTGAGGCGCAGGCCGTCTATGACGATGTCAGTCATTGAGGCGGACTCCAAAGCGCATCGCGAGGGCAAGACCGGTCACGATGATGACGGTGTTGATGACGGCGAGAGCCGAGACCAGATCGATCGCGCCGGTGCCCCAAAGGGAAACCATGAGCGAGCCGATCACTTCGGTTCCCGGTCCGAGCAGATAGACGCCCGTCGAATATTCACGGGCGAAGATCAGGAAGATCAACAGCCAGGCCGAGAACATGCCGCCGCGGATGAGCGGCAGGGTGATGTCCCTGGCAACCTGGCCCTCGCTGGCACCAACTGATCGGCCGGCTTCCTCGAGCTCCTTGCCGATCTGCAGGAGCGTTCCGGAAATCAGCCGCATGCCATAGGCGAACCAGACAATGGTATAGGCGAGCCATACCGAGATCATCGTGGCGCGCAGGGGTGCGATCGGCTTGAAGAACAGAAATATCCACAGCATGGCGAGGCCAGCCACAATGCCCGGCATCGCCCGCGGTATCATGGCCACGTAGTCGACGACTTTGGTCAGGGGTGCGCTCGAGCGATGACCGGCGAGTGCCACGGCAGTATAGGCCGCGATCGAAGCCGCGCCGCCGACCACCGCGACGCCGACCGTGTTGACAATGGCGCTGACGACATTCGGATAGTCAGCGAGATCGCGATAGTGATCCAACGTCAGCACCTGGAAGATATTCACCCCGACGCCCCAGCTTGTCACCAGTGAACGAATTGCGACGCCGCCCACCGGTATGATCACGGTGGCCGCGAACCAGGCCACCACAAGCGCGAAGGCCGGCCAGCGAAGAGCGCCCAGCCGGATGGGGTTGTGCCGACTGCCCTTGCCTTTGACGGACACATAGCGGCTGGCGTTGCGCAGCATGTAGCGCTGCAGCACCACCAGCGGCAGCGCGATCATGATGATCGCCACCACCACTACGGCCATCAACTGATAGGAAGGAACACCGAGCTTGTTGGTGAGCTTGTAGAGATAGGTGGCGAGAACCAGCACGCCTTCCGGATCGCCAAGCACCAGCGGCAGGCCGAAAAGTTCGAAACCGAGGAAGAACACCAGAACCGCCGCATAGAGCACCACCGGCATCACCATGGGCAGCGACACACTGGCGGCGACGCGCCAAGGGCCAGCGCCGGCGGTGCGTGCCGCCTCTTCGAGGTCGGCGCCAACGTTGCGGAGCGCCGCCGATGCATAGAGATAGACATGTGGGACATGGGTGAGCCCGGCAATGATCGCGATCGATGTCACCGAATAGACATTCCAGGGCACGTAGCCGATCATCGACTTGACCGCCAGCGAGACGAAGCCGACTGGTCCCAGTGTCATCACATAGCCGAAGGCCAGCACCACCGCCGACATGAAAACCGGGATCAGGATGATCGGCTCCAGCCAGCGCTTGCCCGGCACGTCGGTGCGCACGATGATGAACGCCAGCAGGATTCCCACCGGAACTGCGATCACCGTCATGCCCACCGCGAGCTTGAGCGAAGTCGTCAGCGCTAGCCAGAAATCCGCGTCCGCGAGGATGAAGCTGTAGGCGTTCAGCGACAGATGCGCGGTTTTCTGGAAGAAAGGCGCGGACAGAAAACTCTGATAAATGATCAGGGTGACCGGTGCCAGCACCACCAGGATGGCGAGGAGGTTGGTGCTGACACGAAAGACACGGAAGGGCATGATCGCCTCGAACAAAGCCGGGGGCCGTCCGCTAGCAAGAGCGCAAGCGCGCCGTTCCGATGGTTCTCAATAGCAAGAAGGGTGAGAGAGCCGACTGTGGAGGCACTCCCGATCAAGCGATTACTCGCCCTTCATGGCTTTCTGCCACTCGTTGAGGAACGCCAGCCGTGTCGTCTCGTCGAGACCTTCGAGCAGCTCGTCGTCGAGCGCGATCGGGTGAACGTTTTCACCGGCGGCGGCCTTTATGGACGCCAGCGTGGTTGCCCCTTCAACGTCATCACGAACGGCATAGAGCTTGATGTCGTCGGCGATCAGCTTCTGCGCGCGCGCCGACAGCAGATAGTCTACGAATAGCTTCGCAGCATTGGGATCCTGGGCTTCCGCCGGAATGACGGTGGCGCGGGTGGTCACCAGGACATAGTCCTTCGGGATTATCACACCGAGGTTCTCGTCCTTGGCCTGCTTGGCGAGGCCATATGAGCCGAAGATGCCATAGGCGATGGAATGTTCGCCAGACGTGACCTTCTCGATCATCGAGCCGGCGGAGCTGTAGAGCTTGATATGGGCCTTGCCAAAAGCCTTGTTAAGCGCCCAGGAATCGGTCCAGTTCTTGGCGTCCTGGTTGTAGAAATAGAAGCCGACACCGGATTTTTCCGGATCGTAGGACGCGATCTTGCCATCATATTCTGCGGTTTTCCCGGTCATCAGCTTGAGAAGATCGGCGTGGGTTGCGGGAACATCGCCTTCAGGCACGAGACGCTTGTTGTAGACGAAAGTCACCGGGTCGGCGGTGGTACCATAGACCATGTCCTTGTAGGACGCCCAGGCCGGAAGGTGGGCCGCCTCCACGGATTTGTATTCCTGCGCATAGCCGTCTGAGGCAAGTTTGATCTGCAGATCCGGAGCCGAAGACCATGCGACATCTGCCGTGCCTTGGCCCGAAGCGGTTTCGGCAATGACGCGATTGTAGAGTTCGGTGGAATTGAGGTCGGAATATTCGACGGCGATGCCGGGGAACGCTGCTTCGAAGTCCTTGAGCAAGGGCTGGACCAGCGCCGCATCGGTCGTTGAATAGATGCTTAGGTGTCCTTCCGCGGTGGCGGCGGCCACCAGATCCTTGTAGTCGTCCGGATACCCGGCGGGGATCTCGGCAGCGGCGGCAAGCGTCGCGAAAGCGGCTGACAGCGAAAACGCGGCCATCATCGTCGCAAGACGATTTTTCATTAGGGTCTCCTCCAAGTTCGCCTAAATCGTACTCCTCCAGGCACAAAGGCGAGTATCATCCTGACCTGTCACCAACCTGTCACGGCGATGTCGAGGTTTGCTCAGCCGACTAGGCCCGATGGGTCGTGATCAGATTGTCGACGACAGCCGGATCGGCCACATCGACGTATTGCCGAATTTTTGAAATCTTGGGACGGCATCCTACGCGTCACGGTCGCTGGCCCTGCGCATCGATCATGGACTTGCTCCAATCCTCGATGAAGCGGCGGCGCAACGCCTCGTCCTGTACGGCAAGTAACGCAGGGCCGATGCGTATGGCGCGCGCGATACCAGACTCCCCAAGTTTTTCCGGGCCGTCCGCTCCCTCAGGCAATTGCCCGTTCTCGGCAAAGAAGAAGGCGCTATCCCTGGCAACCTTCTGTCCTCGGGCTGACAGAAGGTAGTCGAGAAATCGTTTGGCAACGCCCATATTCGGCGCCGTCTTCGGAATGAGCGCGCCACGACTGAGTATCAGCGCATAGTCCCGCGGGACAACGACCCTCAAATCGGAATTGCCCCTGGCCGCGGCGTAGGCATATGACCCGATCATATTGTAGCCTATATACAGGCTCCCGTTTGCAACGTCCTGAAGGGTCTCCGCGGTGCAACAACGCACCACAGTTTCCGCTCGGCTCATGCTTTCCAGAAGCCGACCGTAGACCGCCGTCGTCTGCCGCGCATCACTGAACGCCAATAGGTAGCCGATGCCCGAAAGTCGGATGTCGAACGTTCCGACCCGTCCGCGATAAAAATCGATCCGCCGCCTGAGAAGATCGGCGAGTTCGATGTGGGTGCGCGGTACGTCGCCGGACGGCACGAGGCGGGCATTATAGACGAAGACGGCCGGTTCGTAGGTAAAGCCGAATACCTCGTCGCGCCAGTTTGCCCAATTGGCGACATGCGCGGTTTCGGCCGACACGTGCGGCGCCGCGCAGCCGTCATTGGCGAGCTTCACGAGTTGGTCGACCGACGGAGACAACAAGATGTCGCCCAGCACCGCGTCCGTCCGACAGGCTTCACTGGCACTCCTTTGCAAGTCGTTGGTGACATATTCAACATACTCGACGGCCACGTTGGGGAAAACGGACTGAAAATCCCGGATCAGTGGTTCCATAGCCGCCAGATCGGTCGCGGCGTGGATCGACAGTCGGTCCTTCTCCGGCTGAGACGAAGGGAAAAATGCGCTGCTTCCTTCAGCAGCTCTTGCCGCGTGACCGATGCATAGGAGGACGGCAGCCATCAAACCGAATGTCGGCAATGTTCCCGTTATCATCCGGTCTTCTCCGTGGCGATGGGCAACGTCAAGGTGACGGTGAACCCTTGCGTGCCCTTCCCGCCATCCTTGCTTGTCTCGCGAAAGGTCAGCGCGCCACCGTGAGCCGCCGCAACCTCCGACGCGATGGCGAAACCAAGACCTGCGCTGCCGTCATGAGATTTGGACGTTTCGAAGCGCTGCGTGACCCGCTCCCACTCGCCCGGCGGAATGCCCGGTCCGTCATCTTCGACCTCGAGATGGGCACGCGTACCGTCCCTGCGTACTCTGACCTCAAGGCGCGACACCACTCCATGACGCAAGGCATTGTCGATGATATTGACGATCGCTTCGCGAAGGCTGACGGCGTCCGCAAGCACGACCGGCTCGTCGTCAGGCGCCTCGAAGGAGACGATAATGTCCGGATCGATAGTTATCGGAACCGCCGCACGGAAAGCGCGCCGTGCGACATCTGCCAGACCGTGCGGCTGAAGCTGCACGGAATCGGCACGATGGATGACCATGGCGTGGCTGAGCAACTGGTTGGTCAGGCGCGCAAGTTCGCTGGCGCGCTGCTGTACGCGATCGAGATGCTGGCGGCTCGACTTGTCCAGCTTGGCTTGACTCAACAGATCGAGCTGCGCCGTTAGCGCTGTCAGCGGCGTTCTGATCTGGTGCGCCGCGTCGGCGATGAAGCGCTGCAGGAGTTTCACGCGCTCGTCGAGCCGACTCATGAAATAATTGATGGAAGTAACGAAGGGCCGCAATTCTCTCGGTACGACGACCGTTACCGGCGTCAGGTCTTGTGGATCGCGACGGCGGAGCGTCGCTCCGAGATGCTTGACCGGTTGCAGAGAATAGCGAATAGCAATCATCGCTCCAGCCAATGCCAATATGCTCATGACCGCCAGGAGGACGGTCGCCCTGAGAGTCAATTCACCCGCGAGCGCGCGGCGGGCTTCCGTGGTCTGCCCAACGATGACATGCGCCCAACCGGATACGGCTGGATCGGACAGTGCGCGCGCCACCACCGCAATCCGAACCGGTTCGCCGCGATAATGCGCCGATTCCAATACCGGGACATCGTGTATTGCGGCCAGATCAACTTCTGTTTGCAGATCGGCATAACCTGTCAGCGTCGCGCCGGAAGGGCCGATCACGCGATAGAAGATGCGATCGCGGCTGGCGAGGCCCAGAAGTTCAAAAGCTGATACCGGCAGGTTGATGATGAGCGAACCGGATTCAACCGTAAGGCTGTCTGCCATCTGGATGGCCGCACCAAGCAGAAGCCGGTCATAGGCGTCATCGGCGGCGGTACGTGCGTAGTACGACGCCGCACTCACCAGAAGAGCCGCACCCAGGCCCAGCACCAGCGAGATGCGGACCGCCAGGCGCGTGAAAAGGGAAGGCTCAGCCGGTATCATCGGAAGCCAGCTGATATCCCACGCCCCGCACGGTAACGATCTGCGCCTTGGCGCCTTCCAGCTTCTTGCGCAGCCGCCCGACATAAAGTTCGATCGCGTTCTGATTGGCCGGCTCGTCAAACCCGAAAAGCTGATCGATAAGTTCATCTTTGCTGAAGACGCGGCCTGGCCGCGACGCCAGTATCTCAAGCAACGTCATCTCGCGTCGTTTCAATTGCACCTCGCGCCTGCCTACTCGCACTGAGCGGCTGCCGCGGTCGAGCACGACATCGCCACACTGTACGATGTTGGTCGCCTCGCCGCTTTTCCGCCGGAGCAGAACACGGGCGCGCGCTTCCAATTCCCGGAAATCGAACGGTTTGACCAGATAGTCGTCGGCGCCGAGATCAAGCGCGCCAACGCGGTCCTCTATCTCGGAACGGGCCGTCAACATCAGAACCGGGGTCGTATTCCTTGCCTGCCGGAGCCGTCGAACGATTTCGAACCCGTCGAGGCTGGGCAGCATGACGTCGAGGATGACGAGATCGTAGCAGGTGAAATCGAGGATCTCTGCGGCAGCACGGCCGTCCGTCTCCCAATCGACTGCGTGGCCGATCGTTTCGAAGCGGCGGCTGATAGCCTCGCCAACGTCGCGCGTGTCTTCGACGAGGAGAATTCGCATGCCGGAGCATTTGCACGGAAGCAGCCGCCTATCAAGCGTCACCTCTTTGCGGAGAGGCGCTTGACATCATCTGCAGATCACGCGTTGGCTTCAGCCCTGTTACCGTCAGCAGTTCAAGCTATCCAATCATTTGAGCTTTATCGACGGGCTGCGTGATGGCGTCTGCCTTCATGTGATCTGCGCATCCACGCCAAGAACGCGGCGCGTCGGTACATGACCCGCGCTGCAAGCCACGGCTGGACCACGCACTTTGCCGCATTCAACGTATTCGACCGCACCGTGATCAGTCGCTAGTAGATGCACCACCATCGCCATCAGGGGATTATGCTTCTGGCGATCGTGATGCTGATAGCGATTGCGCAATGCCATCATTTGCGCTTCAGAGACGTATCCAATTGCGTCATTAAGAGGATATCATGCCGACAGGCGATGGCAGTTTGAGCGACATTCTTGGTATCTTATCGGTTCTCCTACTCGTGGCCGCAAACGGCTTCTTTGTCGCCGCCGAGTTTTCCCTGGTCGCCGTGCGCCGAAGCCGAGTTGCCGAACTCGCTGCGGCTGGGCGGCTGAACGCGGCAGCGCTCCAGCGGGCCGTCGACAATCTCGATGCCAATCTGGCGGCGACCCAGCTCGGCATCACCATTTCATCGCTCGCGCTCGGCTGGATCGGCGAACCTGCTCTCGCGCATCTCGTCGAGCCTCTCTTGATCGGGCTGCTCGGGTCGTTGGCGACTGCGGGCTCACACACTGTCGCCGTCGCGATCGCTTTCATCATCATCACCGCGCTTCACATCGTGCTTGGCGAGCTCGCACCAAAGAGTCTGGCGCTCCAGCGCAGCGAAGACACTGCGCTCTGGGTCGTGCGTCCGCTCGGTCTGTTCCTCTTTCTGCTCAGGCCGGCGATTCTAATGCTGAATGGTCTCGGCAACCTCGTTCTGCGACTCTGCGGCCTGCGCCCGGGAACCGGTGAGGATTCATTGCACTCGCCAGACGAGCTGAAGCTTCTGATCTCGGCCAGTCAGGAAGGCGGGCTGTTGCAGCAGGCGCAGCGGGAGATGGTCGAGCGGGTCTTCAATATCGGCGAGCGCCGCATCAGTGACATCATGACGCCTCGGCCGGATATCGACTGGATCGACGTGAATGATGACCGAACCGAGATTCTTCGTACGATCCGCGATTGCCGCCATGAGCAGCTCCTTGTCGGCAAGGGCGGTATCGATGAACTGCTCGGCATGGTTCTGAAGAAGGACATGCTCGACCAGGTTCTTGACGGGCAGGTTCTCGATCCGATGGCGATCATCCGTGAGCCGCTCGTCGTTCATGAATCAACGCCGATTTTCAAAGTGCTGGAGCAGTTCAGGAAGGCGCCCGTCCGCATAGCAATGGTCCTCGACGAGTACGGAAGTCTGGAAGGAATTGTTACCCAGACCGATTTGCTCGAAGCCATCGCCGGCGACCTGCCCAACATCGAAGGCGAAGAGCCGGATATCGTCGAGCGTGAAGACGGCTCCCTTCTCGTGGATGGTATGATGTCGGCCCAGGACGCGTTCGATCGCCTTGGTTTTCGAGCACGGCCAACTGAAGGCGACTTCCATACGATCGCAGGATTTGCCCTGTTTCGACTAGGGCATCTGCCTGAGATCGGGGAACATTTTGATTATGGCGGCTGGCACTTCGAGATCGTGGACATGGATGGCCGGCGGATCGACAAACTGCTCGCACGAAGGAACTCTCCCACGGGGCGGCAAGAAACATCGGAGTAAGAATGCCCGGATTCCTGCAAGACAGGCGTCGTCATTTTCATTTTTGCGTGGTTGCTCGGCGGGGCCCTTCCTTTATCCCGCAAACCCGGCAGTCGTGGTGGTGATTCTGCCGTTAGTCATGATGACGCGACAGTTGGTTGCCTGCGTGGCTCCCTTCCCTGATGGCCTTTGGAACGGCTTGGGCTACCGGACGGATGGGTTTCGCCTGTATTAAAAAAACTCGCCAACTTGTCCAAAGTGTCAACGGAGCATTGCCCTTGCCTTATCGCCGCTTGGAGTGTGATCGGCAATCGTGGTATCGCAATGCCGGGAGGCGACGATGCGTGTCATTTTCCGATGTGATCCAATGTTGGTCGAGCATTTGCCACGCCCGATCCTCGCGCGCGGCGCGTTGCCGGATTGGCTGCGCACAATGCCCGCTACTTCCTTTTCGGCGATCCACGGCCGCGACATTCGCACGCTCAAGCAGTGCCCGCCCGTTATCGATGCGATGACCTATGGCTTCATGATCCTCCTGCCGTGCGACGTCATCGCCGACAAAGGGACCTTATCCTAGGACTGGCAGATTCCGGACCCGGTCACCGGGAACCACCCCCGAGCGCCTTTGAGCTTCCACACGCCGGGGCAACTCGCAGGCAGCCCGTTTGCCACTCCCGGTCAAGCCGCCCTCAAATTCAACAGCTTCTGGACCATACAGGTCGAGGACGGCTGGTCGCTGTTCGCGACGCATCCGGTCAATCGCGACGATCTGCCCTTCAGGCTGGTGACGGGCCTGGTGGATTCCGACCGGTTCAACGATGGAGGCATTAATTTCCCGGCGGTCTGGACTGAGCCCGAGTTTTCTGGCTTGCTCAGGAAAGGAACCCCGGTCGCGCAGTGCTTTGCGGTTCCACGGGTTGAGCCGCAGCTGGAATACGAGGTGTTCGATGAAAAGCGGCAGGCATCGTATGCGCAGACGGTCGCCGATGTCCTGTCAACGCCCGGTGTGTACCGCAAGCGGTTTCGCGCCAGGCGGGGACGCTCCACCAGCGAGTGAGCGACGCAGCGCTTCCTCATCAAGCCATAGCCGGCCGCTGGACGCCGATGTGAGTGCCATGGCGATGACGCCGAACGTGGATGGGCGCAGACTGTAGGCAATCGAATACGCAGCCATGGCCCCGTCGAGGTCGCCGACTTCCTGCAGGACGACACCCAGATTGACGGCAGCTTCCGGGGCGTCCGGGCTCATCTTCAGCACCCGCCGATAGGCTTGAGCGGCGCTGCCGAACTTGCGCATGTCCTGACGCACCAGCCCGAGGTCAAACCACGCAGCCGGATGCCCACCGCCGGCGACAGCGCGTTCGAGGAAGCCCTCCGCTTCGGCAGGCGCACCGCGTTGCCAGGCAAGGCGCCCGAGGCGCGCCGCTGCCTCCTAGGATTTCGGATCCCGCTGCAAGACAAGTGTCCAGCATTCGCGCGCGGCCGGGGCGTCGCCTGCCTGATCAAGGGTACGTGCTCGCTCGATGAGGATTTCCGCCTGCAATGATAGCTTGGCTGCGCGATCCAGCTGTTGCAACGCCGCTTCAAACCTGCCTTCGGCCCGGGCAATCCTGCATGCCAGAATCAAGGCAGGCACATTGTCCGGGCGAACGGCAAGGCTCGCTTCGATGCGCGCGCACGAGCCCCCGGCATGTCTGCCCTTGCGAACAGGAACGCCGCCAGAAGATGGCAAAGCGCTGGATCGCCCGGGTGCTGCCCCAGGCCCAATGCGCACAGATGCATCGCTTGGTCGTGATTACCGGAATTGAAAGCAGCCACCGCCCGGCGGATCAGATCGCCACTATCGCTTTGATTGTGCGCGTTGTTGCTCGGACGCTCACTGGCAGTCATGTCCTCAAGCGCCCGATGTCGATTCCAATCATGTTTGGCGGGGCCGCTTGCCATGAATCGAGCAGAGTAGCCGATTTGGAGCCTCGCTTGTCATCACGCTTAACCGCTTCCAAAGGCAAGAAGGCCACAATCCGCCCCAACTGCTGCTCCCGTGCCCTTGGGCACACACGCTCTAGTGACGACCATTCTATGAGCGCGCTTGTAAATATTGGCTACTCGCAAGGGATGTCCATAGGCGTTCGTCAAATTCCAGCAAAAGCGGTCTCATGTTGACCAGCTTTTCCGGTGTAAATCTGGTCAGCGGTCCAGAAACAGCCAGCGCTCCGGCCAAGCCCTCGCTGCCTGAAAAAACCGGTACGGCCATCGTCGCTGTTTCAGAATCTCCCTCCCCGAGCGATACAAACGGAATCTTCGCCATAAGAGCTATTCGCATTCTAGGCTTAGCGAGACTAAACCGAGCAAGCACTTGGCCAGCTGCATGATGGTCAAGCGAAAGCACATCGCCCTCTCGGATTTGATCCCGGATCAAATGGCGACAGTCTGCACGAAACAGGCAAATGCTGCGATTTCCCTCCTTTCGAAAAAACGATGCGCTTTCATTCGCCCGTTCAACAAGGCTCAAAAGGAGAGGCCGAACGAAGGCCTCCATCTTAAAACGACGACGGTAGAATGAGCCCAATATCATCGGCGTAGGGCCGGCAGCAAAGCGCTTGTCCGCCATGCGAACAATGTAGCCACTCCGGACAAGGGATTCCGTTAACCGAAGGATCGTGCTTTTGTAGAGGCCTGGTCTAGAAGAAATCTCGGCCAAGCTTAAACCTTCGTCGCGCTCTGTGAAGCACCCGAGGATCGAAAGCGCGCGATCGACAGCTTCAACCCCTCCCGCTCTTGTGTCTGCTTGGAGCCTGCCGGACATAATGTAGGGAGCACAACACTGGCGCGTCGGTTGCGGCAGGCTGCGTTACAGCTTCGCTAGGCATCCAGGTTTGGCCGGTATCCGGATTCAGGAAGGATGATCGCAGAACGCGGATCTCCAGATGTCAAACCCCGATGGTCCCCGGCGCGGATCGTGAACAGCGGAGTTTCCGCCACATCCTCGGCTGCCGCTACTGTCAAAACAATGCTTGCGGGCGCCACTGCGCTCATGGCAACAAACGGGCTAATCTTTGTTGACATTTCTCGTCATCGATGCCTGCCATTATAGCCACGACCGTTCAGGACGGAATCGATGCGGCGCAAGATCGCCTTGGAATATCGAGGTAGGCGATAGCGAACCTCGGTCGTCTGAGTATTTTGGCGGGCTGAACTAGGAGGCTTGAGGTGTGTAACACGCGTTGGGCCATTGGTCGCTCGACAGCGGCCGAAATCATGGAGCTGAGGTTTGATGAATAAGATTGCCTTACTTCCTCTGGTGACGTATCCGGAAGCGAATTCCACCAAAATCGCCTTAAACGCAATCGCGGTGGTCAAGCACATTGGCGCGGCGCTTCACGCATTAACGATCAATGTCGATATCCCGGGTATTTCCAACCCGGTGTCGAGATACTTGATCAACCTTCCCGAAATGATCCGGGAGACAGAAGCGACCAGCCGCAAGCACGGGCTCGATTTGCTGGAGGCATTGAAAGCTGAAGCGGCACGTGTCGGATCGTCCCTGACAACCGAGGAGATTGCTGTTCAGCCGGCATCTGTCAGCGATGTTGCGGCAGTGAAGTCACGCTATTTCGATTTTGCTTTGATTGGGTTGGAGCCAAATAACCAGACTGCGCGCATGACCGTTGACGCGGTTCTGTTTGGTTCGGGCCGACCGACCATAATTCTGCCGGAAAGCGCAAATGTTGGTGCAATCGATCATGTTATCATCGCTTGGGATGGGAGTCGCGTTGCGGCCCGGGCCGTTGCCGACGCGTATGAGTTTCTGCAATGTGCGGCAAAGATAACCGTACTGACGGTGACAATCGAAAAGCCGCTGCGCGATATTGGCGAAAGCCTTGCTTTAAGCCTGAGAATGCGTGGCCTTCCCGCTGAGGGAGTCTCAATCGATACGGAAGATCGCCCCATTGGCGTTACGCTTCAGGAGCGCGCTGTCGGCATGGGCGCCGATCTGCTTGTCATGGGTGCGTACGGCCATTCCCGGATGAGAGATTTTGTCGTGGGTGGCGCAACCAAGGGCGTTCTGGGCGATCTGCGCCTGCCTGTCCTTTTGTCGCACTAGAAATCTGCAAATCTGGCCTCGAGTAGCGGCGGCAAGTTGGCTCCTACGGTTGCGCCAGCGGCATCAAAGGAACCAGCTACGAGTTCAAGACGAAACCGTGCCTAATTCTCTTGAGTTGCGGATTGTTTCGCCTTCGAAATTCGAACTCGAACTGAACTGGGGAGCATACCCGTTCGCGCCGCCTACGATTGATTCCTGCCCTTGCCAGAGGCAGACAATGACGGTCCGCCTTTGGTGCCCATCAAATCCACGCCTGCAGCCATTTGAGGCCGAAGGCGCCGGGAGCCAGAATACCTGTGGCCCAGACGAAGGCTGAGGTGATGTTGGCAATCTGAAACGTCAAGGCGGGCATCTTACAGATGCCCGCCGCCAATGGCACGGATGCGCGCAAAGGACCGAAGAAGCGCCCAAAGAACACCCCGGCCACCCCCCATCGCTCGAAGAACAGGTGACCGCGCGGAATGAGGTTTGGATAACGTGACAGGGGCCAATAGTGCGAAACCCCGTTTCCCAACCGCGTGCCGATCCAGAAGGACAGCCAGTCCCCCAATGCCGCCCCAATGGCGGCGGCAAGCCACAGGGGCCAGAATGCGATACCGCTTTCGCCGATGAGAAAACCGACACCGATCAGGATCACGGTTGCAGGCAACAACAGAGAGATGAACGCCAGCGATTCCCCAAAGGCCAGCACGAGCACCAGCGGAACACCCCATGCTTCATGCGTCCGGATAAACGCGATCGTCGCTTGCGTGACCTCATCGAGGCTCATTCATCACTTTCCAATTCGCACCAAGCGTGACCGACGGTTGACATCTCACCATATCGGTCCCTCTGGCAAAGACCTGCCGCGCAGGAAACCGAAATCGTGCAGACGTGTAGCGGCCGAGCAACGCACACGGCGCAAGTAACCATTCAGAAGGATCTTCCTCCCGCTCTGATTGACAGAACCCACGGGATCGACCTTAACTCATTCTTAACAAAGGTGGTTGGGCGGGTCGGATGAGTTCCTCACGAGTGCGGTTGTGCGCACGGTTGGGCGGCGGTGCGGTCGTTGCAATCATTGCGATAATGTCCACGTGGTCGGCGGCGACGGCTTCACAGTCGATGCCGATCGGTGGCTTTACCTCGCAGCCGATCGGTCACTACGATTTCTGCAAATCCCATCGGGCCGAATGTGAGATCCGCTCACGCGACAATGGTCCGGAGCACATGACCGGAAAACTCTGGCGGCAGATTACGAGCGTTAACCTGACGGTCAACAACAACGTCAAGCCGATGAGCGATCTCGACCAGTACGGACAGGACGAATTCTGGGCTTATCCGGACAGTGGTTTCGGCGATTGCGAAGACTATGCGCTGGAAAAGCGTCGCCGTCTGATAAACCGCGGCATTCCTGTGTCGGATCTGCTGATGACGGTTGTTCGCAAGCCCGACGGCGAGGGTCATGCAGTGCTGACTGTTCGTACCGACACGGGCGACTTCATCCTCGACAACCTCACCGACACGGTGCGCCGCTGGGACCAGACCGGCTACCGCTTCCTGAAGAGGCAAACCGGCACCGACACGGGGCGCTGGGTCTCCCTCGATGGCGACAACCCGCTGGTCAGCGCAATCAAGTGACGGTAGTGTAACAGTTCACCCCAAAGTTGACGCCTTGCCGAAAGAGATCTCTGTGGCTGATGCGCAGCCTGCTCTTCGTCTTAGGTCGGAGTGTTCGTCGTTGTTAAGGCTTTGTGTCCGGCTTCGCCTGATTGCTGCTCGCCCCCTTCGACGAGCACACTCAATGGTGCTGTCGCCTCCGGGCAGCCGCTCTGAATTTTTTTCCATGACGAAATGTTGAGAACCATGTCGCATTGCGCGAGTTCCGGTCCAGACGGCAATTGCAGACAGGCGAATTCACCGTGATGGAACGTCCGGCCGTTGGCGAGGCACTGACATTCTGCCCGCGCGGGCGTTGCAACAAGCGCCACGAAAACCAGGATGCAAGAGGCATGGAACGTCCTCATGCGAAATCATAGCACGATCCGGAGCGGGCGCCAGATCGCCCAGCATGAGCTACAGCGCCGTGATGATGACCAACGCAATCGCGACCGCGGTGGCATGGGAACCGGCGTTGGCGAGCGAGCCCGGGAGGCCACTCAGCAGAGGCTCGATCAGATGCACAGATCAGCACCCGTCGCCGGCCGCTCCGGCGCCCGTGAGCAGTAGCGCCATTAGTGCGGCGAGAACTCGGACGCTCCGCCTCGCCCAATTTCGACCCTCTCACGCCCTCGGCAACGCAACCCTGGATGAGGACCGGGTCATTCCACACGCAAATAACCGGTCAGGCCGCTCTTCTGATGTTCAATGACGTGGCAATGGAATGCCCAATTACCCGGATTGTCAGCGACCAACGCCACTTCCATCACTTCTTGCGATTTAAGAAGGGCCGTATCTGTTACAGGCGACGCAATTTTGCGCTTGTCGGAGCGTAGCAGACGGAAAGACATACCGTGCAAATGGATCGGATGATCGTTCGGCGTTTCGTTGCGAAGGCGCAGAACATAGCTTTTGCCTCGTTTTAGAGCCGCGAGCGGATCAACTGGCCCCGGCGCGTCCCCTCGCCAGGCGACGCGGTTGATCGACCAGAAGGTGTAGCCGAGCGTGCCGCAAACACCCGGCGCCGGCGCATCACCATTGGGCGACCAGCCAAAGACGAAGTCCATTGTCTCGGGATCGGCAAGATCCGGCTCCGGTACGCGATTCGGCCGCAGCGGCTTGAGTTCGCCAAGCGTCCGCCCCGCGCTGGCGCCGATAGGCCGGAATCGGACGAGAACGCGAGGTCCCTTGGCTGTTCTGAGATTCAGGCTGACGATCTCGTCTTCGCCATCAGGCACGCGGAGGGCGACATCGGCGCGCTGGCCGGGCGCGATGACAATGCCCCGAGGCGCAACAGGCTGCGGCAGCGGGTTGGCATCAAGAGCGATCACTTTGGCCGTTCCGCCATCGAGGTCATAAGTGCCGATACGGGTGACATCCGTGACTGCCAAACGCAGGCGCACAAGGCTGCCCGCTGGCAGATCGTAAATCGGGGTGACTTCCCAATTTACCGTCGAGACCGTACCCAGCGTGCCGCCGCGCGCAGCGTTGCGTGCCTTGAACAATTCGATGAACTGGCCGTCTTCGCCGAGACGGAAGTCGCGTATATTGAGCGGCAAATCCTGGTCGAAACCGGCATCTTCGTCATCTTCGACAACAAGCATGCCTGTCAGACCGCGGGCCATCTGATCGAGCGTGTTGCAATGCGGATGATACCAATAGGTGCCGGCATCCGGCGGTGTCAGAGTGTAACGGAAGCTTTCGCCCGCCGCGATGGGACGCTGGGTGAGATAAGGCACGCCGTCCATGGCATTGGCGATGCGCAATCCATGCCAGTGCACACTCGTCGCTTCATCGAGATCATTGACCACGTCTATGGAAAACGGCCTACCTCGCAATAAACGCAGAGTGGGCGGCGGCCCGCCCGCACCGAAACTCATCATCCCTTTGGTGACGGTGCCGGGCAAAATCGACCGACTGATCGCTGAAACCCGCAAGGTCAGATCGGCTGCTACGGCCCTGCCGGCAATCAGCCCGCCTGCAGCGCCGACAGCTACTGCTGCCGTGCCGCCCAGCAAGAATCCCCTGCGCGACATTCCCGACATGAAGCAGCCCTTTCAGTGGAGTATAGCGGACGTGGTGTTGTTGTCTCTTCGTTCACGAATTTCGAACCCTGGCAATGATTCAAGGTCAAGGTGGCGTAGTCTCCGAAGGACTTCAACTGAAGTTGGAGTTTCACTTGCTTTTTGATGATTGCCACACAACGTCGCACTGAGCCGCGAGGCGTCTACGTGGCAGCTCTCGCCGAACGGCGTGTTGTGGGTGTAGCGTGCCCGATTGGCAGGAGTTACGACGCAAGCTATCCCCTTGCCGGAAATGGGCTCGCCTGAAATAGCACATTTGAAGCGGCCACCGTCTCTTAAACGCCCATAAACGCAAACGCCCATAGACGCTCATCACTCGTCAGCGCTCTATCTCGGCCCATTTCTGCTCGCCGCAGGATCGGTGCAAATACGGTCATCCAATTTCAATAACGGAACCCTGTAATGCTGCCGTCACATACGGTGGCTAGGCGGATGCAGGGCGCCCTGCCCGTCCAACCTCTGGAGACAACCATGCGCGCTTTGCCGACTGTCATGGCGCTTGCGGCCCTGCTGGGCACGCAGCCCGCTTTCGCCGAATTCGTCACAGCTTTCGATTTTCCGCAGCCGAAAGACACCAGCGAATTTTACACGGTTATCGAGATTCCGGCGGGAAGCATCACCAAATATGAGATCGATGCCGAGACAGGCCATGTCGTCGTCGATCGATATCAGTCCATGCCGGTCGTCTATCCGGCCAACTATGGTTCCGTTACCAGTTCGTTGGGCGGCGACGGCGACCCGTTGGATGCGCTTGTCTTCACCCGGGAACCCGTTGTGCCCGGTGCTCTGATCAAAGTCCGCGCCATCGGCGTGCTCAACATGGTCGACGGCGGCGAAGCGGATGACAAGATCATCGCTGTGCCGGCTACGGATATCGATCCGCAATATGACGGGGTCAAGACCATCGATGATCTTCCGGCCATCGAACGACAGCGCATCGAGGCATTCTTTCGAGTTTACAAGCAGCTACCTGAAGGCCGCAAGGCCGTTGAGCTGAACGGCTTTGGTGGCGCCAACGTCGCCATCGACATGGTTGGCAAAGCCATTGAAAGCTACCGGAACAAGAAGGACTGACAGGAAAGCAGAATCTCAACAGGAAGCTCATCCATAGGGCTGGTTCCTAGCGGTGTTGGAACACCGCTAGGGTATGCGTTGGGCTTGCGTCGCACTGTTGGATGCGCGCAAACTGCGCTTCGCTTTAGCTCCGGGCGTTTGCTGTTGATAAAGCCAAATCGTTGGCTTTATCTCCGCCTTCGCCTGGTTTCTGCTCGTCCCCTTTGACAGGCAAGCCAAACGGCGCCGTCGCCTCGGGGCATCCATCCTGAATTTTTTTCCATGACGAAATGTTGAGAACCATGTCGCACTGCGCGAGTTCAGGACCTGACGGCAATTGCAGACAAGCGATTTCGCCGTGATGGAAAATGTGGCCGTTGGCGAGGCACTGGCATTCGGCCCGCGCGGGCGTTGCAGCGAGCGCCGCGAAAACCAGAATGTAAGAGGCCGGGATCGTCCTCATGCGCAAGATCATAGCACGATCCGGAACTGTCGCTAGTGTGAACGCTTCACAAGTAACTCGGCGGAGAACTCGTACCGCGGGCGCTCACGATCCTCAATCGTCGTTCGCGTCGGGTTTTGCCCTGTTGTCCGTATTTTGTGGCCCGAATCAAAGGCACGGCCAAGCGACCAAAATGACCAGCAAATCCATCGGCATGCCGCGCCCAACGACACCTGCCAAACTGCCGGCATGCATGACGAGCAGCGTTGTTCGAACCGACGGCCGCGATGATGCGCGACACGTTCAGGTTGAGGGAATGCGCGGGTCCTGAACGAGATAGAGCCGCGCAGTCGGCGTGAAATCAGTCACCAGGAATGAGAACGAAACCGTGCTCAGCGGATCGACCTCGCCTTTCCGGAACAGAAGATGGTCATAAGGTTCGAATTCACGACTGAATTCGGCGAAACTATCGGACCGAATTGCATCCGTTTCGCGGCGCGCCTGGTCGAACGAAAGCCCGTCGCTGGAATCGCTTGGCTGGTTGAGAATCTCCTGCAACTCGAACTCGAATTCGACCCAGGCGTGACCGCTGTTGTTGAGGGCAACGATCCTTAGGGAAATGAACCCGGTGGCATAGTTGCCGGAGGCACCGAATGGCTGAACCGGCCGGATGGCGCGTATGGTGAGGGTTACCGGGCTTGCCGACTCGAGTTCCTCGGTGATCACGACGGGATCGGCCCTTGTTCCGGCTCCCGAAGCGGCAATGATCCGGAATCCGCCGAGTTCGTCGGAAAAGGAGTAGGCGCCTGCTTCAAATATTCTGGGCCTTGTGCCATCGGCTCCAGCGAGGAGTCCGCTTGCTGCGAGCACGGTTGCGAATATCCCTACCAGACGTGCGCCTGATATTCGGGTTGACGAGTGGTGCCACATGGCTCGAAGTATGAACGACATTCCCGCGGCCGCATACTGGAATGGCTCAGGCGAGAGGCTATGATGGTTGGATTTGGCGCCGTAGGTCGAGGCATTCAACCGGATCGGTCGCCACAAACCAGCGGAGAGGTTGTCGCTGCCGGCGATTGCGCGAGAGGACGTACCGATGTTCGGACTTGGCATGACCCACCTGTTGGTTATCTTCGTGGTGGCGCTGGTTGTTTTCGGCCCGGAGGAGCTTCCAAAAGTCATGCGATCGGCGGGGGCAATGATGAAGACATTCAATCGGATTGCGGGCGATTTTCGAAAGCAGTTTGACGACGCCGTACGTCAAGCCGAGAAGGAACTCGACCTGCAGGAAACCCGCTCGATGCTTCAGAATGCGATGGAGGACGTGCCGCGAAGCGCTGACAAGGCCATAGTAGGGAAGGACAGCAATCTCGATCCGGCCGCTGAGCGGGGCGCAGAATCTGAACTGACATCGGTCACGGCCAAGGATGCGAGGTTTAATGCCGAAACGTCATCAAACCAGTGATCGGGCAGAAGAGCAGTCGCCCATCGGAACCATCGCGAGGCTCCCAGCCGCTCCACCTTCACCGTTTCGGTTTCGCCGACTGCGCGCCGGGACTCAAAACCTCATCTCGGGCATTCCCCTCGCTGTAAAATCCCTTCACAGGTTACCATTGTTCCACCACTGCCGTGCTGCAGCCGTGCTCTGTTTGACAATCGCGTTGCTGACTGCGGCGGTCACCGACGTCGGCTCCGCTTCAGCGCATCGCAACGCGCTCTGGCAGGTTGTGCAGACCTGCGCTCTTGCCGCAGCGCATCTTGGCAGCGCTTTCCCCTGCGAGGAAGTGATCCTGCCCAGGCAGGGCGTGCCTGGATCAGCTCTCATTAAATCACCCCGATACCGGACCGAGTTTCTGTTGACGCCACTTACGGCTGTTGCCGGCCTTGAAAGCCCGTCTGTCCGTTGGCAGGGCAGTTCCCAACTCTGGAATCGGGCATGGAAAGCACGAAGCAAGGTCTCGGCGAGCCTCGGACGTCACCTTCCACGAACGGCCATCGCCATGGCTGTGAATTCCAGGACTGAGCGATCCCAGGATCAGTTCCACATCCATATCGATTGCGTTGCGGTGTCGGTGGAAAAGAAACTTGTCCTGAAGGGGCCGAAGGTGGAAGGTCCGTGGCAGCTTCTCCCTTTGGCTCTGATGGGGAAACGCTATTGGATCAAGGCAGTCGACAAGCCGGATTTGGAAACGACCAACGTAGTCGGCATCATCGCTTCCGGCCTGCCGCAGGCCCGGGGCGCCATGCATCACGTAAATGTCGTCGTCGTTGGCGCCGAACTCGCCGGCGCAAGACCGGGATTTTACATCCTGACCAATTGGGAAAGCTCAGCGGCCGAGCGCCTTTTGGATCACGACTGCACCTCGCGTTGAGCGCCCACGAGGCAACGGGCGAAGCAATGGCCGCACCCGGACACTCGACGGAAGTCTCAAAGCAGTCTTCGCGGAATGGTATCCGGGCATGGCAAACGACAATCCAAGACCCGATCAGCGCAGCAAAGCTGCGTGACCGCCCCACAGTTCCTCATGCTCTCCTATCTGCAGGCCCGCACCGGCTAACGTCGGCTCTTCGACGATCCGATGAAGCGACAGCCCGAGACGAGCTGCGCACCACGCAAAGGAAGTGCAATTGGCTGAAATCGGGTGGAGCGAGGCGGCGATCCTAGGAGTGGTTCAAGGACTGACGGAATTTCTTCCGATCTCCTCAAGCGCGCATTTGCGGATCGTTGGTGAATTCCTGCCACCGGCCGGCGATCCCGGCGCCGCATTTACCGCCATTACGCAGATCGGGACCGAGATCGCGGCCCTGATCTATTTCCGCCATGACATCATCTGCATCATCGCCACATGGCTGCGTTCCCTGGCCGGCCGCCGTGAACGGCTGGACCCGGATGCCCGCATGGGATGGCTGGTGATCATAGGGACCCTGCCGATCGGCATCCTAGGACTATTGCTGAAGAACCTGATCGAAGGTCCGGCCCGCAACCTCTATCTCACGGCAACCATGTTGATCGTCTTCGCGCTGGTTCTCGCGGCCGCCGACCGGCTGGGCGCCAAGCGCAAGGCTTTGCGCGATCTGGGCTGGCGGGACGGCCTTCTGTTCGGCGCCGCCCAGGCGATGGCCCTCATCCCGGGCGTTTCGCGATCGGGAGACACTATAAGCGCCGGACTGCTGATGGCTTACACGCGAGAGGCCGCCGCCAGGTATTCGTTCCTGCTGGCGATACTTGCCGTGCTCGCCTCAGGCTTCTTCCAGCTCTATGCGAGTTGGGGGGCAGACAGTCCGGTCGGCGCCGGTCCGACCGCGCTGGCCACCCTGCTGTCCTTCGCGGTCGGCTATGTCGCGATCGTGGGTTTTCTGAAGCTAGTCTCGACGCGCAGCTACATACCCTTCGTCTATTATCGGATCGGGCTCGGCGCCTCGATATTTCTGCTTCTTGGCGCCGGTCTCCTGTCAGCGTCCTGAGATTATTTCGTGCCGCTGACGAGAATGTTCTGTTGGGATTCGATCGCTTCCCAATGGCCGGAGTTGGATCGCGACTGGCGCTTCAGGTAGGTATATCCGGTGTCCGACCACAGCAGGACCTTCGGCTCCAGATTGTCGAGAATGAAGTCACCGGCGGTCGTGTTGACGCTCAGCATCGCGTGCCCCTCGCCGCTCGACTGCCTGACCACCGTTATCCAAAAGGTTTTGCGGGGGCACGCCCTGTCTCATCAGTTCGCGACGTTTTTCCAGCACGATGTCGTCGCAGTCGCCAAATCCCTTATAGGGATACTCCCATTTCTCATCGACACCGGGTATCTATGTCCGTCATGGCCATGATCGTCGTGTTGGCCCTGTTGTTGATTTCGATCAGCGTCTCACACAAGGAGCGGGTCAGTTCGACGGGCTTCGGGTCGCGCGTGACGATCGAGCAATCATCGCGATAGTTCCGACAGTATTCGTAATGACCGATCGCTGCGTTGTCCGTCCGTTTGTTCGCATGAATGTGAGCTGCCCTGCATTCGCCGAGCATGACCGATGACTTTTGCGATCGCTCGTAGGCGTCAACGTATCCGTAAACCACCGCGTCAAGCCAGTGAGCGACATGGAACACAATGGAGTTCCAGAATATTGGTCCTATCCTGACGATAATCTGGGTGATTGCGAGGATTATGCACTGGAAAATCGGCGAACGCTGATGCGAAAGGCCTTCGCGTCTCCAGTCTGCTCTTGACGGCAGTGCGCAAGTCCGATGGCGAAGGGCACGCTGTATTGGCGGTTCGAACCGACAAGGGCGATTTCATTCTCGATAATCTGACCAATAGGGTTCGTCCCTGGTACGAGACGAACTATCACTACCTGAAGCGCCAAGCGGAATACAACACGAGACGGTGGGTTTCCATCTTAAGCGAAGACAATCTTCTCGTCGGCGCGCTTAGGTAACGCGATGCCGAACATTTTTTCCAGCGTCCTTGCATCCGAACACCTTGCCGGCTCGCAAAACCTCCGCCTCTCTGTTATAGGCTCGAAAGCACACTGCCATGACCATATGACGGCACACCCTGCATCCCTTCACGGAGCCGGAGGCTGCCAACGGAGCCTCATGCCAACAGCCAAGCTGCAGCCCTTTTTGATGACGGTGACGATCGTTGCACCTTGTGTCGGAACGGCCCCAGCCGTGGCGCAGACTGTCACAGTCGTCCCGACGGGCAATCGTCTTGCCGAGCAACCGGTGATCCCAAGAGCGTCCGCGCTTCGTTCCAAGGCATTCAACACGACGTACGAGGAGAAGTATCGGGCCATAACCGCCTTGATACGGGACGACCGCAAGCTCGTCGGCAAGATCAGGAAGGCGGCGCTCGCCTATGGCATCGATCCGATCCACATCGTCGCGGCTCTCGTCGGAGAGCACACCTACAATATCAGCGTGGTCGACTCGGTTCAGACCTATTACGTCAAGGCGCTCGCCTATGCCGATCTGAAGTTCTCCTTCAGCTACAGGGGCACTCCGGTCCAGTCATTCGTCCAGCGGCCCGAATTCGCATCCTGCGCTTCTCTCGAAAGCAGCGCGCTGATTTGGAGCTGCCGTGACCAGGTCTGGGAAGAGACATTCCGGGGTCGCAAGGTCGATGGCGTCGACTACGAACCCATCACGTTCCAGCGGGCCTTCTTCCAACCCTTCTATGCGGGGCAGACCTTCGGCCTGGGACAGATAAGCCCGCTTGCAGCCCTGCAGGTCACAGACATGGTCAGCCGGGTCAGCAAGCTTCCCCGATTGTCGCCCGATCGCCCGCAGGCGATCTATCGCGACGTCATGGATCCTGATCGCAGTCTTGTTTACATCGCCGCGATCATCCGGGATTCGATCGATGCCTATCGGGAACAGGGGTTCGATATATCCGGTAATCCCGGAATCACCGCCACGCTCTACAATGTTGGCCAGCCGCGCAGACGTGCACGTGAGTTGAGGCAAGCCGTGACCGACAAGACCGGCCGCACCCTGCCCGTCGAGAACTATTACGGCTGGCTCATCAACGACAGGCTCGAAGAACTCAAGGCGCTTCTCACCGATGGCACGAAATGATCGTGGTTGGTGGCCGGACACTCGCGAACCTGCGTCGGATGGCAGGACAGATTTATGCCGGAAAAGCTGGCTGTCATGAGACCAATTCCGCTTGCATTTGGCGAACATCTATCGACATCAGATGGAAGCAAACAGTGCACTCAAGCGAACTCATAAAGCGCGCCGGAATTGCCGGTCGCGTGCAAGATGGCCAAGCGAGGTATCGTGTGTCGATTACCATGCGGCTCCAAACTGAGAATGGCTTACCCAGCGCGACGTTCTGAAAATCACATATTTGAAAGACAAGGTGGCGTTTGGCATGCGCCTCTACGGCTTGACTGACTGAGGGGGTGACATCGCCATGCTTGATCCGATCGTGAATTTCTTCACCCGGATTTTCCAGTGGATCGGCCGCGGCATCGGCTTAGCCATCGGCGTCATCCTGTGGCCGTTCGTGTGGGCCGGGCGTTGGTATACGCAGCGCGGCTGGATCCTGAAGGCAGTGGTCGGCCTGGCGCTGCTGATGCTGATCGGCCTCTACGCCAATTTCTTCTACGCCACCCAGTGGTGGAACAATTTCAACCCGAACTATCCCGACACCTATATATTCGAGAAGCGCAACCTGTCGGCCGGCGAGCAGGTCGCCGCCGGTGCCAGCACCGACGCCGCCAGGACCTGTGGCAATTCGGCGATCGCCCAGTTGGCGGCCGACCTGACCGACTTCAACGTCAACCAGAATGCCTGGGTGTCGTCGATGATCCTCTACAAGCTCGGCCTGTTCGGCATCGACTGGGACCACACGCCGTTCATGGACAACAAGGCGTCGTTCCAGCGCGGCATCAACCAGGCGGTGCGGCGCACGGCGACCGAGCTTGCCGACAATCTCGGCCGCGTGCGCACCACCTCGCAGATCGACGCCGACCTGCAGGACGCGCGCGGCAATCTGCAGTTCGATGAGGAAACCTGGTATTTCGGCCTGAACCCGTTCGGGCCGAAGACGCCGACGCCGAGCTACTATCGCGACGCGGTGCGCAAGCTGCGCGCCTTCAACGCCCGGCTGGAAACCTGCCAGACGGTGTTCGATGCCCGCGCTGACAATCTCAAGCAGTATATCGACCGCATCTCGTCCGACATCGGTTCGACCTCGGCGATCCTCAAGGAGCGCGCTGAGCACTACAACAATGGCTGGTTCGATTTCCGCGCCGACGATCGCTTCTGGTTCGCCTATGGCCAGCTCTATGCCTATTACGGGCTGATGAAAGGCGCCGAGGCCGATTTCGAGGACGTGATCAACGAAAAGCACCTGCAGAGCCTGTGGGACACGATGGACTCGCAGTTCGTCTCGGCGCTGCGCATCCAGCCCTTCATCATCGCCAATGGCCGCGAGGATGGCTGGCTGTTGCCGAATCACCTAACGACAATTGGCTTCTACATGTTGCGCGTGCGCTCGAACCTGGTCGAGATCAGCAACGTTCTTGCGCAGTAACTCGGTGGATGAAGCGCTCGAGGGCATCGAGGCATTGGGACCGGTAACTTCTCTGGGGTGAGCGCGGCCACGATTTGTTAGCGCCGACTGGGCCATCACCGTTACTTTGTTTAAGGCGGCGGCGATGGCGGTGGAATGGACGATCACGATCGAGAGCAGGAACGAATTCGGCGATGTCGAAACGAGGTCCGGATCGACAAAAGCGATGAGCGTCCGCGTGGCGGAGACCTTGACCTGTCGATCAAAGATGGCAAGAAGATCATGGCCGCCCTGCAAACAGTGGTCGCGACCTAGGAGGCGAAAACCTACACCCTGTTTCGACGGGTCTGTCCGGATTGCCACAATTTTCGGCCGGTCAAGGACTATACGACGCGTCGAATTCAAACGGTGTTCGGCACAGTGGAGGTTCGCAATCCCCGCTGGGTGTTGTGCCGGGATTGCCATCCAGGGATGGACGCCGCATCCAATGGTATCGAGGTTCCCGACCTGTTGAGGGAAGTGCATGAATGGACCGGCTTTGCGGATAGCTTCACGCATGTTCGCACCGGCGACGTCCCAAGAGATGTCTCGGCCATGCTGGCCGGCGTACTGGCGGATGCGACCAACCTTGGTCCGAAACGGATGGCCAGCGCGTCCAAAGGCATCAGCGCTCACCAGATCAGTTGGATGAGAACCTTCCATGCACGGTCGGAGACCTACCGCGCGGCGCAGGCCTGCGTGACGGACGCCCACACCCGCCATCCGCATTCTCGCCTTTGGGGCAATGGCACGACGTCATCATCTGACGGCCAATTCTTCCGCGCGAGCGACCGAGCCGCAAAGCGCGGCGACATCAATCTGCATTACGGCAGCGAACCCGGCTCAAAGTTCTACAGCCACCTTTCCGATCAGTACGGCTACTTTAGCATTCTGCCCATCAGTCCGACCGAAAGTGAGGCTGCTTATGTGCTCGATGGGCTATTCGATCAGGACACGGTCCTCGACATCCAGGAACACTTTACCGATAGGGGTGGCGCGAGTGATCACATCTTCGGTCTGTTCGCCCTCATAGGCAAACGCTTCGCGCCGCGACTGCGCAACCTCAAGGACCGGAAGTTCCACACGTTCGAGAAAGGCGATGCATACCCGGCGCTGTCGAACCACATCGGGGCGCCGATCAACACCACCCTGATCCTCGAGCACTGGGATGATCTCCTCCATCTGGCGGCGTCGATCACCACGCGATCCGTAGTGCCGGCCACGATCCTGAAGAAACTATCCGCATCTCCGAAGGAAAGCCAACTCGCACGAGCGCTACGGGACTCGGCCGGGTCGAGCGATCGCTGTTCATGATCGAATGGTACTCAAGTTCGGCGGCGTTGCCAGGCCGGCCTCAACAAGGGTGAGGCTGCGCATAAGCTGAAGCGCGCCGTTTTCTTCCACGAGCGTGGTGAAATCCGTGACCGGTCCTTCGAAAGCCAGGCGTTCCGCGCCTCCGGCCTCAACCTCGTCGTCAGTGCGATCGTAGGAATGCGGTCTATATCGAACGGGCCCTTACCTACTTACGCAAAACGCATCGCGAGATTCCGGATCATCTGCTCAAGCACGTATCGCGGCTGAGTTGGGAGCACATCAACCTGACCGGCATCTACACCTGGGATGCAGAACATCAGATGCCTGAAGGATTCCGTTCGCTCAGACTTCCGGCTCGGTTACGCCACGCCGCATGACGTTCATGCTCCGTTCGACGTTAGCGTGTCGCTGGGAACGGTTCTTGTTCCGACCCCCTACTCGCTGGGTTACACAAGCAGCCAACTGTTCCGACGGGTCCTATTTCCCCAGGTGGCCCTCACGGCAATTCCCGAGCTGACCACCTCGATGATGGTCATCATGAAGGCGCTTTCACTCGGATTCGCCATCGAGGTCGTCGATATCTTCGCGCAGTCCCAACTGATCGCCGCGCTGAACTTCTACTACCTCGAAGCCTTTGTGATTGCCGTCGTGATCTACATGGTGATCGCCTATGTCGTCATACAGATCGCCGACAGGCTGGAGCAATCCCTCCGGGTGTGGACGTGAGGCATGCATGTGGGACAGGATCGCCAAGCTTCGGGATTACTCTCGTCACGGTAGGGGCCGCCGACCGTCGCGCGCGCTGGGCGCGCTATTTCTCATCGCCGTTGGCCTCTATGTCGGATACCATGGCTGGACAGGACTATCCGCCGCGGGGGCCTGATGCGCTCATGCTTCAACTCAAGACCGCAATCCGAGATAGCGAGCCAATCATGAAATCCGAGACAGCAGCCACCGAAAGCGTTGAGCCGGCGCCTAAGACGGTTCCATCGGGTTGGCGAGTGTTGATGACGCGCGAACGCTGGACCGAAGTCGCGCGCATCATTTTTACCGGCTTGATGGCGTTGCTGTATTGGCAGCAGCTCATTCCAATACAAGCCTTGTGGGTGGCGGTTGCCATCGGCTTGTATCCGCTTGTCAAAACCGGCGCCGTTGATCTCGTAAAAGAGCGCAAGATCGGTACCGAAATATTCGTCACCATTGCCACGGTGGTGGCGCTGAGCGGAGGCGAGACCGTCGCCGGCGCGGTCCTCATGGTGATCATTTTGATCGCGGAGTTCATCGCCGATCTGAATATGGAACGAGCGCGAGCCTCGATCAAAGACCTGATCGGCTCAGTGCCGCAGGTGGCGCTTGTGCGGGACGCAGGTGGCGAACGCATGGTCCCGATCGAGAATTTGCGCGCGGGCGACGTTGTCTTGGTGCGGGCCGGCGAGAAGATCCCGGTCGACGGCACCGTCGTCGGTGGAGCGGCTTCGGTCAACGAAGCATCGATCACAGGAGAGAGCATTCCCAAGGACAAGAGCGATGGCGCCGATGTCTTTGCCGGAACCATCGTCGAATCCGGCGCCCTCGACATCGAGACCGAGAAGGTTGGTGCCGACACCACCTTTGCCCGCATCATCAGTCTGGTCGAGAATGCCGAAGCGGAAAAGGCACCCGTCCAGAAACTGGCGGATAAGGTCGCGTCATGGCTGATCCCGGTCGTGCTGATCTTCCTCGTTGCGGTTTATCTTTATACCCGCGACGTTCGGATGATCGTCACTCTGCTGATTTTCACATCACCTGCCGAACTCGGATTGGCGACTCCTCTGGTGATTATCGCAGCCATTGCGCGAGCCGCACGCAGTGGAATTCTGGTCAAGGGGGGCGTCTATCTGGAGTCTTTGGCCAAGGTCGACGTCCTGGTGTTCGACAAGACAGGCACCCTGACGGCGAACAAGCCCGAGGTTGTCGGCGTGGAGATGCAGGACGGCACGCTTTCGGAAGCTGATCTGATCAGCCTTGCCGCCGCCGCCGATCGGCGCTCCGCTCACCCCTTGGCGAAAGCGGTCGTCAACTATGCCGCCCGGATGAAAATCGATGTCCCGGAACCGGAGCAGTACGAGCAGTTGCAGGCGCGCGGTGTGAAGGCGACGGTCTCCGGACGCACCGTGCTGGTCGGGAATGCATTGTTGTTGCGCGAGGCCGGCGTGCCGCTTTCCGATGCGATCGAAAAGGGCGGACAGACGCCGGTTCACGTCGCGGTCGATGGGAAATTCGCTGGCGTGATTTTTATTGCCGACACATTGCGACCAGGTGCGCGCGAAGCGCTGGCAAAGCTCCGTGCAACCGGGGTCAAGCGCATGGTGATGGTGACGGGTGACAATGAGGCCACCGCGCGGACCATCGCCAACGAGCTCGGCGTGGATGAAGTGCGTGCCAATCTGATGCCGCAGGACAAGGTCGCCGCCATCGCCGAATTGCAAAAGCAGGGCCATCGCGTGGCGATGGTCGGCGACGGGATCAACGACGCGCCGGCGCTGGCACGCGCCGATGTCGGCATTGCGATGGGGGGCGGCGGCACGCAGGCAGCGCTGGAAGCCGCCGACATCGCATTGATGAAGGATGACCTGGCAAGAATTGTCAGCGCCCGCGCGATTGCGCGACGCGCTTACCGGACAATTCAGGAGAATATCTTCGTCGGCGTTGGTGTTGTGCATGTTTTGGGCATTACCGCAGCGCTGATGGGCTGGATCGGTCCTATCCAGGCAGCGATTTTGCACTTGGGGCCAGATGTCCTGGTGTTCCTGAATTCGGCAAAACTGCTGCGCGTTCGAATCCAAGATGTTTAAGCGCATCTCTTTGAAGCCTAAGGCTTCGAACCGAACTAGCCAAAGCGGTCATTCGATTCGTCCGATCGGATGACTGCTACTGGCGCATGTGGTCGGTTGGCGCGTTCATAGATCAGATTGCCTGATGAGGCTCGGGAAGGTCCGGCCGGGGGTGGAAAACCGCCGTTCAGCGCCCTATGCGAGCACGAAATTCGGCAGTCGAATTGGTGCGTGGAAACGGTTCGGAAGGCAACTGTACATCGAGAAAGGCACAAAGCGGCTCCCATCCTTCGGAGACTTGATACGTGAGAAGGCGTTCAGGCGGCAGCGTTGATTTCACGGAAGCGTTATGTGCTTCATAGACAGCGATTGCGTGATCACGGTTATCAAATCGACCGCCAAAGACAGCGTTTCCAACCACCGCCACACCAAAGGACTGTGGATCATTGGTAGCAGCATCCATCGTGAGCCCTATTGTTTGCGCCATGCTGTCA
>NZ_JAMYUA010000027.1:0-82456 GCF_040322715.1 Mesorhizobium sp. M0106 | reverse complement strand
TCAAAGGCCGGACATATGGACGCAAGCGATCGAAAACGACGCAAAACAACCGTTGCAGGCAGGGCGCCGTCCACATATGGATCCTGGGGTCTGCGCCGCGTCGCTTCGCTCCTGCTCCGCCCAGGGATGACGAAATTGGGAGGCTTCGGCCAATCCCGAATGTGCAGCGCTACTAGTTCATGCTTTCTCGTCAGCCTTCGGCCAGTAGGTGCCGAACGACCAGACGTTGCCTTCCGGATCGCGGCAGATGAATTCGCGGCTGCCATAGTCGCGGTCGGTGAGTTCTTCCAGAATCTCGGCGCCGGCGGTCTTTGCCCGCGCGTATGCCGCGTCTGCGTCAGCGACCGCAACGTAGATCGACTTGCCGCCACCCGAACCCGGCGCGCCGACCATCTTGCCATAGGCGTCGTCGCGCGCCGTGCCGAGCATGACGATCGAAGAGCCGAAAGCGAGTTCGGCGTGGTGCACCACGTCGCCTTCGCCATAGCGGGCGCGAACGCTGAAGCCGAAGGCCTCGCACAGCCAATCGATCATCTTGCCGGCATTCCTGTAGCGCAGCGCCGGATAAAGCCGCGGTGGTTCGGGGGTGTTCGGCATGGCTGATCTCCTTCAGCGGGTTGGTCGATCAACCCAGTCTGCGCGACGGCCGGTTGCGCGTCTTGAAGAAATGTTACCTCGCGGCAAGCGCCGTCGGCGCGACGCCTGCCAGGTCGCGAAACTCGCGTACCAGATGCGCCTGGTCGGCATAGCCGCAGTCGGCGGCGATGTCGGCCCAAGCGCTGTTCGCCTGTCTCGACAGGCCAAGCGCATGATTGAAGCGGACGATGCGCGAGAGCGTTTTTGGGCCGGTGCCGATAGCGTCCGAAAATTTTCCGGTAAGATGCTTGCGGCTCCAGCCAAGCTTTTCGGCCAGCGTCGAGATGCGGGTCCGCCCACGCGTCGAGACGATCGTCTCATAGGCCCAGACCATTTCGGCCTGGGTGCGGTCCGCGGTTGCCAACCGATCGCCAACGAAGGCTTCGGCGATGGCAAAGCGTGTGCTCCAATCCGGCGCATTGCCGAGCCTTTCGCGAAGCGCGATGCCTTCGACGCCGAGCACGTCATCCAGGCCGACCATGCGGTCGGTCAGTTCGCTCATCGGGCGGCCGAAGAAGCGACGAGCGCCGAGCGGGGTGAAATTGATCTGCACACAGCAGGTGCCGCCGCAGGATTCGATCACTACCGGCCCGGCATAAAGGCCGGAGGCAAAACTGGTGAAGCGGTCATTGTCGCCTGGGTCCTGGCCGAGCCCAATGGCAAAGGGTTCGGCAAAGCTGATGACCAGCGGCACGGTCAGCGAGGCATATTCGACGGCGCGGAAATGGCCTGGCATGGTTTCGCGAAAGCCGCACATGTCGGTGACGACGCCCTGAAGCCGATGGCTCGGCGCGCGCCGCACCATCTCGAACCGATCGAGGCCTGGGCTTTCGTGGCGGCTGCCGTCTTCGCTGTCGGGCATGCGCTTTCCTTCCGCCACGCGACTTTAACAGACCATACGCCGGAATCAAAAGCGCCCGGTTTTGGCCGGGCGCTCCGAGTTGCCTGAGATTCTGATTGTCTGGACGTGTTTAGGCGCCGCGCATCAGGCAGCCGGCGGCCAGCACGATGTAAGCGATGACAACAATCCACACAGCAGCCAAAGGGATGAACGCAAGGACGCCAAGCGCGGCGAGAACGCCGATGATGGCGATGACAAGGGATATAATGAAAATAAGCTGGGTAGGCGCACTGAGATTCATGTTCGGTCCCTCCTCAACATGATTCGTACAGCGGCATAGTATCAGGCGCGCGGTCACACACCAATGAGCGCACGCAGGCGGCTTTTCCACCATTCGCACCCCGTTTGCGCAAATCCGATTCCGCGCTACCTTCCGAACGAATCGGAAGGGGCTGATGGCGATGGGATTGCTGGACCAGATACGCTCGATCTTCGACGGCGACCCCGGCGTGCGCAAGGTGGCGGACGATCCGGTGCTGTCGGCGGAGCTGCTCATGCTGTTCCGTATGATCCTCGCCGACGGGTCGGTCAGCGAAAGCGAAATGACCGCCTTCAGGCGTATCTGCCGGGACGCCTTCGGCATACCCGAAACCAGCATCGACAGCGTCATCGAATATCTCAACGAATTCGGCTACGAGACCAACGGCTCGCAGGCCGTCGCGCAGTTCCGCGACCTCGACGTCGAACGGCGCAAGCTGCTCGCCCGCCACATGGCCGAAATCGCCAAGGCCGATTCGCAACTCGCCGGGAGCGAAATGCAGCTGTTGCGCCGCACTCTCGACCTGCTCGACATCAGCCCGGCCGATTTGGTCAAGCCACAAGGCTGAGTCCGCTCACCCCTGTTCCTGAAGTCGTTTCGCGATCGCCCGATTCAAATCGGGAGCGGCGGCGACCAGCGCCTTGGCCGCTTCGGATTGTGGGTGGTCGAGTACTTCGCTCGTCCTGCCGCGCTCGACGATCTTGCCGTCATGCATGACCATCACTTCGTCGGTGATGGCGCGGGCGACGGTCAGATCATGGGTGATGAACAGATAGGCGATGCCGAGTTTTTGGTTGAGCTCGGCGAACAAATCGAGAATCTGCGCGCGGATCGAGACGTCGAGCGCCGAGACCGGCTCGTCGGCGACGACCAGTTTCGGCCGGGTGATGATGGCGCGGGCGATCGACAGGCGCTGGCGCTGGCCGCCCGAAAACTCGTGCGGGTATTTGTCCATGTCGCCTGGTGAGAGGCCGACCTCGTGCAGCGCATGCGCCACCATCTCGCGCCGCGCGGCGGGCGCCGGCTTCTTCTCCAGCACATGCAGCGGCTCGGCCACCAATCTCTCGACCTTCTGGCGTGGGTCGAACGAGCCGTACGGGTCCTGGAACACGACCTGCATGTCGCGCCGCGCCGGCTTCAGCTCCGCCTCGCTCTTGCCGGTGAGGGTATCGCCGCGGAAGCGGATTGTCCCTGATGTCGGCCTGTCCAGCGCCAGGACCATGCGGGCCAGCGTCGACTTGCCGCAACCGGAGCGCCCGACCAGCGCCACCGACTGGCCGGGCGCCATGGAGAAGGAAACATCGTCGACGGCGCGGACGGGAGCCCCTCGCTTGAAAAGCGAAATGCGCCGTGCCGGATAGTCGCGCGTCACGCTGTCTACCTCAACCAGAGGTTTTCCTTGGCCGACGCTGTGCCTAGCCCGCGCGGGCACATGCATCGAGGCCTGCGCCAGCTGGCGCGTATAGGAATGAAGCTGTTCGGACAGGACACGCGCCGTGTCGCCGGCATCCATCACCTCGCCATGGCGCAGGATGGTGATGCGGTCCGCCATCTCGGTCACCACGGCGAGATCGTGCGAGATCAGCAGCAGCCCCATGCGGTTTTCCGCGACGAGGTCGCGCAGCAGGTCGAGGATCTGCGCCTGCAGCACCACGTCGAGCGCGGTCGTCGGTTCGTCGGCGATCAGCAGCTTGGGCTTCAGCGCACAGGCGATGGCGATGACGACGCGCTGGCGCTGGCCTCCGGACAGCTCATGCGGATAACGCGACAGCGGGAACTGCGCCGCCGGCAAGCCGACCCGGTCGAGCATTTTTCGCGCCCGTTGCTCGGCGTCCGCGCGGCTCGCCCTGGTGTGCCAGCGAATACCCTCGGCAACCTGCTCGCCAATGGTCTTGACCGGGTTGAGCGCCGTCATCGGCTCCTGGAACACCATGCCGATGTCGTCGCCGCGCAGCGCGCACATCTGGTCCTCGCTCGCCGCCAGAATATCGATGCCGTCGAAGGTAACGCGTCCGCTGGCGCGTGCCGCCCAGGGCAAGAGCTGCATCACGGTGAGGGCCGTCATCGACTTGCCGGAGCCGGATTCGCCGACCAGGCCCATGACTTCGCCGGGCGCGACGGACAGCTCGATGTCCCTGAGGATGGGCGTGCCGCCGATGGCCAGCGACAGCTTCTCGATTTCGAGCAGGCTCATCGCTGCCGCCGCGATTTCGGATCGAGGATGTCGGCGATGCCGTCGCCGAGCAGGTTCAGGCCAAGCACGGTGACGACGATCGCCATGCCCGGAAAGATCGCCATCCACGGCGCCACCACCATGCGGGTCTGGGCGTCGAACAGCATGCGGCCCCAGCTCGGCATCGGCGGCTGGGTGCCCAGCCCGACATAGGAAAGCCCGGCTTCGGCCAGTATGCCCAGCGCGAACTGGATGGTGCCTTGCACCAGCAGCAGCGTGGCGATGTTGGGCAGCACATGTTCGATGCTGATCAGCGTCGTGCTCTTGCCGGCGGCGCGGGCGGCGAGGATGAATTCGCGCGGCCAGATCGCCAGGGCGCCGGCGCGGGCGACGCGCGCGAAGACCGGGATGTTGAAGATGCCGATGGCAATGATGGCGTTGAACGCGCCGGGCCCGAAGATGGCGGTGATCATGATTGCCGAAAGCAGCGCCGGAAAGGCGAAGACCAGGTCGTTCAGCCGCATCAGCACGTCATCAACGAAGCCGCCGCGCGCCGCGGCAAAGGCGCCGAGCGGCACGCCGATGCCCATGCCGATGCCGACCGCCACCAGCGCCACGGCAATCGAGTTGCGGGCGCCGACCATGATCATCGACAGGATGTCGCGACCGAAATGGTCGGTGCCGAACCAGTGCGCCAGCGACGGCGCCTGGGTCTTGTCGGAAATGACCAGTCTGGTGACGTCGTAAGGCGTCCACAAGAAGGAGAGGATCGCGACCGCCGCCACCAGTGTGGTGACGACGAAGCCGGCGAGGAACGAACGGTTTCGAAACGCCTTGGCCAGGATGCTGGCAAGGTTCTCGTCGGGGATGTCGATGTGCAGCGTCATTGCCGGCCTCTCAGGCGCGGATCGACCACCGCATAGGAGAGATCGACAACGAAATTGACGATGATGACGGCGGCAACCAGCAGCATGACGACGCTCTCGACCACGATCAGGTCACGCTGGTTGATTGCCTGGAACACCAGCCGCCCGAGGCCGGGCAAATAGAAGACGTTCTCGATGATGATGGTGCCGGCAAGCAGGAAGGCGAATTGCAGGCCTAAAATGGTGACCACCGGGATCATGGCGTTGCGCAGCGCATGCCGCCACAAGACAAGGCGATAGGGCAGGCCCTTGGCGCGGGCGGTGCGGATGTAGTCCTCGTTCAGCACTTCGATCAGTGCCGAGCGGGTGACCCGGGCGAGGATCGCCGCCTGCGGCAGAGCGAGGGCGATTGCCGGCAGGAGCAGCGATTTCAGCGCCGGCCAGACGCCGGCGCTCCAGCCGGGAAAGCCGCCGCCGGGCACCAACCGCAGCCAGACGGCGAAAAGATAGATCAGCATCAGCGCGAACCAGAAGTTGGGCACGGCGACGCCAAGCTGGGCGGCGCCCATCGCGATCGTGTCGCCGGCGCGGCCGCGTCGGCTGGCGGAAAACAGTCCGACCGGAATGGC
Source organism: Mesorhizobium sp. M0106 (assembly GCF_040322715.1). Lineage (NCBI taxonomy): Bacteria > Pseudomonadati > Pseudomonadota > Alphaproteobacteria > Hyphomicrobiales > Phyllobacteriaceae > Mesorhizobium > Mesorhizobium sp. M0106. Next base: position 76,992 of record NZ_JAMYUA010000027.1, on the reverse strand, counting down.
AATGACGGTGGACAGCGCCAGCGCCATCAGCGCCAGCGGCAGCGAGACGACGAGGCGCTCGCGGACCAGATCGATGACCGGCACCGAATAGGTGTAGGAACGGCCGAAATCGAGGCTCAGCAAGCCGCCGGCCCAGTGCAGGTAGCGCAGCACGACGGGAGCGTTGAGACCCATCTGGTTGCGCAGCAATTCGATCTGGTCGGCACTGGCGTTCAGGCCAAGCATCAGCCGCGCCGGGTCGCCGGGAATGATCTCCAGCACGGCAAAAACGACCATCGAGGCCAGAACCAGCGTGACGACGGCGATGGCGAGGCGCTTGAGGAGGTAGGCGGTCATGAGCTGCCTGATGCAAGCACTGGGCGAAGGTAGCGTTCCCGCCCACCCCCCTCTGTCCTGCCGGACATCTCCCCCTCAAGGGGGGAGATTGGCAGTTTCCACGCCCGTCTTCTCTTCAATGCTGGAGATTGGCGAAAACCGGAGCGACGTCCGATCTCCCCCCATGAGGGGGAGATGTCCGGCAGGACAGAGGGGGGTGTGACGGAGTGCAACTTTCGCCTTTCTGTCAGCGATCAATCCGTCCACTTCACCTTGGTCAGGTCGTTGGCCTGGATCGGGGCATTTTCCCACAGGCCCTGCAGTTTGGCGTCCCAGACGCCGACCTTCGGCAATTCGTAGAGGAAGCCGACCACGGCGTCATCGGCCAGGACCTTCTGCGCCTCGCCGAGCAGCGTCATGCGCTTGGCCTCGTCGGAGGTAAGGTTCAGCTCGTCGATGATCTTGTCGAAGGCCGGGTTGTCGTAGTTGAAGTAATAGTCCTTGCGCGAATAGATATCGATGTCGTTGGGCTCGGTGTGGGAAACGATGGTCAGGTCGTAGTCCTTCTTGGTGAAGACCTGGTCCAGCCATTGCGCCCATTCGACCGGGATGATCTCGAGATCGATGCCGATTTCGCGAAGCTCCGAGGCGATGATCTCGCCACCAAGCCGCGCATAGGAGGGCGGCGGCAGCTTCAGCATCGCCTTGAAGCCATTCTCCAGGCCGGCTTCCTTCAGCAACTCCTTGGCCTTCTCCACATTGTGCGGATAGAGGCCGGTGAGGTCGACATAGGCTTTGCTGGCGGGCGACATGTGCGAGCCGATCGGCACGCCGAGGCCGGCCGAGGCGCCGTCGATGATCGCCTTGCGATCGAGCGCAAAGGAAATCGCCTGCCTGACCTGCAGCTTGTCGAAGGGCGGCTTCTTGTTGTTGATCGACAGGATGGTTTCACCCTCGGTCGAGCCGATCACCACCTTGAAGCGTGGGTCGTCCTTGACCTGGGCGACGCTGTCGGGGTCGAAGAACGGAAAGGCCTGGACGTCGCCGGAAAGCAGCGCCGGAACGGCGGCGGCGGCATCGGGAATGATGCGGAACTCGGCCTTGTCGAGGAACACCGGGGCGCCCCAGTAATTGTCCGACTTGACCAGCGTGATCGACGAGCCCTTGGCCCAGTTCTGGAATTTGAACGGGCCGGTGCCGATCGGTTTTTCCTTGTTGGTGTCGGCTGTCTCAGGCGCCACGATCACCGCGTCGCCCCAGCCCATATTGTAGAGGAACGAGCCCTGCGGGTTCTTCAGCGTGACCTTCACCGTCGTGGGATCGACGACCTCGACCTTGTCGATGGCGGCGAACAGGCTCTTTTGCGCGTTGACGGAATTGTCGGCGCGGGCACGATCGAGCGAGAATTTCACGTCGTCGGCGTTGAAGTCGCTGCCGTCATGGAATTTCACGCCTGTATGCAGCTTGAAAGTGTAGACCTTGGCGTCGTCGGAAATGCTCCAGCTTTCGGCGAGATCGGGCAGCACCTCGCCGTTCGGGCCGATGCGGGTCAGGCCCTCGAAGACATTGGCATAGAGTACCTCGTCGATTGCCGCGGCGGCACCCGCGGTCGGGTCGAGATGCGGGGGTTCGAGCGTAATGCCGATGACCAGGTCGGTGCGCGCGGCCATCGCCGAGGTTCCGGCGGCCAACGCCAGCGCCGCGGCAGCCAGAATGGTTTTCCACAATTTCATCGTGCAACTCCCCATATCTAAAACACGTGCTCAAACCCGGGCGGATAGAAGCGTGAATTCGCCGCCGAGTAAATTGCGTTTCGTACCGTCCGCCATCGCCGGGAGGAATGTTTTTTCGCCCATGGCCGGATCATCGCGGGCCGGCGTCCCTCAGCAGAACGTCGAGGCCGATCGCCATCACCTTTGCCGAGTCCAGCATGTCGGCAATGCCGACCCATTCATCGGGCCGGTGGGCGAGATCGAGGATGCCCGGGCCATAGGCGATGCAGTCATAGATGTGGCCGATACGGGCGATGTGCTTCTGGTCGTAGGTGCCGGGCGAAATCACGTAATCCGGTTCGCGGTCGAATATCTCCATGATGCCTTGCGCGACCGCCTTAACCACCGGCGCGTCGCGCTCGGTCATCAGCGGCAGCACCTCCATCAGATCGCGGATTTCGTAGTCGAACTTTTTGCGCTCGCGCTTCAGCCGTTCCAGGATATCGGTCACCTCGCTCTTGACCGTAGCGAGATCCTCTTCGAGCAGAAAGCGGCGGTCGATGGTCAGCCGGCAGGAATCGGGCACGTTGGGCGAGGGCAGGCCGGGCCGGAAATCTTCCGTCTGGCCGCCATGGATCGAGTTGATGTTCATGGTCGAGCGTTTTGCGCCTTCGGGCACGACCGGCATGCGCGTCATCTTGCGGTCGAGCGCCGGAAACAATTCCTCCTCGAAGGCCCGCAGCACGGCGCCCATATGGCGCACCGCATTGTCGCCGAGGAACGGCATCGAGCCGTGCGCGATCTCGCCTTTGGTCTCGATCTCCGCCCACCAGACGCCGCGATGGCCAAGGCAGATGCGATCCTTGTTGAGCGGCTCGGGAATGATGACGTGGTCGACCTTCGGCCTGGAGAAATAGCCGAGCTTGGCCAGATGCGCGACGCCGCCAAAGCCGCCGGACTCCTCGTCGACCGTGCCTGAAATCTCGATGGCGCCGGGAAAATCGGGAAAGACCTCCATGAAGGCTTCAGCGGCGATGATCGAGGCGGCAAGCCCGCCTTTCATGTCGCAAGCGCCGCGGCCATAGACCTTGCCATCCCTGACGATGCCGGCGAACGGATCGAGGCTCCAGCCGTCGCCGGCCTCGACCACGTCGATATGCGAATTGAAGTGCACGCAAGCACCCGGCGCCCGGCCATCGAAGCGGGCGACGACGTTGACGCGCGGGTAACGGTCAGTGTCGCCAGGCGTGCCCTCGGCACGGATGAATTCGATCTCAAAACCACGCTTCTTCAGCCGCGCGCCGATATATTCGGCACATGGCCGATAGGCTTCGCCGGGCGGATTGATGGTCGGAAAGCGGATCAGATCCGCAGTCAGTGCAACCAGATCATCGGCTCGGTCATCGATAGCCTTGAGGAGCCGTTCGTTCGGTTCGTTCATTCGGCGAATTGAGCAGCGGATGAGGGAGTTTTGCAAGCCCGATGGCGAATTGCGAGGCGATTGCGTGTCGTTACGGCAACTATTGCGGGAAATCGTTCAAATTCGCTGCTTTGGATTGGTGAAATCGTCAGGGAGTGGGTGTTAGCTCGCTGGCTTGCCATCAAAACGCTGGAGAACAGCGCGAGGGCAGGCAGGCAAGGGGCATCAAAGGGGTTTGATTGCATGAAAAACACTGTTCTCATGGCAGCGGCATTGATGGCGATGCTGTTCGGTTCGTCGTTCGAGAGCCGGGCGGCCAGCCTGGTCGCGAACATCGACATATCCTCACAGACGATGACGGTAAGATACGGGCTTTCGTATTACCGGTGGAGCGTTTCCACCGCCCGCAAAGGCTACATCACGCCGCGCGGCAGTTACCGGCCACAGCGGACGGCCCGGATGTGGTATTCGCGCAAATACGACATGTCGCCGATGCCCTATTCGGTGTTCTTCCGCGGCGGCTATGCCATCCACGGCACCGGCGCGATCCGGCAATTGGGGCGCCCGGCATCGCATGGCTGTGTGCGCCTCCACCCCAGCAACGCCGCCGCTTTCTATTCGATGGTGCGCAAAGCCGGCTTCGGCAATACGCGGATCCTCGTGACGAATTAGGGCCTGCTCCTCGGCCCGCAATAAAAAACCCGCCGGAGCGGCGGGTTCGTCGGGGCCAAATAGCACCATACCAAAATTAGTAGCATAGCTGCCGGCACAAAGCAAGAACAAAATAGGGGCCGGTGCCCAAAAAGATCGTTCCGCTCAGGCGGCTTTGTCGCGCACTGTCGCCGGCCGACGCTTTTTGCGGCCGCTGATCTCCCAGCGCTTGTGGAACCACATCCACTGGCCGGGGTCTTCGCGCACCCAGCGCTCGACCACGTCGTTGAGGAGCTGGGTGGTGGCGCGGACGTCGACACTGCCGCCGGCGGTGCGCGGCAAGGTGAGCTTGTCCTCGATCTCGAGCCGGAAACGGTTGTTCGGCAGGCGCACGCAGCGCGCCGGGTAGACATCGCAATCGTAGTGCCGCGCCAGGGTGCCGAGGACCCGGTTGCTCTCGCAGGGGCGGCCGAAGAATGTCGTCTCGAGCCCGCCGGTGAATTTCTGGTCGACCAGCACGCCGATATTGCCGCCTTTCTCCAGGATGGCCGCAAGCGCAAACGAGGCACCGGTCGAAGACGGCAGCAGCGATCCCATGCTCGAGCGGCGGGTCGAGAGGATGTAATCGGCGAGATAAGGGTTGTTGGGCGGGCGAAACAGCGCCGTGATGTTCATGCCGAAGGTCGCCGCCGCCACCGGCAGCAGCTCGAAATTGCCGAGATGCCCGGTGAAGACGATATGCGGCTTATCCTCGCCCGCGATGCGCACGAAATGCTCCACGCCCTTGACCTCGACACGGCCCGGCTTCGTCGCAGCGGGATCGTAGTCGAACAAAGCATCGAGAAAGATGTATTCGGCGGCCAGGCGGGCCATGTTGCCCCACATGTCGGAAGCGATCGCCTCGATCTCGGCATCGCTCTTTTCCGGATAGGCCTTGCGCAGATTGTCGACGGCAACCTGATGGCGCGCTACCCAGGGGCCGATGCGGCGGGCAGCGCGGTCGGCGAAATTGAGCGCGCTGTCGGGCGGCAGCAGGCGCAGCGCTGAGATGATGAACATCGCGACCCGCGCGACCAGCCAGTAGTTGAACTGGCGAAGCCGCCTGCCATAGCGGAATCCCAGGTCCCTGCGGATCTTCCTGAAGGCGTTGCCGATCATTCTCAGCCGACGCGCAGGATGATCTTGCCGAAGACGTCGCGGCCTTCCATGCGTTTCAGCGCCGCATCGATGCCGTCGAAGCCAACCTCGGTGTCGATCACCGGCGCGACCAGGCCCGCCGCCATCTTCTGCATGGCGTCGGCCATGTTTTCCATGCGGCAGCCGAACGAGCCTAGCAGCTTCAGCTGCTGCTGGAACAACTGCATCAAATTGATCTGCGTCGACACGCCGGAGGTCGAGCCGCAGGTGACCAGCCGACCGCCGCGTTTGAGGCACAGCATCGAGGCGGCAAATGTGTCGGCGCCGACATGCTCGAACACCACGTCGACGCCCTTCTTCTTGGTCAGCTTGCGCACGACGCCTTCGAAGCGGTCGTCGCGGTAATTGATGACGTGGTCGGCGCCGAGCGCCTTGGCCTTGTCGATCTTGTCGTTCGAGCCGACGGTGGTGATGACCGTGCAGCCCATCTTCTTGGCCAGCTGAATCGCGGCGGAGCCGATGCCGGAGCCGCCGGCATGGACCAGTATCGTCTCGCCGGGCTGCAGCCGGGCATTGTCGAACAGCATGTGCTCGACCGTGCCGAAGGTGACAGGCGCCACCGCCGCGCCGATTTCGCTCACGCCGGGCGGAGCTGGGACCAGAAGGCGCGCCGGCAGGTTGATCTTTTCCTGCGCAAAGCCGTCGAGATGGAAGCCGTGCACGCCCGAAACATGCTCGCAGAGATTGTCGCGGCCTTCGCGGCAGGCGCGGCAAAGACCGCAAGTGCGGGCGCCATAGATCGACACCAATTGCCCGGGCACAAGGCTGGAAACGCCGGGGCCGACCGCCTCGACCTCGCCGGAAGCCTCGGCGCCGACGACCAGCGGCAGCTTGCGCTTGGCAAAAGCCATGCCGCGCCAGCCCCAGACGTCGATGTGGTTCAGCGCCACGGCCTTGATGCGCAGCGTCACCTCGCCGAGCGCAGGTTGCGGCGGGGGCGGCAGGTCCACCGTTTCAAGGCGGCGGTCCTCGATAAGTTGCAATGCGCGCATGGTGCCTGTCGGTTCAGTCTGGCTGAAAAAGGTCGCTTAGACCGGTTCCCGCGCCATGACAAGGCAGGTGTTCTGGCCGCCGAAGCCGAAGGAGTTCGACAGGACCGTGCCGACCTCGGCGTTGCGCTTGGTGTTCGGCACCACGTCGAGCACGATTGCCGGGTCGGGATTGTCGTAGTTGATGGTCGGCGGAATGACGCTTTCGCGCATCGTCATCAGCGAAAATGCGGCCTCGACGGCACCGGCAGCCGATAGGGTGTGGCCGATCATCGACTTATTCGACGAGACCGGCATTGACGAGATCCGCTCGCCGAACACCGTCGACAGCGACAAATGCTCCATCTTGTCGTTTTCGGGCGTCGAGGTGCCATGGGCGTTGACATAATCGATCCCGTTCTCACTCAAGCCGGCATCGGCAAGAGCGGCGCGCACCGCCGCGATCGCCGGCGAACCGTCCGGCTTGGAGCGGGTGCGATGGAAGTCGTCGGCCTTTTCGCCGCAGCCGCGCAATATGCCGAGAACGGTGGCGCCGCGGGTAAGTGCTGCCTCCAGCGACTCCAGCACAAGGGCGCCCGAGCCTTCGGCGAGCACGAAGCCGTCGCGATCCTTGGAGAAGGGTTTTGAGGCCTTTTCAGGGATGTCGTTATGGGTGGAGAGCGCCGATAGAAGCGAGAAGCGGATCAGCGCCTCGGCGGTCGCCGAGCCATCGGCGCCGATCGACAGCGCCCTGTCGCATTCGCCGCGGCGGATCGCCTCGACGCCGAGCTGGATCGCGGTGGCGCCCGAAGCGCAGGCTGTCGACAGCGTGATCGGCAGGCCGCGTGTGCCGAAACGGTCGGCAAGCCGGTCGGCAATCGAGCCGAACTGGGTGGTCTCGAAGATGTCGAGTTCCCTGAGGCCGCGCGCTACCCGCAGCAGCCTCTCGGCACCGGTGTCGTGCCTGTCTGAATTATTGGGCGTGTCGAAATTGTAGAGCGAAAAGCGCTCGCTCCAGTCGAGCTCGACCGGCGGCGAAGCGAGGAACAGCGGTCCGCCGAAATCGCCGGCATCGAGGCCGGCCTCCGACATCGCTTCCTGGGCGGCGGTTTCGGCAAGCTCATAGGTGAGGAGACTGGCGCCCTTGGAACTCGACGGCAGGAAATCGACCATGCCGGAGATGCGGGTGTTGAGATGATCGACCGGGAAGCGGGTGATCGGATGGATGCCGGATTTGCCTGACGTAAGTGCCGCCCAATTGTCGGCTTTGCCGACACCGAGCGACGTCACCACGCCGATGCCGGTGACGGCGACGATGGGCCTGCCCATATGGTCGTTCAGATTGGCCATTTGTTGTCCAAAAACCTGTTTCTCTTGGAGCGTCGGATCGCCCGAAAACCGCGCCACACGTTTCGGTCCGATGCTCTAGGCGGCTTTGATCAGCGCCATGCCCTCGAATTGGTGATAGCCGATTGCCGTTGCAAGGACGGTCTTCGGGACACCGGCAAACGGTTTTTCGACTGTGGCGTCGAAGACAGGGTAGGCGGCCTTGCGGTCGACAGCCAGGGCCGCCAGCGCAACGGCAAAGGGGAACTGCGCTTCCTTCATGTGGCCGGTCAACGTCGAAAAGCCGCGTGCGGCGATCGCCGGATTGGCGTCGAGCGCCGATTTCTCGGCGGCGGTCGCGGCATGGGCGCCCGAAGCGCCGGAGATCGCCAGCAGTTCGCCGTCCGGCAATGCCGCTTGCTTCAGCAGCGCGGCGATCTCACCGTCGAGTTCGCCCCGCCGGCGCCTGGCACGGCCGGACAGGATCGGGCCGAGTTCCGCATAGATCTTCCGGCCACGGCTTTCCGCATGCTCGCGCTGCTCCAGGACGAGAAACGCGCCGCCGGATCCGGTCACCACGCCGCCGCCCTCGGCACCTTGCCTTTGCCAGACCGGCGTCCACGGACCGCGATGCAGGTAGCCGGCCAGTTCATAGCCGAGCAGCATGTCGGAGTGTTCGGTCTGGAAAGCGCCGCCGACCAGTATATGCGTCGACTGGCCGGAGCGGATGCGCGCGGCCGCCGTCTCGACAGCGGCGACGCCGGCGCCTTCCTCGCCCATGAAGGTGCGCGACGATCCCGTCACCTTGTGGACGATCGAGATGTTGCCGGCGAGCAGGTTGGAGAGCTGTGCCAGAAACAGCGTCGGGCGCAATTCCGTGGTCAGCTTCTCGTTGAGCAGCACGTCGCGGTCATTGCGGCTTTCCGATGCTGCGAGAATGGCCGCGTCGACCGCCTCGTCGCGCTCGCCGCCGCCGGCGGCCACCACCATGTCCATGGTCGCGCAGAGTTCGTCATTGCCCTTGATGCCGGCATCGTCGAGCGCAAGGCCGGCCGCGTAGGTGCCGAGCCTCTGCCAGATCTCCATCTGCCGCTGGTCGCCACGCTTGGCGATCTGCAGGTTCCAGTCGATCTCCGGCAGCGGGTGGACCGTATAGGGCGAGAAGCGCGAGGCCTCCAGAACCGGCTCAAGGCGCGGCTGGACGAGCTTTTGCCAATGCGCATCCGGACCCTCGCCCAGTGACGAGACAAGGCCGATGCCTGATATGACGACGTCGCGGGGGTTCATGGGCGGCTGTTGTGGGTGAGGGCGCGTCAAGCGCTGTGCTTAGATGGCGTTCTTGGCGGCGACGAGCGCGTCGATCTTGGCGCACAGGTTCTTCATGACGAAATAGTCGTCGGTCGAGGCCTTGCCGTCGTTGACCTCCTGCGTCCACTTTTCCAACGGCACCTTGATGCCGAATTCCTTGTCGATGGCAAAGACGATGTCGAGGAAGTCGAGGCTGTCGATGCCGAGATCGTCGATGGTGTGGCTTTCGGGCGTGATCGTCTCGATGTCGATCTCGCTGGTGTCGGCGATGATCTTGGCGACTTTGTCGAACGTGGTGGACAAGGGCTTTTCCTTCGATTGCGGGCGGAATCTGTCCGCATGTGTTTTGGGCTGTCTAATCGGTTTTTCCGGGCAGGAAAAGGCCTGATACGCCGGGCGCAGATGGGATTGCTGCCCAGGCAGAGCAAGATGAGATCGGAATCCAACCACGGCTTCTCGTGGCAGTGGCATTTCGGCAACACCTATCTCGCTCGACGCGAGGAGCGACCGGCCCGGTCAGAAGGTAACGCGGCCGAGTACCCGCAGGCCGTCGCCCTGCGGCGCGACGACCACGGCTTCGCCTTCGCGCGGCGAGATGCCGGTCAATTCCTTGATGTCTTCGAGATGCGTGACCATGACCAGATTGTCGGAGCCGGAATAGCCGCGGATCTCGGCCAGGATCGCAGCGATCTGGGCGGCCTTCTCCTTTTCGTCGGTCTTCAGCAGGTCAAGCGGTGCGAACGGCTCCGGCTCGCTTTCGAAAGCGATGCGGGCGGTCTCGAGGCAGCGGCAATAGCGGCTGGACAGCACGCGCTCGACCGGTGCCGCGCGGGCGCCAAACAGCGCGCCGATCTTGCGTGCCTGCTGCTTGCCGCGCTCCGAGAGATTGACCTGGGTTGCACATTTGCCGAGGTCGAAATTGGCCGCATCGGTGGTGCCGGTGACCATGGCATGGCGGAGCAGGACCACATGCCCGCCGTCGCGCAGCAGCGCCCAGCCGGCTTCCGTCGCATGGGCTGTGGCGGAAACGGCAAGCAACAGCAGCGCCAGCACAAATCGAAGCATCGGACATCCTTTTCGGGTGACCGGCAGGCGGGCCCCGGTGACCGGCATATAGGGATGGCAAAGCCGGCTGAAAGACAAGCCGAGTGCAACCTGCGGCCGAAAAGCCTATTTCTTCGCTATCTGCTTCTTCACCAGATCGATCTTGCGGTCGGTCAGGGGGATGGGGAGTGTGTAGCCGGCTTCGGTAAAGCCCTGCTTGGCGTTCTCGAAGAATTCGATCGCCTTTTGGTATTCGGCATTCCCACCGCCATAGCTGCCGCGGTTCCAGTGGACGTCGCCGAGATTGTTCTGCTCGAAGGCCCATTGCATCGGCTGGCTTTCGCGAGTGAAGAGCTTGAGCGTTGCCTCGAAGGCGGCTTCGGCTTCGTCCAGATATTTGCCGGTGCGTTCGAGATTGCCGAGATTGATCAGGCTCATGCCGATGCCGTTCTGCGCGTTTGCCCAATCGACGGGCGCGGTTTCGAAGGTCAGTACCTCCAGCGCCGCCCGGCGCGCGGCGATCGATCCGGCCAGTTTGCCGGGATCGGCCTCGCTCATGCTCAGCCATTGCAGCGCCGAGCCTAGACCAGCCTGCGCCAGTGCCCATTGCCGCGGCGTCGTCTCGCGCTTGTATTCGCGAAGTGCATCGCGATAGGCCTCGATCGCCTCCTCGTAGTGCACCGGCTTGTCGGTCACGCCGCCGAGCAGTTGCAGCGTGTTGCCGAGATTGTAGTGGGTCATCGCCCAGTCGAGCGGAAACTCCTTTTTGGTATAGACGCGCTGTGCCGCCCGGTATGCAGCGGCCGATTGCTCAAGCCTGGCAGGATCGCGCGTGCGCTGGCCGAGCGTCTGGTAGATCGAGCCGAGATTGTTCTCCGCTGAAGCCCAATCCGTCGGAAAGCGCTGGCGTGTGAATATGGTCAGCGCGTCGCCATAGGCGGCAGCCGCCTCTTCGAGCAGGCCGGTGCCGAGATCGAAACGGGCAGCACTGCTCAACGCGTTACCCAGATTGAGACGGCTGCTCGCCCAGGAGAGGGGGAAGGTGTCGCGGGTGCGGATTTCGAGCGCGGCGCGGAATGCCGCGGCTGCCTCGTCGATTTTTGCCTTGTCGTTGCGTTGCGTGCCGAGAGACACCAGCGTATTGCCGAGATTGTGCTGGACCATCGCCCACTGAACGGGCGCCTTTTCGCGCGTGTATTCTTCAAGCGCCAGCCGGTAGGCGGCCTCGGCCTCGGTCAGGCGCTCGTCTCCCGGTTCGCGCTCCGAAAGCGCGTAAAGCGCAAGGCCAAGGTTGCTTTGCGAGGCGGCCCAGTCCAGCGGGACTTTGTCGCGCGGCCGCTTCTCCAGCGTGGCGCGCATCGCCACCACCGCCTCGTTCAAGCGTTTCGGGTCGCTCTCGCGTTCGCCGATCTTCAACAGCACATTGGCCAGGTTGTTCTGGGCCGCGGCCCAGTTGATGTCGTCCTTCTCGCGCTCGAACACGGCAAGCGAATCGCGAAAGATTTTCGTTGCCTCTTCCAGCCGGTCGGTTTCGCGCTCGCGCTCGCCGATCGTCTGCAGCACCACAGCCATGTTGTTGCGGGTGATCGCCCAGTCGCGGTTCTGCTCGCCATTGGGGATGAAGTTCAGGATGACGCGGTAGGCGTCGATGGCGCGCTGCAGCGCTTGCCTGTCGCCGGTGGCGTTGCCATGCGCGTTAAGCGCTTCCGCCTCCTGGTTCTTGTAGTTCCAGCGCAGCCTGTCGTCCCATTTCTCGACCAGCGAGAAGGCCTTGCCGTAATCGTTGGCGGCCGACAGATAGTCGAAGACCAGCGCCGAAGCGTCGGCGCGCCTGGCATAGATCGCCGCGTCGGCAAGACGCTTCTGTCTGACCAGATCCTCTGCCCGATCGACCACGCCGCTGGCCTGCTCGACCCGGCCCACCGCCTAGTCGAGGAAGTTGCGCGCGGTGACGATGGCGCCCTGGCCGATCGCCTTGTCGGCCGAGGCGACGAGGCGGCTGATCTCGGGGTCGTCGGTGCGCAGCGCGTCGCGCTCGGAGATCATCTTCTTCAGGCGCTCGGCCTGGGCGTCGAGCAGCTTTTGCAGGTCGGTGGGGTCCTCCGGCATCTTTTCGGTGCCGAGCGCCTTCAACACGCCATAAAGCGCGTCGAGCGGCACGCCGTCCTGCAGCGAGGCCAGTTCGACCTGTGCCCGCTTGGGGTCAGGCAACTCGGCGATCGTCAGCAGCAATTGCCGCCGCTCGCCGGTGATCAGGCCGTCGTCGCCGGTCGGTTCCTGCGGTGCTGCGCCGAAGTAGAGCAGCCGGCGCAGGCTTTCATTGACCCATGGCCGCTGCTTGGCCTTGGTGTCGAGATAGACCTCCTCTGTCACCATGCGCATGACCGAGCCGAATTCGGTGCCCTTCATCGCCGCGAGATGGCGCAGAAGTGCCGCTGCGTAGGGGCTGTTTTCGCCGACGATGCCATCGAGTGCCGGCCGCCCCGGCTCGGCGGCAAAGCCGATCACCGTTCCGAGATTTTCCGTCGCGGTCGCGTTTGCCAGTGCCCTGGCGCCGCGCACCGGCTCCAGGCCGCCGGCGCCAATCGGCGAGGCCGAGGCCGTCGGCGCCCGGCGCAGCACCGCATCCGCCGGAAACGGGTTGGTGCGGCAGGCATCGAGCAGCATGATCGTTACCGGCACGGTCGTGTTCAATTCGTCCATGACGGCGGAGATCGGCACCAGGGCCTGATCGGCGTCCTTCAATGAAGAAACGTCGGCGTCGACCGGCACCAGATAGTTGTCGCCGCCGGCCTCGATGCCGTGGCCGGAATAGTAGATCAAGGCGACGTCGGCGTCCTCTGCATCCTCGGCGAAACGCTCGAGGTCGCGCTTCAGCTTTGCCGTGTCGCGGTCGGTGACGCTGCGCGCGTCGAAGCCGAGATCGGTCAGCATCTTGGTGATGTCGCGGGCGTCGTTGGCGGGGTTGGGAAGAGCCGCTATGTGCTGGTATTTCGACTGGCCGACAATCAGCGCCACGCCCTTGAGGCTCGCCGGCTCCGCGCGAAGCAAGGTCGTGACTAGGCAGAGCAGGGCGGCGACGAAAACCGTCAGCCACGCCTGCTTGAAGAAGTGCTGATTTCCGACAAGGCCCATTCGCCGCGTGTCCCCCGACAACTCTGTATAGCGCCGGCATCCAACCATGAGCAAATTCGGGCAAGATCCGAGCGGCCGGATTGTTGGCCGGGAAGGGCGATTGCGCCGCCGCCGGGGCTCGCCTATCACGGGAAAAATGTCTCCGCTTACCGAAACCGTCCTCTTCGTCTTCAGTCTCGTCGGGCTCGGCTATCTTGCCGGGTTGACCGGCTATTTGAAGCCGGCGAGCGGCGAGGGCGTATCCGAATTCGCCATCAACGTGGCAATGCCGCTTTTGCTGTTCCAGACCATGGTAAAGGCCGATTTCCACGGCGTGGCGCCGTGGTCGCTATGGGGCGCTTATTTCGCGGCGGTCGCGCTCACCTGGGCCACCGGCCATCTGGTTATTACGCGCATTTTCGGACGAGACGCCCGCGCCGGCGTCGTCGGCGGCGTATCGTCGTCCTACTCCAACGTCGTCCTGCTCGGCGCGCCCTTCATCATCGGCGTGTTCGGGCCGGCCGGGTTCGAAGTGCTGTCACTGCTCGTCTCCATTCACCTGCCAGTGATGATGATGGCCTCGATCATCCTTTTCGAGATGTTCGGCCGCGGCGGCAGCGAGCCTGTGCATCCGCTCCGCGTCGTCAGGAGCTTTCTCAGGCGGGTATTCATCAATCCGCTGATCATAGGCATACTGGCCGGGCTGGCGTGGCGCTTCACCGGTGCGCCGCTGCCGGTGCTTGCGACGCGGCTGAGCGACGCGCTGGCCGGCACGGCCGCCCCGGTGGCGCTGTTCGCCATGGGGCTCAGCCTGCGCCGTTTCGGCATTTCCGGCAATGTAAGGCCGGCGCTGGCGCTGTCGGCGCTGAAACTGTTCCTAATGCCGGCGCTGGTTCTCGGCCTGGTCTGGCTGATCGGCCTGCCGCCATTGACGGCCAAGGTGGCGGTCATGGTTGCGGCGTTGCCGTCCGGCATCAATTCCTATCTCATCGCGGTGCAGTTCAACACCGGCCAGGCGCTGGCGTCGAACCAGATGACCATCGCCACCGCCTGTGCGGTCGTGACCACTGCGTTTTGGCTAACAGTGGTCGTCCATGTTTTTGGATAAGAACTCGGGTTTTTGGATAAGAGCCCGGGTTTTTGGATGAGAACCCGGCTGCATCGCCTCTCGCTTTGGCTGGCCCAAACCCTATATGCCATCTTGTGATTGCTTGCGGGGCTTGCCCTGGGCTAAGAGCAGTGGCTCTAGCGATGCTATCGCGCACGTCCATTCACGAAATCAGCGACCGGCCCGCCAGGTGCCGAACGGAGGCGAGATCATGCTTCAGAAAACCAGCCATTTCATGCGGCAGGCCAATCTCATCAATGGCGAATGGGTGCAGGCCGATTCAGGCCAGACGGTCGACGTCAACAATCCTGCCACCGGCCTCAAGATCGGCACCGTGCCGAAGTCGGGCAAGGCCGAGACCCGCCGCGCCATCGAAGCCGCCGACGCGGCCTTCCAGACATGGCGCAAGACCACCGCGCTCGAACGCTCGAAGCTGTTGCGCAAGCTGCACGACGCGATGATGGACAATCAGGACGTGCTGGCCGAACTGCTGACCATCGAACAGGGCAAGTCGCTGTTCGAATCGAAGGGCGAGATCGGCTCGGCCGCGTCCTACATATTGTGGTTCGCCGAAGAAGGCCGCCGCACCTATGGCGACGTCGTGCCGTCGCCCTGGGCGGACCGCCGTATCCTGGTGACCAAGGAACCGGTCGGCGTCATCGCCGCCATCACGCCATGGAATTTCCCGTCCTCGATGCTGGCCCGCAAGCTCGGCCCAGCACTTGCCGCCGGCTGTACCGCCGTGGTCAAGCCGGCGTCGCAGACGCCTTATTCCGGCCTTGCCTGGGGCGCGCTTGCCGAGGAAGTCGGCTTCCCCAAAGGCGTAATCAATATCCTGACCGGCGCTGCCGGTGAGATCGGCGACGAGATCTGTGCCAACCCGCTGGTCAAGAAGATCACCTTCACCGGCTCGACGGAGGTCGGCAAGATCCTGATCCAGAAGTCGTCGGTGACCGTCAAGAAAGTGTCGATGGAGCTCGGTGGCAATGCGCCGTTCATCGTCTTCGACGACGCCGACATCAAGCGGGCCGTCGCCGGCGCCATCACCGCCAAGTACCGCAATTCCGGCCAGACCTGCGTCTGCACCAACCGCTTCCTGGTGCAGGCCGGCATCTACGACCAGTTTGTCGAAAAGTTGGCTGCTGCGAGCAACGGGCTGAAGGTCGGTTCCGGCCTCGAAGACGGCGTCCAGCAGGGGCCGCTGATCGACGAAAAGGCGGTGGAGAAGGTCGAGGAGTTGATTGCCGACGCTACCGCCAAGGGCGGCAAGGTCGTCGCCGGCGGCAAGCGCCACGCGCTCGGCGGCTCGTTCTTCCAGCCGACGGTGATCGCCAATGCGACGCCGAGGATGCGCTTCATGAAGGAAGAGATCTTTGGCCCGGTAGCGCCGGTATTCAAGTTCGAGACCGAGGAAGAGGCCGTAGCACTCGCCAACGACACCGAGTTCGGCCTGGCCTGCTACTTCTACACCGGCGATCTCGGCCGCGCCTTCCGGGTCATGGAAGGGCTCAAATACGGCATGGTCGGCGTCAATGAAGGGCTCATCACTACCCCTGAAGCGCCGTTCGGCGGCGTCAAGGAATCGGGCCTCGGCAAGGAAGGCGGCCATCAGGGCATCGAGGACTATCTCGACACCAAATATGTCTGCATCGGCGGACTTGGTCTCTAGAAGCCTCATGCGGTAATACCGAAAAAGAACCCTGAGCCGCTTCGAAAGGCCGGGCTGGCGTCGAGCAACGAACTTGCGAGCATGGCGATGAAGGACGGCGAGGTTTTCGGCACGACGCAGGCGGGCGAGGAAGTCCGCCGTTTCACCATTCGTGGCGGCGGCCTCACCGCCAACATCATCGGCCTGGGTGCGATCATCCAGGATCTGCACCTGGCCGGGCACGACGCACCGCTGGTGCTCGGCTATGATCGTTTCGAGCACTATGAGACGGATACCGCCTTCTTCGGCACTGTCGTCGGGCGCTATGCCAACCGTATCCGCGACGGCCGCTTCACGCTTGCCGGCAAACGCTACCAGACCGAGCGCAATTTCCTCGAAAAGCACACGCTGCATGGCGGTTCGCAAGGTTTTTCGCGCCGTGCCTGGGCGGTTTCGCTGCATGGCAGGGATTTTGTCACGCTGACATTGCACGACCCGGACGGCACGATGGGCTTTCCCGGCGCGCTCGACGTGACCTGCACCTACCGGCTGAAGATCCCCGGCACGCTCAGCGTCGAACTGACCGCCACCTGCGAGGAGCCGACGCTCTGCAACCTCACCCAGCATTCCTATTTCAACCTGGACGACGGCGGCGCCGGCGACATTCTCGACCACCGGCTGATGCTGAATGCCGGCGCTTATCTTCCTGTCGACGCCGATCTGATCCCGACAGGCACGGTCAAGCCGGTTGACGGCACACCTTTCGATTTTCGCCAGGCGCGGCCGCTGCGCATGGAGACCGAGGGCGAGCAGCTCCCTTACGACCAGAATTTCTGCCTCGCCTCGACGCGTGGGCCGCTGAAGCAGGCGTCGTGGGCGCAAGGCGCGAATTCCGGCGTCGAGATGGAACTCTGGACCACCGAGCCGGGCGTCCAGCTCT
The DNA here is from genome assembly GCF_040322715.1 of Mesorhizobium sp. M0106. Lineage (NCBI taxonomy): Bacteria > Pseudomonadati > Pseudomonadota > Alphaproteobacteria > Hyphomicrobiales > Phyllobacteriaceae > Mesorhizobium > Mesorhizobium sp. M0106. The sequence goes on along the minus strand of NZ_JAMYUA010000027.1, from coordinate 60,241 downwards.
ATACCGGCCAGTATCTGGCACCGTCCTCGCCTGGACTGGGCGGGCGTCAATACAAGGCGTTTTCGGGCTTTTGCCTGGAGCCGCAAATCTGGCCGGATGCGCCCAACCGGCCCTATTTCCCGCAAGCCACGCTGTGGCCGGGCCAGATCTACCATCACGTGACGGAATACCGGTTCAGGCTGCCTTAGGGCATGACCCCCGGAAACCGGCATGGTTTTGCTGCGCTGACCTCCGGTTCGGAAAGGATCATGCAAAATTCAAAGTGTTATAGCGTCCTTTGCGCGTCCAATGACGCGCGGCGCTCTGGAGTCAAAACGCAATCACTCTGAACGACCGACTTCGAACCCTCTCGGACCTTTGACGCCGAGAGCCCTGACGACGCAAGTTGACCCGTTGAAGACGTTCATCCGCACCCGGTCGAAAGTCAGGAACGGCTGACGAGCGGTCATTCACCGCGCGGCCAACGGCGCGTTCTGGCTCCGACGCTTCCATGGGTGTAGGGTTGTGCCATAAAGAGGCGCATATGGCGGTTCCCCCTCTCAATCGGAAGCTGCTGGCGATCCTGGCGGCCGATATGGTTGGCTACTCGAAAGCGATGGAGGCCGATGAGGCCGGAACCATTGAGCGATTGAAAACCGTTCGTTCCGAGGTGTTCGACCCCGCCATCTCCCAGCACCATGGCCGCGTCGTCAAGTTGATGGGCGATGGCGCGCTTGTCGCCTTCGAAAGCGTGGTCGACGCAGTCGCCTGCGCAGCGGAAATCCAAAGCGCGGCGGCCGCGCGCAATGAAGGTCTGCCAGAGCCTGAGCGCATCGTGTTCCGCATCGGGGTCAATCTGGGCGACGTTGCGCTGGTTGACGGCGATGTCTATGGCGACGGCGTCAATGTCGCCGCGCGGTTGCAGCAACTCGCTGAGCCGGGCGGCGTGATCGTATCGGGCACGGCCTTTGACCATCTGCAGGGCAAGCTTGATTTGCCCCTCGATTTCGCCGGCGAGCAGCAGGTCAAGAACATCAGCCGCCCCGTGCGGATGTACCGACTGAGGCTCGATGGCAAGCGGGTGCGTTGGACCTTACGCAAGGCGATGCCGCGCTGGACCAGGACGACTGCAGCGGCCATCGTCGTGCTGGCTCTGGCGGGTGGAGGGACCTGGTGGTTCTTTCAGCCCGCGCCGCTGGGGGCCAAGCCATCGGTCGCGGTGCTGCCCTTCAATAATTATGGCGGCGACGAGGCCACCGGGCGTTTGGCCGATGGCTTGACTGAGGATATCATAACCGACCTCGCGCGGTTTCCCGAACTTGAGGTCGTGGCCCGGAATTCGACGGAAGTTTACAAAGGCAAGCCGGTGGATGCCCGCCAGGTAGCAAGTGCGCTCCATGTCGGCTTCGTACTAGAAGGCTCTATCCAGCGGCAAAATGGGCGGGTGCGGGTCACCGCGCAGTTGATCGATGCACAAACCGGCAACCATCTTTGGTCGGATCGTTGGGACCGGCCTGCTGAGGACGTTTTCGCCGTCCAGACCGAGATCGCAGAGCAAGTCACCAACCGTCTGGGCGGCGGCGTAGGGTTGATTCAGGCGGCCGGGCGGGCCGCGGCCAAACGTAAACGACCTGAAAACCTGAATGCTTATGATTATTATCTGCTCGGGACCGAGAAGATTGAAAAGATCACCATAGCGGATGAGGAGGAGGCCATCGCGCTTCTCAACCGCGCCGTTGAGCTGGACCCCGGGCTGGCCCGGGCCTGGGTAGAACTTTATCATGCTCATGGTATATTGGCTGGCTTCGGTATCAATCCCGAGAGCGAGATCAAGGCGGCTGCCGATGTGGCCGAACGCGCGGTGCGGCTCGATCCAAGTGACGCTGAGGCACACGCCGTGTTTGGTATGAGCCTCAGCCAGAAGGGCGACAACGCCCGCGCCAAGGCTGAGCTGGACACGGCCCTTCGTCTAGCTCCCGGTTCGTCCGAAATCCTGACATTCTATACCGGCTTTGCGGCACGCTTCAATGAACCCGAACGCGGCGCTCAGATGGTCGACCAAGTAATGCGGCTCGACCCGAACTACCCGATGTGGACGTCCAACTTCTTCGCCCCTGCCTATTTTATGGCCGGCCGATATGAGGACGCGTTGAAGATGCTGGAGCGCATGACGCCTAACAACTACGACAAGTGGAAGTGGGTGGTGCTTAGCAGCTCCCTTGCGGCTCTGGGTCGAATGGATGAGGCGAATGCTTCGGTTAGGGAAACTCTCAAGCAGTACCCGGACCTGACCGTCGAGAGCATGATTAATGAAGTGGGCTTGAGCACTAAAGAGCGCAGCCGGTTTATTGAAACAATGCCGCTCGCCGGCTTTCCGGCTTGCGCCAAGCCCGAGGCGCTGGCGAAACTCGCCAAACCTGTGCGATTGTCGGAATGCGAGACGGGGGAGGCGAAGCCTCTCGGGCAGCCATAGAACACCCCTGTGCAAAGAAAGGCGAGGGCCGCTGCTCGCCAGCGCGCGAACGGCGCGCGTTGCCAGGAACGACCGCTGTGCATCGAAAGCGACAGTTCACTGGCCAAACGATGAATGGCGGCAAGTGGCGCTTAAATTTGGGTCCTTATCGGCTGCCGGAGAGCCAATCGCTCTCGAGTGCAGGCACTCCAGTGGAGTCCAGACGTTGGATTGGACCCTCGACCTCTACAAAAGCTCACTGAGCTTCGGGTCGGGCTACGACGGCATTCCGAAGCGATCGCTTCGGCGAGAAGTCGTCGTTCTCAATCGGGCGAAGGGGGAGACATCGGCGAAGACGGCATAAGGGAGGATGGGCCAGACCGAGCCGACGGAAAGGTCGTAGCCATTGGAGCGCATAGCGCCTGGCCGGGAGGCCGCCGCCAGCCAGACTTACGCGGCGCGTCGTTGAGCGAGGTGGAGACCCGAACGGGCTCGACGAGGGTCCACGGCGGTCACAATGTGGTGGTGGTGATCGCAGTAGACGCGATCCGGCGAAGTTGGCCCAGCACAAAAACGATAGCCGCCGGGTACTGACGGGTCTTCGCTCACCGGGAAGCGGCACTGATAGAGGCCTAGCTGAATGAGAGGGACGTCTCTCGAAGTTAGTCTGATATTTTCAGGCATGATGGTTTCCTAGTTCACAGCAATTGCCGGCTGACGGCCGCAGTGCGACCCGTCGGGGCGAGCTTCTCTCGTTTGGGAGGGCTACGGACTATATGGTGTTGGTAGCACCGTCAATGAAGCCCGACGCCCTGCTTCTGAAGCCAATAGTTTGCGACTTAAGGCCACACCCGCGAACGCATTGGCAATCTACCATCGTGTCCCCGAGGCACCCGCCCGCCGGTGTTTGTCGGCGGCGGGGCACTGGCTTGTGGCCCCCTATGAGACGCGCTCTGCCGACCCCCTCGTTCACAGTCCGGACCACCTCATGCCGGGTCGCTCTAGCCGCCAAAACCCAAATCACTCTAAGACGACCGAGTTCCGACCCTTGCAGTCGATCAGTTGCGAGCGTCGCATGACGCGATCTGACCCTGAGCTGCCCTTCGTCGGCCCATTTCACTGCCCGATAGCCGACATTCGCGGCACTCGGCACTGACCCCTTGCTGACCTTCTCCAAGACGAGCCCCAAGCCCAAGTCGTGGCCCCAGTGGGGACAATCGACAGGCGCGATCACCCTATGTAGCTGCTTGGCGATCGAGCCTCGAAGTCAACCTGATAGACTTTTGAAATGGGCGGCATAAAATTCGCTTTTCTGCTTTCAATGAAAGCAACGCGAAATGGCCGAAGAACGCGCCCAACGCCGCCTTGCCGCCATATTGGCTGCCGACGTGGTGGGCTACAGTCGACTTCTGGACCAGGACGAGCAAGGAACGTTGGCCGCTTTAAGGAGGAGGAGGAAGGAAATCCTCGAACCACTCGTCCGCGACCGTCATGGCCGTATTGTGAAACTGATGGGTGATGGCGTTCTGGTCGAGTTCGGAAGCGCGGTGAACGCCGTGTCATGCGCCGTGGACCTTCAGAAGCGGATGGCGGCCGCAAACGAGGGTGTGACCGCCGACCGGAGAATCTACCTGCATATCGGCATCAATCTGGGCGATGTCGTTGTCGAGGACGGCGATCTGTTCGGCGACGGCGTCATTGTCGCAGTGCGGCTCCAGGCAATGGCCGGGGCAGGAGACGTCTGTGTGTCCGGCAGCGTCTACGACCAAGTCAAGCGGAAGCTCGATTGCGGCTTCGACGAACTTGGTCCGCAAGCGATCAAGAACGTCACCGAACCAGTGTCTGTCTACCGGATCCGGCTGTCGACCGCATCGGACGATGGCGGGTTCGCGGAGAAAGCGCCTCTGCAGCTCCCCGCCAAGCCCTCCATTGCCGTCCTCCCCTTTACGAACATGAGCAATGATCCGGAGCAGGAGGCATTTGTCGATGGCCTCACCGAAGACTTGATCACGGATCTGTCGAGGACAAGCGAGTTGTTCGTCATCGCCAGCAACTCGGCATTTGCATACAAAGGCAGGCACGTGGATGTGCGTCGCATCGCGCGAGAACTGGGAGTTCGCCATCTTCTTGAAGGTAGTGCACGGCGGGCCGCTGGACGGGTGCGTATCAACGCCCAACTGATCGACGCGATCGCGGGTGACCACCTTTGGGCCGAAAGATTCGACCGGAGCCTAGAAGATATCTTCGCCGTTCAGGACGAGGTGACCGGCAAGATTGTCGAGGCTCTGGTTGGACGCCTGACCACCGCGCCGGCGCGCAACAGACCGAGCAACCTGGAGGCCTATGATCTCTGTGTGCGTGCCCGGGCCCTTGGCTTGCAAACCGCGCTCACCGCGAAAGAGGCCATTTTGCTGCTAGACCGGGCAATCGCGCTCGACCCGGAATACGCGGAGGCGCACCGTTGGCTGGCACTCAACCTCTGGCTGGGCTGGGAGTTCTGGGACGAACCGATGGACCCCAACCGCGCAAGAGCGCTCGCCGAAGCACAGCTGGCGGTCGAACTCGACCCGAACGACGCCGGGAACAGATGGGTATTGGGCGTCATACTTGGACATGAGAGTCGCTGGGTGGAATCGGATGCCGAATTCGATGCTGCCCACGAGTTGGACCCCAACCACGCCGACGCCTGGGCAATGCAGGCCGAGTTGACGACGGAAAAGGGCCAACCTGCCGAAGCCATAGAGCAGGTCCGCAGGGCACTGCGACTCAACCCTCACCCGCCCGGTTGGTATTACTGGATGTTGGGCCAGGCCCAATATGCCCTGGGCGACTACGAATCGGCGATCCAAACGCTGCGCAGGCCCGAAACCTATCGCACGACTTCACGACGCCTGCTTGCAGCAAGCCTTGCGCAACTTGGCCGTTTGGAGGAAGCGCGCTGGGAGGCGAAAATGTTCATGATAAGCAATCCGCACTTCACTATCCGGCACTGGTCGGATTCGCAGCCATTCCCAGCCGAAGACGTGCGCCGGCATATCGTGGAAGGTTATCGCATGGCGGGTCTGCCAGAATGACTGTCATTGGTTATACCTTCGGCCTGCTGTCGACAGGCGTCCCAAGGCTGCCGCAGCAGCGAATATTTTGGTCTTCTGACGGAACGAAATTCGCCATATCGTGCGTTTGTTTCGCCTCATGGCGTGCTTGAACATGGCCAGTGAAGACTTTCGGCACCGGATAGCGCGACGCGAGGACCTCGCCTCCATGATTGCGCTCATGGATGCAGCGATCTCCGAACTCCAGAAACCGTTTCTCGACGATGACCAGATCCGATCCAGCCGCGCAATCATGGGGCTGGACACGCAGCTTGTCGATGATGGCACCTATTTCGTCGTGGAGCACGAGGGCGTCCTGGCAGGCTGCGGTGGCTGGAGCCGGCGCACGACCATGTATGGTGGTGATCAGTCACCGGGACGCAACGCGGCACTGCTTGATCCAGCCACGGACGCGGCGCGTATCAGAGCCATGTATACGCATCCGGACTTTGTCCGGCGAGGCGTCGGCCGCCTTATCCTTTCGCTGTGTGAACGTGCCGCTAAGGCTGAGGGCTTCCGCCGTGCCGATCTGGCAGCCACGATGGCAGGAGAGCCGCTCTATCGAGCCTGCGGCTACCAACCCGCCGAGAAATTCGTCGATGACCGTGGCGGCGCTCCGGTTCCGATCCTGATGATGAGCAAGACGCTCTGAGCTACGCTCAAAGGCCACTCGCTCGCGGCCGGCATTCGCTCCGGCCAGTTTGGCAGGAGGAGGATGCTGGAGATTGAACCAGGCCATCTCGAACGAAACAGTACTTCGCCTGTACTTCCGCTCCATGGTCGAGTCGCGACCGACGTGGAGGTTTTCGCGAACGTCTCGAGATGGCGCACGTGGTCGGGTGGCGCGTTGAGTTTAACCGGATCAAACGACCATCCGCTTCGGGTCCGCATCAGGTCGTAGCGAGAACGACCGCAATGGTGAAGCGCCATGATTGTCAGCAAATGGCGCTCTGTGCTCATTCCCGCCGACTAATGCAGCGCCCTCGGGATCTTTGGTCGGCGGCAGAGCCTCAGCTATCTGGCGGGTTATCTCAGAACCGGCTGGAGCGTTCTTTCGGCTGAGGCGACTTCAAGCCGTGACAGGAGCATTCTGGATCAGCGGGAAGTCGCGCGGCGGTCTCCAGCGCGACCCGCGAGGCTGTCATGGAGAGACTGGGCAGCACGTCCTCCTGCAGCAATTTCTGGCGATTGCGATCCATATAGTCGTTGAAGCCCGCCGTCACGAACGCGCAAGGCACGAAACACGCGCCGATCTCGCGCGACAAGGTCGCCTCAGGGGCGATGGAATGGTTGAGTACATCCGCCCCCATGCCCCGATATGCCAAGGCTTCGGCAGGCGTTGTCAGCCGGGGCCCATAACAATGGGCAGCCACCAACTGCTGTTCGATGCCATAAACGCGGCATTCGGCTGGCCAATGACGGCGGGCCGTTTCGACCAGAACCGCCGCACATCTTGGACACACGATTTGCTTGCCCGAACAGTCAAAGCTCTGACGGTCAGGAAGCAGTGAAAACGGGGTCTGCGTCAGTTCAATGATATCGGCGGTCACCACCATGTCGCCCGGCTGGATCGCCTTGTTGACGGCGCCTACAGTCGAGCAGGCGAGAACTTGCCGTACACCCGCCCGCATCAATACCCAGAACGCGCGGCGATGGCAGGAATGGTCGATACGGTCGCGGGGATTGCCGTGCGAATACATGCACAGCGCGCGTTTTGCTCTCCCTTCCGCTGTGATCGACGCATCGAATTCGAGCAGCTTCCAGTTGTCGGTGCGACCGAAAGGTGTTTCAAAACTCATGTCGCGCCGCAAGGTGCGCACACCATCGAATTCGACATCTTCCGGGAAGGCAAGCCCCCAGTTTGCCGACCCGGTGATGATGGCCAACCCTACCTGAGGGATGTCCGTCGAATGATCCGTCAGATCGTCGGCTGCATGGTAATTGGTGGGCATGTTTCCAGTCTCGGTCAGGATTTTTGGCGAAGGGTCACAATCAGGACCACGGCCACGACGATGACGGTCCACAATGTCGAGATCGCCGCAATGGTCGGATCGATCTGATCGCGCAGCGACAGGAACATAAGCTTCGGCATCGTGCTGTTGCGACCGCTTGCGATGAAGATCGAAATCACGGACTCGTCGAGCGAAGTCAGGAACGCCATCAATGTCGCCGACAGCAAGCTGATCCGAAGTTGCGGAACGATGATTCCGCCAATGGACCTGGCCCAGTTTGCACCGAGGCTGCGCGCCGCCTGAACCTGGTTCCAGTCAAAGCGGGCGACAGCGGGTAGCAACACAATGCAGGCGACCGGAACTGCCAGCACCACATGTCCGACCAGCACACCGAATAGCGTTCCGATCAGATGTTGTGCGGCCAACACAAAGAAGAGACCGATCGCAAGCAGGATACCTGGGGTGATCGAGGGGGTCAGCAGGACGCTCTGGATGGCCGCAGCGGTCTTTCCGCCCAGCCGATTCATTGAAATGCAGGCGAGCAGCGCGAAAGGCACCGTGATCGACGCCGTCAAAGTCCCAAGGATCAAACTCGTTCTGAGCGCGGCCATCCACGTTGCCGAGCCGAAGAAGTTCTCGTACCAGCGCAACGAGTAGGCGTGCGGCGGAAACTCGAGGAGATTCGACGCCGAAAAGGAAAGCGGCACCACCACGAGCGTCGGCAGCATCAGAAATGCCATGACAAGAGCGGCAAAGCTCCAGAGCAAAATGCGGGCGAGCCTGTTTTGCGGATAGGCTTCAAGCATGGGAGGCTTCCACGGTGTTCTGGGCCACCAGGCGGCGTGCCGCCAGCAACATCACACCGATCAGCGCCATAAGAACGAGGAGCAGAATGCCCAGGACGCTTGCCGACCCCCAGTCCTGAAAGGTCGATAGTGTACGCTCGATCCGGGTAGAGAGCGGATTTACCTTGCCGCCGCCAAGCACCGCCGGCGTGATGAAAAAACCTATGGCGTAGATGAGGACGATGATCGAACCCGAGAAGATGCCGCCCGCCGAAAGCGGCATAATGACTGTGCGGATGACCTGCCTGAGAGTGGCTCCCATGCTCGCAGCCGCGCGAATGAGATTTGGGTCGATATCGCGCATCGCAGCATAAACAGGCAGCAGAAAAAGTGGCAGCATGTAGTGCACCATGCCGATGAGCGTTCCCGTGAAGTTGTAGACCAGCGGCAATGGCTCCGCCGTCAGGCCTGAACCGGTCAAAGCCGCGTTGATCAGGCCGTCGCGCCGCAAGAGCACGAGCCAACCATAGGTACGCACCAGAATAGAGGTCCACAGCGGCAGCATGACGAACGCCATGAGCACGTTGGCCAGCCTTGGTCTGACGCTGGCCAGAGCCAGCGCCAGAGGGGTACCGAGAACAATGCAGGCCGCCAGCGTACCCAAGGATAGTTCGAGGGTCGTGACGAGCGCCGACCACGTCAGTCCGCTCGAAAGGACCTTCTCGTAGTTGCCGACGGAGTACTCGCCCCCGGTGGTCAGGAAGGATTGCCGGATGATCCAAAGGATGGGCAGTATCGCCGCCAGTCCAACGATGAACAGCGCCGGGAGCGAAAGTGAAAGAAAAAACCGCCGCTCGCGCCGCGCATCCGCCGCGAGCGCCGGGTCCCGGACGACGGTCACGCCATCGCTCCCGGTATCGCGTGAACCTTCGCTGCCGGTGCATATGCGGTCATCCGCTGACCGGCGGCAAGCTCGGCGCAGCCGCCGGCCAGCGCTGCCGGAATGCAGACAAGAACCTCTTGCCCGCCGTCAAGCGCCAGCGTCAAAAGCCAGTTCTCGCCGCGGAACGCTTTGGCGCGCAGTATTCCTTCGAGAGCCACTCCGTCTCCCCCGACGAGCTTCGCATCAAGATGGAAGCTTTCGGCGCGGATCATCAGAGTTTCGCGTGATGCTTCGGCGCCGTCGATTCTGCGCGCTGAGCCCGGGGCCACAATGTTGGCCTCGCCCATGAACTCCGCGACGAAGCGGGTCGATGGACGATCATAAATCCGCTGCGGCGTATCTATCTGCTGGATGCGGCCAGAATTCATCACCGCAATCCGGTCAGACATAATCAGCGCTTCGCGCTGGTCGTGGGTTACATAGATCGTGGTGATCCGTAGATGATCATGCAGACGCCGGATCTCATACTGCATGGTCTCGCGCAGGTTCTTGTCGAGCGCCGACAGCGGCTCGTCCATCAACATCACGCGCGGTTCGAAGACGATAGCCCGCGCCAATGCCACCCGTTGACGTTGGCCGCCGGATAGTGCGGCAATATTGCGCTCCGCCAGACCATCCAGCTTCACGCGGGCCAAGGTATCAAGCGCCCGCTGACGCGCCTCCGCTCTCGGTACCTTGCGCAGCACCAGCGGATACGCGACGTTCGCCAGGACATTCATGTGGGGAAACAAGGCGTAATTCTGGAATACTATGCCGATGTCTCGTTTGTTGGGCGGCAGGCGGGTGATGTCTCGATCGCCCAAGAAAAGTTTACCGGAATCCGGCCGGACAAAACCGGCCAGAGCCATGAGTAACGTGGTCTTGCCCGATCCCGATGGCCCTAGCAGCGTGAGGAATTCGCCAGCCTGAATGTCGAGCGAAACATCATCCAGTGCGACGTAGGACTCATAAGCCTTGTGCACGCTTTCGATGGTGATCGCGAGCGACTTCATGATGTGCTCCAGCCTTAAAGCGCGTCGCGTTCGACCGGCTTCACGCGACGCGCTTTAGGTTCTTGTTTTCATGCATGTCGTTGTCGCGCGCTGCACATTTTTGCGCGACATGCGTCAGAGCTGAGAGTCAGCGAGCCATCATTTCATCGAAGGCTCTTTGGGCAGCCTCGCCATTCTTGACCCACCATTCTGAATTGGAAAACACCGAAGTGCCAGCATTTTCAGGCGCGGTCGCAAGGGTCTTCAGACGGTCCTCGGGAATAAGGCCACCCTCATATGCCGCAGGATTGACTGGGCCGTAGGCAATGAAATCGGTCAGCTTGGCAACCCGCGCGGGCTGCGTCATCGCTGCGATGAGCTTCATCGCGGCTTCCTTGTTCGGCGCTCCCTTCGGCACCCCAAGACAGTCCGTGCCGATGACCGAACCCTTGAACGTGTAGTCAGCCGCGCCGCCATCTGCTTTCACGGTTTGGGCGCGTCCGTTCCAGGTAATGACCAAATCCGCCTCACCGTCTTTCAGCAACTGCGCGGACTGGGCGCCCGAGGTCCACCACACGGCGACATCTGGTTTGATCGCTTCAAGCCGCTTGATGGCGCGCTCTAGCCCTTCCGGGGTGCTGAGCACGGAATAGACGTCCGCCGGTGCCACGCCATCGGAGAGAAGCGCGATCTCGATCGAGTCTTGCGCATTGGCGCGCAACGCGCGACGGCCAGAAAATTTGGCAACATCCCAGAATTCAGCCCACGTCTTCGGCGGGTTCTCGCCATAGGTCTTGGTGTTCCACGACATGACGGTGCCATAGGAGTCAAACGGATAGCAGTAGTCGGACTTCGCACCCTCCGGCACGGATTTCGGATCGATGATCTTGTAGTCGAGCGGCTCCAGCAGCGATTGTGCGGCCGCCTGGGCACCTTCCGGCGAACCCAGGTGAATGACGTCGGTCGTGACCGCACCCGAGGTGACCTGCATCTTCAAGGCGGCCAGGCCGTCGCTTAGGGTCTCCTCGTGGACATCATAGCCAAGCTCTTTTGCAGCCGGGCCCCACATGGCCTCCTTCATGGCGTTACCATAATCCCCACCTGCGGTCGTGATGGTGACCGTCTGCGCATGAACGGGCAGGGCAGCCGAGATTGCGAATGCTGTTAAGGAAATGCGTAGCCAGGACATAGGTTCTCCTCCCCAACTTTATCAAACATCGCTCAAAAGAGCCCTTATTTTGTAATCGTAACGTTACGATTGCATCTCAATGCACTGGAGTCAAGCTGCTTCCTACGGGAGTTCGATTGACCGGGATGTCGAATTCGGTAACGTTATGGCGGTCAGCAAATCAGCCGGCGCTTTCGCAAATGAAGTCGGGCGAACAATGGCCAATCTAAAGCAGATCGCCGCGGAACTTTCGCTCTCGGTGACCACGGTTTCCCGCGCTCTGAAAGATGGACCGGAAGTGCAGCCCTCGACCATAGCCCGCGTCAAGGAGGCGGCTAAGCGGGTCGGCTATTTACCAAATCATCATGGTCGCGCGCTCAAAACCGGTCGAACGCAGACGCTGACGGCCGTACTCCCGATGGAAACACGAGACCATCTGTCCGATCTGTTGAAGCTTCCTTTAATCGAAGGCATGACGCTGGCGGCGCGGCAAGCCGGTTATAGTCTGTCCATCTATTCCACCACTCCCGACGACGATCCCGTTGAGAGTGTGCAGCGGCAGCTTCAGGCGCACAGCGCAGACGGCCTGATCATCACGCGCCTGGTGTCGGCTGATCCGCGCGTCAAGCTGCTGCTGGATAAACGCATGCCGTTCGTTGCGTTTGGAAGAACCGACCTGGATATCGCGTATCCTTATGTCGATGTCGATAATGAACAGATTGCCTACGAGGCGACCCGGCGGCTCATGGATAAGGGCTGTCGACGCATTGCGCTGCAACTTCTCGTTCCGGAGGACCAGACGAGTGCTATGCGTCTTGCCGGGTATGGAAGGGCAATGGCCGAGGCCGGTATTCCGATCGACCAATCGCTGATCGGTCATGGCATGTTCACCATGGAATCGAGCGCAGGCTGGTTCGATCGCTTGCTGGCGTCATCAGATCCGCCAACGGGCTTGGCGTGCGCCAACGAACTGGGCCTTCTGGGAGCGTTGCACGCTCTCGGCAAGCGGGATCTTACACCAGGCCGCGACGTCCACATCGTCACCCGTGACAGCACGCGGCTGGCACGCTTCCTGCCGGCAAAGATCGGAGTTCATTCCGTGGATATGGCGGGTGTTGGACGCAAACTTATCGAAGTCCTGGTTAGCCGGATCATCAATCCGCTTGGGCCGGTGGAGACAGTCTTGGTGCAAGGCAGATTCGAGCCGGCCGAATAATCCGGGCTGCCATCAGGAGGCCACCTCGTCTTGAACCGGCCGGATCAGCGCCTTTGCGGCAGCTGCTCCCGCCGCTAGGATACGATCCGACAATTCCGTTCCTTCCACGGCGCGCGCGAGTTGAAGCGCGCCGATGAGCGTTGCAAACATGCCCAACGCAGCGCCCTCGGGATCGTTCGTCTGCGGCAGAGCTTCAGCTATCTGGCGCACCAGGGATTGAGCGCGCTCGGCATAGAGGGCTCGCGTTTCAGGCGGCTGCCGCGCGATTTCCGGCAACAACGCGGCCGAAGCGCAACCCTTTCCAGGATTGTCCCGGTGCTCGGCCGATAGATACGTCTCTATGGCCATTTCCGGACCGCCGGCGGCCAATGCTTCCTGCACTTCATGCGACTGCGCGTCCAAGGCCGCCGCCACGCTTTCACGGACGAGCTCCGCCTTCGACTGGAAGTGCGGATAGAAGGCGCCGTTCGTCAGCCCGGCGTCGCTCATGATGGTTGCCAGCCCGGACGCCGCGATGCCGTCAGATCGAAAACGTTCGGCGGCGACCTCCATGATCCGGCTGCGTGACGCGTCTTTTCGGCCCTTTTCGTAGCGCATGGTCTTTCTTTCCTGTCCTGCTATTGCATTATGCTCATAATCGGATATTACGACCATAATTCAATTTGTGGAAATAAGCTAGACCTCTCGACCTGGAACATCAAAAATGAATGGGAATTCTGAAAAAACCGCAATCGTGACCGGAGCCTCCTCCGGCATCGGCCGCGCCAGCGCCGAGGCCTTGGCGCGGGCGGGTTTCACTGTCTTCGGGACAAGTCGCCGCAAGACCAGTAATGGTCCGGGCGGAGTGACCATGCTGGCATGCGACGTGACCGATGATGCGGCCGTCAATGCGCTCGTTGCCACCGTGCTCGCGCAGACCGGCCGGATCGACCTCCTGGTCAACAATGCCGGTGTCGGTCTGCTAGGAGGCGCCGAGGAATCCTCGGTCGCCCAGGTACAAGCCCTGTTCGACGTCAATCTGTTCGGCGTCATGCGAATGACCAATGCGGTGTTGCCGTCGATGCGGCGGCGCGGCGAAGGGCGCATCATCAATATCGGCTCCATTCTGGGACTGGTACCCGCGCCATACTCAGCTCATTACTCGGCGGTCAAGCACGCGCTCGAAGGCTATTCGGAATCGCTCGACCACGAGGTGCGCGCCTTCAACGTCCGCGTTTCCGTCATCGAGCCGGCATTCGTCCGCACCGTCTTCGACCAGAACGGCATCGAGCCGGATTCGCTGTTGAAGGAATACGATCGGGCTCGAGCCGGGCTCAAGGCGCTGCTGGGCGATGTGATGCCCAAAGCCGATCGGCCGGAAGTGGTGGCGGATGTGGTTGTCAAGGCAGCGACCGATGCCCGCCCGCGACGGCGCTATACCGCTGGCAACGCAGCGCGCCAGGTCAGCCTGCTGCGCCGCTTTGCCCCCGCGGGGATTTTCGACAAGAGCCTGCGCAAGCAGTTCCGACTGCCGGTCTGAACAACGGCGAGCCAGAGGATTTCACGCACATGCGACTAGCAACTACGACACATTTGGCCAGGCCCTACGAAACGGAGGCGCCAAGCATGACACATAGATCCAATCGGTCGCCGCGTTCACCGGCGTTGTTCCATGACGCGCCAACGCGCTCCGTCGATGTCGGCGGCATAGCTTTTGCGTACAGGGAACTCGGGCCCAGGACGGGCGTGCCAGTGATCCTGCTCAACCATCTGGCTGCTCAGCTGGACAATTTTGATCCGCGCATCGTCGATGGCCTCGCTGCGACCCGGCGGGTAATTGCCTTCGACAATCGCGGCATCGGTGCTTCGGGTGGCAAAACTCCGTCGACCATTTCCGGCATGGCGCGGGATGCAATCGCCTTTGTCCGGGCGCTGGGGTTCGAAGAAGTCGATCTCTTCGGCTTTTCACTCGGCGGCTTCGTGGCGCAAGAGATTGTGCTGACCGAGCCCAAGCTTGTGCGCAAACTCATCCTGGCTGGCACGGGGCCGGCCGGTGGGCAAGGCATCGACAAGGTGACGCCGCTGACGATCGTGGACATGATCAAGGGCGCGCTGACTTTTCGGGATCCGAAGTACTATCTCTTCTTCACAAGAACGCCGAATGGGCGCCGCGCCGCAAACGCATTTCTGGAACGGCTGAAGGAGCGCCGGAACAACCGGGACAAGGCGATATCGCTGAGCGCGTTCGGCGCGCAACTCAAGGCGATCAAGGCCTACGGACTCCAGGCGCCACAAGACCTGAGCACCATCCGCATTCCCACTTTGGTTGCGAATGGCGACCAGGACAGGATGGTGCCGAGCAGCAATACCTACGATCTCGCCGGGCGTATCCCTGGGGCGCATCTGGTCATCTACCCGGATGCCGGGCATGGCGGGGTATTTCAGAACTACGCCGATTTTGTCCCGAAGGCGCTGTCCTTCCTCGAGGCTGAGGCCTTGCCGCAGGGCGGCCATGCAGCTGAAAACGTTCGGCTTGTTTCGTCCCGAACAGCAACAGACATTCTTAGAAAGTAACTGCCATGAAGGCATTCGTTGTCGATAAGTATAATAAAAAGGGCACCCTGCGGCTGGCCGAAATGCCGGAGCCGGAGCTCCAGGACAGCGATGTCTTGGTCGAGGTCCATGCCGCAGGGGTGAACCTGCTCGATTCCAAGGTCAAAACCGGAGAATTCAAGCTCATCCTGCCCTATCGCCGGCCCTTCATCCTGGGCCACGACGTGGCTGGGAAGGTTATCCGCGTGGGATCGAAAGTCAGCAAGTTCAAGGCCGGCGACGAGGTCTATGCGCGGCCGCGCGACGGCCGGATTGGGACATTCGCCGAATTCATTGCCGTGAATGAGGCCGACGTAGCCTTGAAGCCCGAGAATCTCAGTATGGAAGAGGCGGCGTCGATTCCCCTGGTCGGTCTCACCGCCTGGCAGACGCTCATCGAACGGGCAAACCTGAAGAAGGGGCAGAAGGTCTTCATTCAGGCTGGTTCCGGCGGCGTCGGGACATTTGCTATTCAGTTGGCCAAGCACCTCGGCGCGACCGTTGCGACAACCGCGAGCGCGGCGAGTGCCGATCTGGTCAAAAGTCTCGGCGCCGATGTCGTCGTCGACTACAGGAAAGACGACTTGGAGAAAGTTCTGTCGGGCTACGATGTCGTCTTGAACAGCCAGGACGCCAAGACACTGGAAAAATCCCTGAGGGTGCTGAAACCGGGTGGCAAGCTCATCTCCATCTCCGGTCCACTGGATGCCGAATTTGCCAGGGAAAAGGGACTGAACTTAATGCTGAGGCTGGTGCTCAGCTTCCTGAGTCGCGGAATTCGGGCCAAAGCCAAGCGCCGCGGCGTGCAGTTTTCGTTCCTTTTCATGTGGGCGCAGGGCGATCAGCTGAGCAAAATCACCGCTCTCATCGAAGCCGGCGCGATCCGCCCGGTTGTGGATCGGGTCTTTCCATTCGAGGCGACCAATGACGCCCTGGCCTATGTCGAAACAGGACGCGCCAAGGGCAAGGTCGTCATCAAGGTCAGATAGCAGTTGCCTCGAACGCAGCCTTGAGCGTCTCGAACGGCGCCAGGGCGCCGCGCACCTGCACGACGGCGGCGGCGACGCGATGGGCGCGCAGCACCGCCTCTGCCGGGGCATGGCTGGCAAGGCGAGCGGCGAGGTAGGCGCCGTTGAAGGAGTCGCCGGCGCCGGTGGTGTCGACCGGGGTGGCGACGTGTACCGCCGGCACCGATTGCGAGGTTCCGTTTTGCGCGATCAGCGCCGGTTCCTCGCCGTTCTTGACGACGACTTCGCCGACCAGCTTTCGCAGCCGTTCAGCTGTTTTCTGCGGTGTTGTATCACCAAACAGCATCTGCTCGTCGGGAAAGGTCGGTAGCGCGATGTCGGCGACGGCGAGCGCCTCGAGGATCGCGGCCTGCGCTTCCTCGCTTTGGCGCCACAGCCTCGGCCGGTAATTGGGGTCGAAGGCAATCAGCGAGCCGGCCGCGCGCGCCTTGGCCACGGCCGTCAGCAGTACCTTGCGTGGAGCCTCGTTGAGGATTGCCAAAGTTATACCGGAAAAATAGACAAGCGCTTGGTTTTCAAGGCTTTTCTGCAATGCGGCTGGGTCCGAAGCCAACTGCCTTGCGGCCGCATCGGCCCGCCAGTAGGTGAAAGAACGTTCGGCGCCGGTCAGCGTGATCGCATAGAGGCCGGGGCGGGCGCCCGCTATCACCGGGCTGGCGCCGATGCCGATGCCGTTCTCGGCCAGGAACTTGATCTGGTCGCGTGAGAACGGGTCGTCGCCGAAGGCCGACACATAGGTCGCCGGCCGCTCGCCGCTCAAAGCATGCAGCGCCCACAAAGTGTTGAACGTGTCGCCGGCAAAGCCCATGCGCCAGTTCGGCCCGGCCTGGCCCGAAAGCTCGAGCATGCACTCGCCGATCGAGGCGATGCCGATTCCTGCCATGAAGCACTCCTCCATCCTGCAATTGCGGTGCTGTAGCTTTTTGCTGCCGGCAGCGCCATGCTTGGCGACGGCGGATTCTTGCACTGGGCGCGATTTCCCACAGGGGCGTGGGACGCGATCTGCCCAGCGAAACGTTATCCGCAGAACAGGAATGGGTTTGGCATCGTTATGGCGTTATCTTCTTGGAGGCCTCGGCTTGGCTGCCTTGCTCGCCGGCGTGCTGGCAATCGTCTATCTGACGGCGCCGCATGCACCGCAACCAAGCTCGGACGTCGGCCGTTCCAAGACGACGGCGAACAAGCTGTTCGCGGCGACTTTCGAGCCCGAGAAAGGCGTCATCCGGCAGGGCGAACTGGAATCCTGGCTGCTGACGCTGAAAACCGTCGAAGGTGCGCCGGTGGAAGGTGCTGCGATAACGATTTCCGGCGGCATGCCGCAGCACAAGCACGGTCTGCCGACCAG
Source organism: Mesorhizobium sp. M0106 (assembly GCF_040322715.1). NCBI lineage: Bacteria > Pseudomonadati > Pseudomonadota > Alphaproteobacteria > Hyphomicrobiales > Phyllobacteriaceae > Mesorhizobium > Mesorhizobium sp. M0106. The sequence continues at coordinate 42,739 of NZ_JAMYUA010000027.1, read as the reverse complement.
CCCGCAGGCGACCGATTACCTCGGCGCGGGGCGCTATCGCATCGACGGCGTGAAATTCACGATGAGCGGGTGGTGGCAATTGCATTTTGCCATTTCCGCTGCGGCCGGTTCGGACACTGTCGTCTTCAATGTGGTGCTGTGAGCCACTGATGAGCCGGTTTCCCAGTCTTCTCGCGTTGGTGGTGGTGGCCGTACTTGCCGGCTGCGGCAGACCGGAGTTTTCCGATGCCGAAAAGCAGACCATCGCCTCGCTGGCGCTATCCAAGCTGCCGCCGCTGAAGCCCGATACCACCAATCGCTTCGCCGATGTGCCGGCCGCCGCGGCACTCGGCTCGACGCTGTTTTTCGACACCGGGATGAGCGGCGACGGCACGGTATCGTGCTCGACCTGCCACAAGATCGACCGGCAGTTCCAGGACGACCTGCCGCAAGCGGTCGGCGTCGGCCGCACCAACCGTCGTACCATGCCGTTGGCCGGCGTCGCGCATGATCCCTGGTTCTTCTGGGACGGGCGGCGCGACAGCCTATGGGCGCAAGCGCTGACACCGCTCGAAAATCCGCTGGAGCAGGCCGGCAACCGCGCCGCCTTCGCGCATTACGTCAAGGCCCGCTTCGGCGGGCGCTACGAGCGCATCTTCGGGCCGCTGCCTGACCTTTCGGGCGTGCCGGCCAATGCCGGCCCGTTCGGCACCGATGCCGAGAAGGCGGCCTGGAACGCCATGCCCGCCAGCCAAGCCGAGGAGGTCAACCGCGTCTTTGCCAATATCGGCAAGGCGATCGCCGCCTTCGAGCGCTCGATCGCGCCGCCGCAGACACGCTTCGACCGCTTTGCCCTCGACCTGGCTGCGGGCGCCGAGCCGAAAGGCGACGCCGCCTTTTCGTCGGAGGAAATCCTCGGCCTGAAATTGTTCATCGGCAAGGCCAATTGCGTGACCTGCCACAACGGCCCGCGTTTTACCGACGGCAGCTTCCACAACACCGGCGTGCCGCTGGTCGCGGGCCTGCCGCCGGATCGCGGCCGCGTCGAGGCGGTGGCGCAGGTCGAGGCCGATCCGTTCAACTGTTTCGGCGCCTTTCGCGACGGCGATGCCAGCGCCTGCCGCGAGTTGCGCTTCATGGTCAAGACCGGGCCGGAACTCGTCCGCGCCTACAAGACGCCGTCGCTGCGCGGTGCCGCCACCCGGCCGCCCTACATGCACGCCGGGCAGTTTTCCTCGCTCGACGAGGTGGTGGCGCATTATTCCAAGGCGCCGGCAAGTGTCGAAGGCGTATCCGAGATCCACCCGCTGCAGCTTTCGGATCGCGAACGCGCGGCGCTGGTGGCGTTTTTGAAGACGCTGACGGAGTGAAGGCGGCGGGGTAGCGATCCTTCGCGCCCCCCTCTGTCCTGCCGGACATCTCCCCCTCTAGTGGGGAGATTGGCAGCTTCGGCGCGCCGTTCACTCCTGCGACGTTTAGAGATTGGCGAAAGCGGCAGTGACAACCGATCTCCCCCCTGGAGGGGGAGATGTCCGGCAGGACAGAGGGGGGCGCTGTCCCGCCGGCGTTTCCTACCGATCCTTCACCGTCTCCATCGCGACAAACGTCGAGGTCTGGGCTACGTGCGGCAGGGCGGAGATGCGCTCGCCGAGCACGCGGCGGTAGGCGGCGATATCGGTAGTGCGGACCTTCAGCAGATAGTCGAAGCTCGATGCCATCATGTGGCACTGCTCGATCTCCGGCACCGCCTGCACGGCGCGGTTGAAGGCGTCGAGCGCGGCCGAGCGGGTGTCGGACAGTTTCACCTGGACGAAGGCGACATGGCCTTCGCCCATGCGCTCACGGTCGATGATCGCCTGGTAGCCCCTGATGAAGCCGTCCTTCTCCAGCCGTTTCACCCGTGCCTGCACCGGCGTCTTCGACAGGCCGACTTTCGCTGCCAGTTCCGACATGGAAAGCCGGCCATTGCTGCCCAGAGCCGACAGGATGTTCCTGTCGATCCGGTCCAATTGGTCTTCTGTCACTGGATTCCTGGTCGAATTGGAGGTGATCAGTCCTAATGATAGATCGATCGATCTGTTCTGTCGACTTCTTTGGACCGACTGCAATCCCTACTTATGTTAGCTTGCGCCGTTCGGTCCGGTGACCGCCGGCCCGCTCCCTTATGCTCGCTCCACAGGACCGCCATGCCAGCGCTCGACATCATCCGCCAGCAAATCCGTGCCAATTATTTGCCCGACGAAGACCAGGCGGTGAAGCGGCTGGCCGAGGCGGCCGGGCTGTCCGCGCAAGACCGCAACGCGATTTCGGCCCGTGCCGCCGATCTGGTGCGCGCGGTGCGCGGCTCGTCCGATCCGCGGCTGATGGAGGTCTTCCTGTCCGCCTATGGCCTCTCGACCAAGGAGGGCGTGGCGCTGATGTGCCTGGCCGAGGCGCTGCTGCGGGTGCCCGACACCGAGACGATGGACGACCTCATCGCCGACAAGATCGCGCCGCACGACTGGTCGGCGCATTCGGGCGGCTCGAGCTCGATCTTCATCAATGCATCGACCTGGGCGCTGATGCTGACCGGCCGCGTGCTCGACGAAGGCGAGGGCGGCATCGAAGGCACGCTGCGCGCGATGGTGCGCCGGCTGGGCGAGCCGGTCATCCGCAAGGCGGTCGCCGCCGCCATGCGCGAGATGGGCGAGCAGTTCGTGCTCGGCCGCACCATTGCCGAGGCGGTCAGGCGCGGCCGGCCGATGACGCAGAAGGGCTATCTCTATTCTTTCGACATGCTGGGCGAGGCGGCCCGCACCGAGGCCGACGCGCTGCGCTACCTCAAGGCATATGCCGATGCCATCTCTTCGCTCGATGCCGGCGCCAACGGCCCCGACATCCGCCAGAACCACGGCATTTCGGTCAAGCTTTCGGCGCTGCATCCGCGCTATGAAGTGACGCAGAAGGAAAAGATGCTGCCCGTCATGGCCGAGCGGCTGCTGTCGCTGGCGCTGGCGGCGCGCCATTCGCGCATGGGCCTCAACATCGACGCCGAGGAGGCCGACCGCCTCGACCTGTCGCTCGACGTCATCGAACGGGTACTGGCCGAACCGGAGCTTGCCGGCTGGAACGGCTTTGGCGTCGTCGTGCAGGCCTACGGTCCGCGCGCGGCCTTCACCATCGACTGGCTCAATGAGCTGGCGAGGAAATACGACCGCAGCATCATGGTGCGGCTGGTCAAGGGCGCCTATTGGGACACCGAGATCAAGCGGGCGCAGACGCTCGGGCTCGACGGCTATCCGGTTTTTACCCGCAAAGCCAATACCGACGTCTCCTACCTGGCCTGCGCGAAGAAGCTTTTGTCGATGACCGACCGGATCTACCCGCAATTCGCCACCCACAACGCCCACACCGTCGCCGCCATCCTGTCGATGACGACGGACCGCGATACGTTCGAGTTCCAGCGGCTGCACGGCATGGGCGAGGCGCTGCATGAGACGGTGCGGCGGGCCGAAGGCACGCGCTGCCGCATCTATGCGCCGGTCGGCGCGCATTCCGACCTGCTCGCCTATTTGGTCCGCCGGCTGCTGGAGAACGGCGCCAATTCCTCCTTTGTCCACCAGCTTACCGATGAAGAGGTCGAGCCCGAGGACATCGCCCGCGACCCGATCGACACGATGGAGAAACAAGGCCCCGCCGCCAATCCGGCGATCGTGCCGCCGTCGGCGATCTTTGGCCCCGGCCGGCGCAATTCCAAGGGCTTCGATATCACCGACACGCTGACGCTGGCTGCGATCGACAAGGCGAGGGCCGAGTTCGCCGGGCCGGAGCGCTGGCACGCCAAGCCGGTCAGCCGCGCCGCCGGCTACGGCAAGCAGCGTCCGGTGGTCAATCCGGCAAAACCTTCCGAAGTGGTCGGCACGGTCAGCGAGGCCGGCGCCAAGCAGGTCGAGACCGCCGTGCGCATCGCCGTCGAGGCACAACCGGCATGGGCAAGACGCCCGGTCGCCGAGCGTGCCGCCATCCTCAACCGCACGGCTGATCTCTACGAAGCCAATGCCGTCGAGTTTTTCGCGCTTGCCAGCCGCGAGGCCGGCAAGTCGCTCGCCGACGGCGTTGCCGAGGTGCGCGAGGCGGTCGATTTCCTGCGCTACTATGCGGCCGAGGCCGCCAATGCCGAGGCGGGCACCGAGGCGCGCGGCGCCATCGCCTGCATCTCGCCGTGGAATTTTCCGCTCGCCATCTTCACCGGCCAGATTGCAGCGGCACTCGTCACCGGCAATTCGGTGATCGCCAAGCCAGCCGAACAGACGCCGCTGATCGCCTTCCGCGCTGTCCAGCTGCTGCGCGAGGCCGGCGTGCCGGAAGATATCATCCAGCTTCTGCCCGGCGACGGCCCCACGGTCGGCGGCCCGCTGACCGCCGATCCGCGCATTGCCGGCGTCTGCTTCACCGGCTCGACCGAGGTCGCCAAGCTGATCGAAAAGCAGCTCGCCGACACCGCCGCGCCTGACGCCATGCTGATTGCCGAGACCGGCGGCCTCAACGCCATGATCGTCGATTCCACCGCACTTCCCGAACAGGCGGTGCGCGACATCCTCGCCTCCGCCTTCCAGAGCGCCGGCCAGCGCTGCTCGGCATTGCGCATTCTCTACGTCCAGAAGGACGTCGAGAAGAAGATGCTTGAGATGCTGAAAGGCGCGATGGAAGCGCTCAGCCTCGGCGACCCGTGGCGGATCTCGACCGATGTCGGCCCGGTCATCGATGACGAGGCGCAAGCGTCGATCCGTGACTATTGCACCAAAATGGGCCTGCAGGGCCGGCTGATCGCCAAGCTCGAAGCGCCGAAGGACGGCCGCTTCGTCGCCCCGCACGTCTTTCGGGTCAAGGGCATCGAGGAGTTGGAGCGCGAGGTGTTCGGCCCCGTGCTGCATGTCGCCACCTTCGATGCCGACGAGATCGATGCGGTGATCGCTGCGATCAACCGCAAAGGCTATGGCCTGACCTTTGGCCTGCACACCCGCATCGAAGGCCGCGCCCAGCATTTCGTCGATGGCATCCATGCCGGCAACATCTACGTCAACCGCAACCAGATCGGCGCCGTCGTCGGCGCGCAGCCGTTCGGCGGCGAGGGCCTTTCCGGCACCGGGCCGAAGGCCGGCGGCCCACATTATCTTCGACGCTTCCGCAAGGGACCGGAGGCCGGCACCCATCTTGCCGAAGGCCGCAAGGTGACGGCGACCGAGCTCGCCGACAATCTGCCGGACCCGGCGTTTGGCGGCTGGTCGACGCGGCCGGATCGCGTCGCCATCCTGAGGAAACATCTGCGCGGCAAGGGCGCCGCGGCTATCGGCACTGCCGCCGGCATCGATTTCGGCCAGGTCGACCTGCCCGGGCCGACCGGCGAGGCCAACACGCTGTCGCTGTCGCCGCGCGGGCGCGTGCTGTGTCTGGGTCCCGACGCGGATACGCTGCTTGCGCAGACGATCCAGGCGCTGGCCGCCGGCAATGCCGTGCTCGCCGTCGCACCCGGCGCGCCGGCGGCACTTTCATCATTGACCGGCAAGGGCCTGCCGCTCGCGGCGATCGATGGGCGGCCGGACCCGGTCGAAGCGCGCTCGCTGCGGGTCGATGTCGTCGCCTTTTCCGGCACGCCCGAGGCCGCGCGCATCGTGCGCAAGGTCATCGCCGAGCGCGCCGGCCCGATCGTGCCGCTGATCAGCGAAGTCTATTATCCGGCCGCCTACGCCCACGAGCGCGCCGTCTGCGTCGACACCACGGCGGCGGGCGGCAATGCCAGCCTGCTGGCCGCGGCCTGAGGGTTTCGCCAGGGCTCGCGTGTCGCGGGCAGGCGGCGCCAACTGGTGCCGGCATGGGGACGATCGCTACCTGATACCGAGCGGCACCTCGAACTGCCAGGCCGAGCGACCGGCTCCGTCTGGAATAGGGGGAAAGGGAGAAGCCCGGCGGACTGCGTCGAGTGCGGCCTTGTCCAGCGCGGCAACACCCGAACTGCCCGTCAGCCTGGCCGACCGGACGCTGCCGTTCGAGCCGACGGTAAAGGCAACCGTAGCTGTGCCGGTGGCGCGCGTGCGTGTCGAATTGAAGGCCCGCACCAGTTTTGACCTGATCTTGCCGGGATAGTTCGTGACGGCTGCATTGCCGATGCCTGATTTGCCGCCCCTGCTGGCGGTCAGGATCTTGCCGTCCTTCTTGCCGTCGGCCATGCCGCGCGCGACATCCGTTTCGTCGCGGCCGCCGGAGCCGGTCTTTTTCTTCTTGGAATCGGCTTTCGCAAGTGCCTTGCTCGCCTTCCTGCGCAGGGCCGGCTTTTCAGGCTCGTTTGGTTCGGCCTTCCTGGCCGGCTTGTTCTTTGCGGTTGCCTTCTTCGGCTGCTTGGGCTCCGGCCTGTCCGGCTTCGGTTCTTCCGCCGCGCCGACTGTCTCGGTCGTCTGAACTGTTTCGGCTGGCTTCGGATCGGCTGGTGCCGGTGCACTTGTCTCGGCAGGCTCGGCCGTTTCGGCCGCACCGACTGGCGGCGGCACGGCATTGTCGTCGGCAGGCACCAGCCTGTCGGTCACAAGAACGTCGGGCGATGGGTCCTGGCGCGCCGGCTGCGCGGGTGCTGGTTCGGTGCGATCGGCAGGCGCAGCAGTTTCCGTGGCGGCCTCGTTGACCGGCTCAACCACATCGGTGACCGGCTGGAGCGTCTCCTCTGCCGCGGCCGCCTGCGCCTCGACCGTCTCGACCGGCTTGGCGTCCAGCATGGTCACCATCGTCACGTTGGCCACTTCCGGGTCGTCTGCGACATCGCCGGCCGCCTGCTGCGGGTCGGCGCCGAGCAGCATTTCGCCTTGCTGGTCGGCACCTTCGATGCTTGGCCGGTCGTCCGGCAGCGTGAGAAAGGCCAGCGCCACGGCTACGTGGAATGCGCAAGAGCAGGCGATCGCCACCGTCCAGTTGCGGCGGCGCCGCGTCTGTCGTGCCTGCCGCAATGGCTCCGCAGGCACCGTCGGCAAGTCGCCGTCGGCATCCGCGATGTAACTGTCTTCCGGCCTGTCGCGCAGCGAAACACGCAGCGCCTCGCGCGGGATGGCGAAGTCCGGATCGTCCGGCTCCGGCGGCAGGAAACCGGCTAGTGGCCACGCCACGGCGTTTCGCGCGAATGCGGGTTCCGGTCCCAAAATTCAGACCCCGAAGGCGATGCCGGTCCTGGTCTGCGTCTTCAGCCCGCGCATGCAGGCATTCGGCTCGGCGCCGGCGCATTCCGTGGCGCTGTTGATCAACACGCGGCTGACCTTGCCGCAATCCGTGCCGGCAAGATCGAAACGCGTCACCTTGGTCTTGCCTGCCGGCAGCTCCTTGAAGTCGAGCACGGTCAGCCGCTCGACGACGCCGGCCTCGTTGAACAATGCGATCTCGAATGCCGCCTTGGAAAGGTCGGCGCCGAGATTGTTGGTGACCACGAAGGTCAGGCGGCAGCCCTTGTCGGAGGGCTGCGCGCCGTTGAGCTCGAGGATCAGCGCCGGTGCTTGCTGTTGTGTCCACGCTGGAGCCGCCGCAAGCAATATTGCCAGCACCGCGGCGAACAGACGAAGGGATGCCGTCATGCCTTTCATTGTCTCAGCCTCCAAACCTCATGGTCGCCGCCAGCTTCAGGGTGACGCCGGGCTCGTAGACGACGCTCGTCGTCGATGCGTTCAGCGGGTTGGCGTATTTGACGTCGAACAGATTGTCGGCGCGGAAATCGACCTTGAAATTGTCGGTCGCCTGGTAGCTGGCGAAGGCATTGACCAGCGTATAGTCCTTGGCCACCGGGTTGCCCTGCGGCTTGCCATTGTACTGCACCTCGCCACCGATGGTCAGCCTGTCCTCGAGGAAGCGAAAGCCGAGTTGCCCGGTGATCTGTGAGGAGGGGACGGTGACAAGGTCCGCCCGTTCGCCTTCATAGGAAATCGTGTGGCCGTCGGTGAACGACGCCGAAAGCCCGGCAAAGCCCCAGGTGGCATCATAGACGCCCTCCATCTCGAAGCCGTGAATCTTGGCCTTGGCGAAATTCTGATACTGGAAGCAGATCGGTATGCCCGGACCGAACGGGCAGCCGCTGGTCGGGTCGAACGGCGAGAGCGTCACGCCGTCGATGTAGTCATCGACATTGTTGTTGAAATAGGCCGCCTTCAGCCGCAGCGCGTCGTCGGCCTCAATGACGCCGTTGGTGCTGTAATTGACGCCGAATTCCACGGTCTTGCCGGTTTCAGGCTTGAGATCGGGATTGGAGAGGAACGGGAAGCTGACGCCGGCCGGATGATTGCCGCTGATCAGGGTCTCCGACAGCGACGGAGAACGGTAGCCTTCCGCATAGGTGCCGTAGAATTGCAGGCCGGAAAGGCTGGCGGTTTCGAAGGGCGAAATGCCCACTGTGATGCGTGGCGACAGCCGGTCGCCAGAGGTTTCGCCGACATCACTGTCGAGCTTGTAGCTGTCGTAACGCAGCCCGGCGATGACCTCGAGCCAGTCCCAGGTGAGCTTGTCCTGAACGTAAGCGCCGGAGACGTTCCTGTTGCCCGAGGGCGTATAGAAGCTGTCGCCGCCCGCCGTGCCGCCTGTCTCGACATCGTCGCCAACCCAGTCGCCGCCATAGGTCAGCTCATGCGCGATTCCAACGGTCTCGAATCTCGACGTGTTCCAAATGTCGATGCCGGAGGTGCCGATGTCGAACGTCGATTTCGAACCCGCCGGCAAAACCACGGGCAGACCGGTGACCGGATCAAACCGGTTTTGCGCCACAAGGGTCGTCAGATCGAGCTTGGTCTTGTTGTAGGACGCGTTGATGTGGAGGTCGAGCCAGCTCTTGTCTTCGTCGGTGATGTTGTAGCGGGCCGTGAAGGTATTCGCCTTCAGGTCGGCGTCGTTCACCGGCGCGCTGCCGCTGGTCTCGGTCCATCCGTCGTTCGAGCCGATCCAGCCCAGCTTCAGCTCGCTGTTTTCGCTGGGGCGGATGGTCGTCTTGAGGAGGCCGCTCAAGACGTCGAAGCCGGTGCCCGCTACAGCGTCGCCGCCGCCATGCTTGTAGTCGTCATAGTCGCGGTAGACGATATTGCCGAGCACGTCCCAGTTCTCGTTGATCCGATAGGCGCCGGTGGCGCTGGTGGTCCAGCCTTCGCCGTTGGTTTCGTAGCGCCCGGTCGCGGATGCCGCCCAGGTCTCGTCAGGCTTGAGGAAATCCTGCGCATCCTTGGTGTCGAAAAATACGACGCCGCCGATCGCCCCGGAGCCATAGGTGTTGGCGACCGGGCCGCGGATCACATCGACGGATTTGATCAATTCGGGATCGATGTAGAAGGTCGATTGCGTGCCATGATCCGAGCGCTGGAAATTCTGGCGGGCGCCGTCGACGATGACGGAGACGCGGCCGAAGTCCTGCAGGCCGCGGATGTTGATGCTGGAACTGACACGCCTTGCGTCGGCCTGGACGGCGACACCCGGCACACCGAACAGCATTTCGTTGGGCGTGGTCGCCATGCGGCGCTCGAGCTGTTCCTCGTCGACATGGCTGGCTGAAGCAAGCGACTCGATCGCCGTCTCGCCGGTACGGCTGAGGATCAGGATCTTGTCGAGCAGTGTGGCACCCGCCGGGGCCGGCTTTACCTTTTCGCGCTGTTGAGACGGGTCAGTCTGCTGCTGGTCGGCTGCTGGTTGGGCGGCCTGCTGTGCGCCGGCCGGTGTGGCGAGCAGCGGGATCGCCGCCGCGCCGGCCAGCAACGCGGCCATTTTGCTTGTCATAGAACAATGTGTCAGGCCGCTGCCCGCCAGCCGTCCCCAATTCGCCAACCCCATGCTGCAACTCCAAGAATCCATGTTCGATGCTGGCTGGCTTGGGGCTCGCTGGCATTTTTCATCGCGTCCGGCGTCTTAAATGTTGACTCATTTACTCCGGTATTGCACTGCTAGATAACATGATCATTCGAGTCAAGAATTGAATCGGCATTTCACGCAGGCCCCGAGCCAGATGCCAGGCACAGGAAAGGGATCGAACCCATGAACACGCACAATCCCAGCGACTTTCGCTATCGCGTCCGCCGTTCCGACGAAAATTCCGTCCGTTTCGACCGGGTCCAATCGGCCGTGAGAACGCTGTCCAGCAACACGCTGTTCCAGGGCGAGCACGAGATCGGCATCGAGCATCATGGTGCGCTGTACCGGCTGAAGATCACCCGGCAGGGCAAGCTCATCCTCAACAAGTAGGTGGCAGAAATGGACCAGCGCGTAAAACCCGCCCCGCACGAGATCCGGCGGGCACGGGCAGACAATCCGAAAATGCGCGAGCGCGACCTCGCCGCCCAGCTCGGTATTTCGGAGGCCGAACTGGTCGCCGCGCATTGCGGCGACGGCGTCGTGCGCGTCGAGCCGCGTGTCAACGACCTTTTGACTGGCCTCGAAGCTGTCGGTGAGGTGATGGCGCTGACCCGCAACGAAAGCGCGGTGCACGAGAAGATCGGCGTCTACGACAAGGTTGTCACCGGTAATCACAATGCCATGGTGCTCGGCGAAAATATCGACCTGCGTATTTTCCCAAAAGTTTGGGCGCACGGCTTTGCCGTGGAAAAGCGCGATGGCGCCGACATCCGCCGCAGCCTGCAGTTCTTCGACACCGCAGGCGAGGCGGTACACAAGGTGCATCTCAGGCCAGCCTCCAACCTCTACGCCTATCAGAAACTGGTGGCCGGGCTGGAATCGCCGAACCGGGAGCCGACGGTGGCGATTTCAGCGGGCACCACCGACGAGACCGAGACTGCGGACAACCCGGCGAGCATCGACGATCTGCGCGACCGCTGGAGCCAGCTGACCGACGTGCACCAGTTCTTCGGCATGCTGAAGACACTGAAGCTCAGCCGCCGACAGGCGGTGCGCATGGTCGGCCAGGACTACGCCTGGCTGGTCGATAAGGATGCGGTGAGCGCCATGTTCCACCACGCCGCTGCCGGCGCCATGCCGATCATGTGCTTTGTCGGCAATCGCGGCTGCATCCAGATCCATTCCGGCCCCGTCGCCTCGATCAAGCCGATGGGACCATGGCTCAACGTGCTCGACCAGAACTTCCATCTGCACCTGCGGACCGACCACATCGATGAGGTCTGGGCCGTGCGCAAGCCGACCAAGGACGGCCATGTCACGTCGCTCGAAATCTATGGCGCCGACGGCAAGATGATCATCCAGTTCTTCGGTAAGCGGCATGAAGGCGAAAGCGAGCGCGAAGACTGGCGCTTTCTGGCCGAAAACCTGCCGCGTATCCCAAGCCCGACCGCAGCCTGAGGAAAACGACGATGGTTCTTTTCTCCAGGCTGGCATCGGTCTCCAGGTCGGCGCCTGGTCCTGCGGCGGCTGTTTTCCTGGCGTTCGCCGCGCTGATGCCGGCTCAAGCCGCCGAGGGCATCGCGACTTTCGCCGACCGCTCGAGGATCGTTGCCATCGGCGGCTCGATCACCGAGATCGTCTATGCGCTCGGTGAACAGGATCGTCTTGTCGCGCGCGATTCGACCAGCCGCTATCCGCAAGCGGCGGCGGAACTGCCTGATGTCGGCTACATGCGCCAGCTGTCGCCGGAGGGTGTGCTGTCGGTCAATCCGTCGGGCATATTGGCCCTGCACGGCAGCGGACCGAAGGAAGCCGTCGACGTCTTGAAGAAATCAAGCATCCCATTCATCGAGGTGACCGAGCGCTATGATAATCAAGGCATTCTCGAAAAGATCCACATCGTCGGCAAGGCGCTTGGCACCGAGGCCAAGGCCGATGCGCTGGCGGCCCAGATAGACGCCAGGCTGAAGGCAGCCGAAAAGCAGACCGCCTCGATCAAGGATCGCAAGCGCATCCTGTTCGTGCTGTCGATGCAGGGCGGCAAGCTGCTTGCCGCCGGCAGCGACACCGCCGCCGACGGCATCATCAAGCTTTCGGGCGGCATCAACGCCATCGACGGCTTTGCCGGCTACAAGCAATTGTCGGACGAGGCAGTCATCACCGCCAGGCCCGACGTGATCCTGATGATGAACAATGCCGGACCGGCCACCGCGGATGACGAATTGTTTTCGAACCCTGCCGTGGCTTCGACGCCGGCGGGTGCAGCCCGCAGGCTGATCCGCATGGACGGCGGCTACCTGCTCGGCTTCGGTCCGCGCACGGCCGAGGCCATCCACGATCTCGCCGTCTCGCTCTATGGCAGCCAGGTCGCGGATTGAGCGCGATGGCCGAACATTCGATCGCCGGTACGGCGGGCATTATGGCGACGGCAGGTGACCGTTCGCGGCGTGCCCGCCTCGTCATCGTGCTGCTCTGCGTCGGGCTGGTTATCGCCGTGCTGTTGTCGCTGACCTCCGGCGCGTCCGATGCCTCGGCCATTGGCGTCATGCACAACTGGCTGTTCGGCGCGTTGCCCGGCGACGCGGCGTTGAGCGCCCGCGACCGCCTGATCATCCATGACATCCGTCTGCCGCGCATCATTCTGGGCGTGCTGATCGGCGCATCGCTTGCCGTCTCCGGTGCCGTCATGCAGGGGCTGTTCCGCAATCCCCTGGCCGACCCCGGCCTGATCGGCGTTTCGGCCGGATCGAGCCTCGGTGCGGTCACCGTCATCGTGCTTGGCTCGACCATGCTGGCGCCGCTGACTTCGGCGCTCGGCACGTTGGCTTTGCCGCTGGCTGCGTTCTGCGGCGGGCTGGCTACGACATTGCTGCTCTATCGGGTCGCGACACGGCAAGGCCGGACCTCGGTCGCCACCATGCTGCTCGCCGGCATCGCGCTGGCGGCGCTTGCCATGGCGCTGACCGGCATCCTGATCTTCATGGCCGACGATCGGCAATTGCGCGACCTGACCTTCTGGCAGCTCGGCTCGCTGGGCGGCGCAACCTGGCAGAAGATCGGCTCGGTCGGGCCGGTCATCGTGCTGGCGCTGGCGGCAATGCCGTTCCTGGCGCGCGGCCTCAACGCGCTGGCGCTCGGCGAGGCCACGGCCGGCCATCTCGGCATTCCGGTTCAGCGGCTGAAATACACCGCGATTGTCGGCGTCTCAGCAGCGGTCGGCGCCTCCGTCGCGGTCAGCGGCGGAATCGGCTTCGTCGGCATCGTCGTGCCGCATCTGCTGCGTCTGCTGATCGGCCCCGACAACCGTTACCTGCTGCCGGCATCGGCCCTGCTTGGTGCGGCGCTGCTGTTGTTGGGAGACGCCGTTGCCCGCACCATCGTTGCCCCGGCCGAATTGCCGATTGGGATCGTCACCGCGGTCGCCGGTGCGCCGTTCTTCCTGTGGATCCTGCTGCGCAAGCGCGGCGTCATTGACCTGTGAAAGTTTGCTTATGATCGAAGCGCGGGATGTCTCGGTGGCGATCGGCTGCAAGCGCATTGTCGCCAATGTCGATTTCGAGGCGCGGCCGGGCGAAATCGCGGCCATCGTCGGCCCCAACGGTTCGGGCAAGACGACCTTCCTCCGAGCACTGTCCGGCGATCTTGGCTATTCGGGAGAGGTCACCGTCAACGGCCGCAATCTATCGGCGATGAAGCCGGTCGATGCGGCGACGGTCCGTGCGGTGCTGCCGCAGGCGACGACGCTGTCGTTTCCGTTCACCGTGCGTGAGATCGTCAGGCTAGGCCTGGTCGGCGGGCGCTCCGGCGCGTTGCCCGGCGAGGACCAGCGCCTGCCCGAACGGGCGCTGGCTCGCGTCGACCTCGACGGTTTTGCCGGCCGCTTCTACCAGGAGCTGTCCGGCGGCGAACAGCAGCGCGTGCAGCTTGCTCGCGTGCTCTGCCAGGTGTGGGCGCCGGTGCTCGACGGCAAGCCGCGCTATTTGTTCCTCGATGAGCCGGTGTCCAGCCTCGACATCAAACACCAGCTGATCATCATGGACATCGCGCGCGATTTCGCCAGACGGGGAGGCGGCGTGGTCGCCATCCTGCACGACCTCAATTTGACGGCGATGTATGCCGACCGGATTTTCGTCATGCATTGCGGCAGGCTCGCCGCTACAGGTTCGCCGCAACAGGTGCTCAGCGACGAGCTGATCGAAAAGGTCTTCGATTGCCGGCTGAAGGTCGGCGTGTTGCCGGCGGCAAACATGCCGTTCGTATTGCCGCAGTCGGTCTGTTGATATTCAGGTGATGCCGGCCTGACCTGAATCTCAACAGACCTCACCAACTGAGATGCGACCAAAAATCAGGCGGCCGGCGCCCTTTGCACCAGCATGTCGATGCCGAGCAGGTGCCGCACATTCGGGCGCGCCGCCACCAGATCGGCGATCGTGTAGCGCGACAGCACGGCGAAGAAGGCGTTGAGCGCTTCGCGCAATGCCGAATTCAACGCGCAGCTGTCGACCAGCGGACATTCGGCGGCGTCGTTCTCGAAGCACTCGGCCATGGCAAAGCTTTCCTCCGTCACCCGCACGACATCGAACAGGCTGATTGATTCGGCCGCGCGGCCGAGCCTGACGCCGCCATTCCTGCCGCGCACCGTTTCGATCAGGCCGTTTTCGACCAGCGGCTGCAGGATCTTGAACAGGAAAAGTTCCGATACCGAATAGGCGGCGGCGATCTCGGGGATGCGGCTCAACCGCTCGGTGTTGGCGGCGCAATACATCAGAATGCGCATGGCGTAGTTGGTCTGACGGGTAAGCCGCATTGTGTCCTCACATAACAGTGGTTGGCGTCAATATGGCCTATAGTTTGGAACAATTCCAGACTGGCGCTGCATAATAGATGAATTCCGGCGTCAAGTTTGCGTGCACGATTGCGCGCACCGGAACCAGCGGCGCGCTTTCTGGGGCAGGCGACACTAGATAAGTTCGCATACACGATCAGGAGCGGCCCATCATGTCACGACCAGCCCCGGCATTTGCATCCGTCGCGTCCGTCCGGTTCGACGCCGATGCCGACGCCAAGCTTTCGGCGCTCAGGCGCACCAAGTTCGTCGCCGCCGCAGCACTCGCGGTTTGCGTGCTGATCTTCGCGGTGGCGAAATCGCTCGAGAGCCGGCATGCATGGTTGGGCTTCGTCGCCGCTTTCGCCGAGGCGGCGACGATCGGCGGGCTGGCCGACTGGTATGCGGTGGTGGCGCTGTTTCGGCGGCCACTCGGCCTGCCGATCCCGCATACGGCCATCATCCCGGAGAACCAGAACCGCATCGCCGACAATCTCGGCCGCTTCATCGAGGTCAATTTCCTGGCGCCGGAGCCGGTGCGCGAAAAGCTCGCCGAAGTCGACTTTTCGGCGCTGGTCGCGGACTGGCTGGCCGACCCGAACCGCGCCGCCGACCTGTCGCGCTTCGTCGGCCGGCTGGTGCCGCAGACCCTGGCGGCGGTCGAGCAATCCGGACTGCGCGGCTTCGTCACCAGCCGCATGCTGGAGCAGATCGAAAAGGTGCCGCTGGCGCCGCTCGCCGCCGAGCTGCTGTCGGCGCTGACCGACGATCGCCGCCACCAGAAATTATTCGACGAGTTCACCAAGGTGGTCGGCCGCTTCCTGAGCGACGAGCAGGCGCTGGCGACGATGCGCGAGAAGATCCGTGAGGAACTGCCGTCGCTGTTCAACCTGTTTCGCGCCGACGCCTATCTGTTGAAGAAGATCATTGCGTCGGCCGGCTCGCTGCTCGATGAGGTGCGCGCCGATCCGCACCATCCGATGCGAGCCGAATTCGACCTTTTCGTCGAAACCTTCGTCGAGCGGTTGAGGACATCCAAACAATATGCCAGGCGCGCTGAAAAGCTGAAGCGCGATTTCCTTGCCCGGCCAGAGCTCAGCGCGCTGGCCGACGATATGTGGGACAGCCTGCGGCTGTTCATCGAACAGGACGCCGAGGCGCCGAATTCGATGATCCGCGACCATCTCGCCACCATGTTCGTCGAGGTCGGCCGCCATCTTGCCGACGACGCGCAGATCAGGGCCGACATGAACCAGGGGTTCATCGTGGCGCTGGCGTCCTTCGTCGAAAGCCAGAAGAGCGGCGTGTCGAAGTTCATCGCCGACCAGGTCAAGCGCTGGGACCTCGCGCAACTGACAAAGCTTATCGAGATGAACATCGGCAAGGATCTGCAATATATCCGCTTCAACGGCATGATCATCGGTGGCCTTGCCGGGCTCGTGCTCTACACCGCCGAACGGCTGTTTCTTGTCGGCTGACTCGTCCGAATGGACCGCTGAGCTTCGCTGCACTATCTTCCGTGCAGTGGCGGCGTTCACGGCAACAGGGGGAGAGTACCAGCATGGCAAAACGACCGGAGTCCGAGTCCTTCATCGACATGTTCGGCAAATTCGGCCGCGACCTGAAGCTGCCGAATATCGATGTCGAGGCGATCCTCGCCCACCACGCCAGGAACCTGGAAGCGCTGGAGAAGTCGGCACGGGCGAGTGCCGCCGGAGCGTCGGCGTTGTTATCAAGGCAACGCGAGATGCTGCAGGACACGCTGCGCGAAATCACCGACATGGCACAAAACTACAGAGCGCCCGGCAATCCGCAGGAAATGATGCAGAAGCAGGCGGCGTTCGCCAGGAAATCCTTCGAGACCGCGCTGAAGAATGCCGGCGAGATGGCCGAACTGGCGAGGGCGTCCGGCACCGAATCGATCGAAATCCTGCGCAGCCGCATCAAGGAGGCGATGGAGGAGATCCGCGCCGGCCACGACAAGAAATAAGCTGTTCCCCAGCAGCACGCTTGCCGGCGGCGAAGACTGGCGGTTCGCGGCCGAAGATTATGGGCTGGAATCGCACTGGCGAATTGACAGGGGCGGCCCGTCGTGGTCCGGAACAGGCAAGCGATCGGGAAAGCAGGAATGACGCAGATACGGCCGAGGACGCCGCCGACCTTCGAGCAACTCAGGGCGATGGCCGGGCAGGAGTTGGGCGTTTCGGACTGGACACTGGTCGATCAGCACCGCATCGACCAGTTTGCCGAATGTACGGGCGATCATCAATGGATCCATGTCGATCCCGAGCGGGCGAAGCGGCAAAGCCCGTTCCGCACCACGATCGCGCATGGCTATCTGACCCTGTCGATCATCGGCGCGCTGGCGCTCGAGATGGGGATCGTACCCGAAAACACGCAGGCCGCGTTCAATTACGGTTTCGACAAAGTGCGCTTCGTGGCGCCGGTCAGGGTCGGCTCGCGTATCAGGCTGCGCACCACGCTGTTGTCGATGGAAGACAAAGGTCCGGGGCAATATCTAATGAAGGCCGCCAATACGGTCGAGATCGAAGGCGAGCAGAGGCCGGCGCTGACCGCCGAGACGCTCGTCATGCTTTACGCACGCCGCAAGCGGGCCGGCACCTGAGAGTTCAGCCTCAGTTTTGCGGCAGCGCAATCAACGCGACATCGCCTCTTCAAGCGCCCTGAAAACCCGGTCGTCTCCCGATTGGGCGACATTGAAGCGCATGTAACGGCTGGCCGAACGGGACAGGCTGAACGCATTGCCGGGCGCAAGCACGACATTGGCCGACAGGGCATGGCGGGCGACATCCGCGGCATCTATCCCCTCCGGCAGCCTGCACCATAGAAACATGCCGGCGGGCTGATCTATCCATGGCACGATGCCGATCGCCCTGAGGCGGGTGCCGGTTTCTTCCATGGCGCGCGAGAGCCGCGCGCGCAGCAGATCGACGTGCTTGCGATAGAGGCCGTCCTTCAGCAGCGTCAGCACCAGTTCGGATGCAAGTCGCCCGCTGCCAAACGACGTGGCGATCTTGAGATCGGTCAAACCTTCCATCCAGTCGCGAGGAGCGGCGATGAAGCCGCAGCGCACCGATGCCGACAGCGTCTTGGAAAAGCTTCCGATATGGATGACCCGGCTGAGGCCGTCGAAGGCCGCCAGCCTGGGCGCGGGCGTGTGTTCGAAGTCGGCGAAGATATCGTCCTCGATGATCGTCAGCCCCGACTGGTCAGCGAGCTTCAGCAGCCGATGGGCAACGACCGGGGACAATATCGCGCCGGTCGGATTGTGGAGCGCCGAATTGGTGATGTAGAGGCGCGGCCGGTGCTCGTTCAGCGCCTGCGCGAACAGTTCGATGTCCGGACCCGAGCGCGTGTAGGGGACGCTGATCACCTTGGCCCGATGGGCGCGCAACAGGGCATGGAAGTTGAAGTAGCAGGGATCGTCGACCAACACCGTGTCACCCGGTTCGAGCAGGAACCGGCACAGCAGGTCGATCGCCTGGGTGCCCGATTCCGTCAGCATGATCTGGTCCGGAGAGGCTTCGATGCCGTGCTCGGCCATGCGCCGCGCCAGCAGATGGCGTAGCGCCGGCAAGCCGAGCGGCGTGCCGTAGTCGGTCAGAGCGGCGTCGTCGGCGCGGGCCGTCGTCCGCAGTGCCCGGCGCAATCCAGCCTCGGGCATCCATGTTGCCGGCAGCCAGCCGCAACCTGGTTTCAGGACGCCGTCGCCCGCTTCCAGCGATTGGCGCGAGACCCAGAGCGGGTCGACGGCACGGTCAAGCCTGGGGCCGATCTCGGCCAGCGACAACGGAGCCAACGGTCCGGCGGCATAGAAACCCGAGCCCGGCCGCGAGCGGATCATGCCTTCCGCCGCAAGACGCTCATAGGCTTCGACCACGGTGGATTTGGAAACCTGCATGGCCTTGGCGAACGCCCGGATCGAAGGCAGCCGCGTTCCCGGTGTGAGGCTGCGCGCGGCGATCCTGTGCCTGATCGTCGCCATGACGCTTTCGACAAGCGTCCGGCTGCCTTCATCAGTTGTCGTCTGCTCGTCCATCCGTACTGCTCGCCCTACCATGACGGTTTTGTCAAACTGTACCTGATTGTCTCTGGCGGAGCCAGACGCCCGGCCCGATAGAGGGCGAAATCAGCGGGGCATCGATGGACAAGATGGCGAGTAGTTGGGCGGCGAGTAGTTGGGCGGCGAGTGGTTGGGCGGCGAGTGGCTGGGTCAACGGGTTCATAGGCGTGCTGATCTTCAGCGGTTCGCTTCCGGCGACGCGCGTGGCGGTGATGGATTTCGATCCGGTATTCGTAACGGTCGCCCGTGCGGCTTCGGCGGGCATCCTCGGCCTGGCGCTGCTGCTCGTTTTTCGTCAGAAGCGTCCGGAGCGGCGAGAACTGTTCCCGCTGGCGATCGTGGCGCTTGGCGTCGTGGTCGGCTTTCCCCTGCTGACGGCGCTGGCGCTCAAGCACATCACGTCGGCTCACTCCATCATTTTCGTCGGCCTGTTGCCGTTGGCGACCGCGATCTTCGGCGTGGTTCGAGGCGGCGATCGCCCGAAGCCGGCGTTCTGGCTGTTCTCGTGCCTCGGTAGCGCCCTTGTCGCCGGTTTTGCAGTCACGCAAGGCCTGTCGGTCTCGCCGCTCGGCGACATCTTGATGCTGGCCGCCATCATCGTGTGTGGATTGGGCTATGCCGAAGGAGCGGCGCTGTCGCGCAAACTCGGCGGTTGGCAGGTGATTTCGTGGGCGCTGGTGCTGTCGCTGCCCCTCATGCTGGCGCTGACGTTCATCACCATGCCGCCGTCGCTCGAAAGTGCCGGCAGGGGCGCATGGATTGGCCTGGCCTATGTTTCGCTGTTCAGCATGCTGATTGGTTTCGTGTTCTGGTATCGCGGCCTGGCGCAAGGCGGCATCGCCGCGGTCGGGCAGTTGCAACTGCTGCAGCCTTTCTTCGGCCTTGGGCTGGCAGCAGCGCTGCTGCATGAGCAGGTCAGTCCCGCCATGATCGTCGTCACCGCCGCCGTCGTGCTTTGCGTCGTCGGTGCCAAGAGATATGCGAGATAGATGCGCCGGCTGCCGGAGTTGCATGCGAACCGGGTGGAATCCTCAAGGATGCTTGGCAACGATATCAGTTCGCCCGGCAGTGGCGCGGGCTGAAAATACCGCAAGGATCAGCGCCATCAGCACCAGGCCCGTCGCCACCTGGAAGGTGACCTGCATCCCTCGTGCCGCTGCCGCAGGTGCCAACACTGCCAAGCCAGTGCCTTCCCCAGCCGATGCGAAGGCGAACACCGCGCCCATCACCGACGCACCGGTGATCAGGCCGAGATTGCGCGACAGATTGAGCAGGCCGGAGACGACGCCACGCTGGTCGGATGCGACGCCCGTCATCACGGCCGAATTGTTGGAGGTCTGAAACAGGCTGTAGCCGGTGCAGACGATGATGATTGGTACGGCATAGCCGGCAATACCGAATTCCGCCCGCGACAGAGCAAAGGTGCCAATAGCGAGATCGAACAGGCCGACGATCATGATCCGGTTCGCCCCGAAACGATCGACCAGGCGTCCGGCCGGCAGCGCCGCCAATGCGGTAATCAGAGGGCCGGTCGACAGAACCAGCCCGACCATGGCTGCGTTCAGCCCGAGCGCGCGCGACAGATAGAATGGTGCGACCACCAGCGTCGCCATCATCACCGTGGCGACGATCAGGTTCATGGCGAGGCTTGCGTTCAACGCCTGGTCGCGGAACCTCGCAGGTTGAATCAAAGGGTTCTGGACCCTTGTCTGCGCAACGACAAACAGCAGGCCAGCCACGGTTGCGGCAATCAGCAAGCCGACATTGAGAGAACCAAAACTGCCACGCCCAAGGGTCATGGCGAGCGCATAGGCGGCTAGCGTCAGCGCGAGCAAAGCCGTGCCGATCCCGTCGAAACCGCGCCGACCTGGCGTCTTTTTTCCGGCCGGCAGGAAGCGCCAGGCAAGCGCAAAGGCCAGCACCCCCAACGGCAGATTGATGAGGAAGATCGCGCGCCAGCCGAGGCCGGCAATCAACAGTCCGCCAAGGGAGGGGCCAAGCGTGGTGCCGATCGCCGACATGGCGCCGAGCAGGCCCATGGCGCTGCCGGTTTTATCCCGGGGAACTGCGTCGGCGACAAAGGCCAGCGTCAGAGCCATCATGACGGCCGCGCCGAGCCCCTGTGCCGCCCGTGCGGCAATCAGCAGCCAGAACGTCGGCGCGAGCCCGCAAAGCACCGATGCGAAGGTGAACAGGGCGATGCCGCCGAGCAATAGCGGGCGGCGACCGACTATATCGGCGAGGCGCCCGGTGCTGACAATCAAGGTGGTGATGGCGAGCAGATAGGCCAGGACGACCCATTGCACGAGCTGGAACGATGCGCCGAATGCCTGCATCAGCGATGGCAGCCCGACGCTGGCGATGCTGGTGGCGAGCGACGACAGCAGCGTTGAAAGCGACAGGCTTGCCAATGCCCATCGGGTCGAGCGTGCGCTCACCGGGGCAACTTCGGCCCAGGTCTTTTCAGCGGTCGATGCCAAGGTGAACTCCTTTGCCGGCAGCCCCCAATCGGAGCTGTCGGACGCTATTCCCTCGCATGATGTGGCGGAAGGCGCAGTATTTGCATCTTATTCGTGCATGAAACGCCACATCGCGGCCGAGCTGTGCTACGGTCCTTCCATGTCGTCGCCAGATCTCAATCTGCTTGTCGCCCTCGATGTGCTGCTGACCGAGGGCAGTGTGGCGCGCGCGGCCGGGCGGCTGCGCCTCAGTCCCTCGGCGATGAGCCGGACGTTGGCGCGGTTGCGCCAGGCGACAGGCGACCCATTGTTGGTCCGGGCCGGCCGTGGCCTGGTTGCGACGCCGCGCGCGCTCGAATTGCAGCAACAGGTAGGCCGAGTCGTTCAGGATGCGGAAGCGCTGCTGCGCCCGGCCAAGCTCCTCGACCTCTCTGCTCTCGACAAGGTCTTCACGCTGCGCGCCAACGAAAGTTTCGTCGAGGAGTTCGCACCGCGTCTTCTGACCCGTGTCGAAGCGGATGCACCTGGCGTGCGGCTGCGTTTTGCGCCGAAATCCGACAAGAACGACATCTCGTTGCGTGACGCGGCGGTTGATCTCGAAATCGGGGTTGCCAGTGAAACGAGCCCTGAAATGCGCATTCAGGCGCTGTTTCGCGACCGCTTCATCGGTGCGGTGCGAACGGGTCACAGGCTGGGCGAGGGCCCAATGACGCCGGAACGCTATGCGGCCGGCCGCCACATCAGCGTTTCGCGGCGCGGCCGCGAAAGGGGCCCGATCGACGAGGCCTTGAAGCGGCTGGGACTCGAACGGACGATCGTGTGCATGGTTTCCAGCTTCTCGGCCACGCTCGCCATGGCGCGCGCCTCCGATCTGATCGCCAGCGTCCCCGAACGGCACACGCTGGGCGCGCGCACGGGCATGTACAGCTTCCCGTTGCCGGTCGATATCGAGGAGGTCACCATTTCGATGCTGTGGCATCCGCGACTCGATGCCGATCCGGCACAAGGCTGGCTGCGAGCCTGCGTGCGGGAGGTCTGCGCGTCGTTTCGCTGATCCAGACTCGGGGCGTGATCTAGAATCTGGTCACCACGCCGATGCCTATGCCTTCGAAGCTGCCCATCGCCATCAATGCGGCCGGCGCCTCTTCGAGGCTGATCTTCTTGCCGACCAGCAGCTCGGGTTTCAGCTTGCCGGTGCGGATCATCTCCATCATCGCCTGGTAGCGGAAGGCCTGCATGCCGTGGCTACCGCGGATTTCGAGCTCGAATGCGATCACCTTGTCCATCGGTATCTGCGGCCTGGCATGGTCGCCGAGCATCAGGCCGACCTGCACGTGGCGGCCGCGGCGGCGCAGGTTTGCGATCGAGTTGAACGAGGTACTGGGGTGGCCGAGCGCGTCCATCGACATGTGCGCGCCGCCATTGGTGATCTGCTTGACCGCCTTGACCACGTTCGGCGTCTTTGCCGCGTTGATCGTCGCCACCGCGCCGATCTTTTTGGCAAAGTCCAGCTTCTCGTCCGTGAGGTCAATGGCGACGACATTGGCGCCCATGGCGCTGGCGATCATGATCGCCGACAGGCCGACGCCGCCGCAGCCGTGCACCGCCACCCATTCGCCGGGCGTCACCCGGCCCTGGTCGACGATGGCGCGGAACGAGGTGACGAACCGGCAGCCGAGGCTGGCGGCGGTGGCGAATTCCATCTCGTCGGGCAAGCGCACGAGATTGGTGTCGGCATGGTCGATGGCGACATATTCGGCGAACGAACCCCAGGCGCTGAAGCCGGGCTGGAACTGATGTTCGCACACCTGGTGGTTGCCCGAGGTGCATTCGAAGCAGCGGCCGCAGCCGACGGCAAACGGCACGGTGACGCGCTCGCCGTCCTTCCAGCGGGTCACCTGGTTGCCTGCGGAGACCACGACGCCGGCCAGTTCGTGGCCCGGCACATGCGGCAGGCGGATGCCGTCGTCGTGGCCCATCCAGCCATGCCAGTCGCTGCGGCAGAGGCCGGTCGCCTCGACCTTGATGACGACGCCTTCCGGCGAAGGCGTCGGATCCGGCACCGTCTGGATCGTCGGCGCCTCGCCGAATTTTTCGAAGACGACGGCTTTCATCGGCAGTTCCTCATCACTTCACGCAATTTGCGGCTATTCGGCATCGATCTGGTTCTCAGGCGCGGCCTTCTGGAACGCCGGCAGCGCCATGCAGGCGGCATTGATGCGCGAGATCGTCGGGTAGGGCGTCATGTCGACGCCGAAGCGGGCATTGCTGGTGACCTGTGCGACCAGGCAGATGTCGGCCAGCCCCGGCGTGTCGCCATGACAGAATGTCTTGGTCTCGGGCGAGGAAGCCAGAATCTTTTCAAGCGGCTGGAAGCCTTCGTTGACCCAGTGCCGGAACCAGTTGACGACATCCTGGTCGCCGGCGCCGAACAGTGTGCGCAGCGAGGTCAGCACGCGCAGATTGTTCACCGGATGGATGTCGCAGGCGATCATCTGCGCCAGCATCCTGACGCGGGCGCGGCCAGGCGCATCCTTGGGCAGCAGCGGTGGCTCAGGCGTGGTCTCGTCGAGATATTCGATGATCGCCAGCGATTGCGTCAGCAGCGTGCCATCGCCCAGGACCAGTGCCGGCACCAGCCCTTGCGGATTGACCGCGAGGTAGGCGGGTTCGAGATGCTCGCCGTGGCGCAAATGATGCGGCACGTAGTCGTAGGACAGGCCCTTCATCTCCAGCGCGATCCGCACCCGGTAAGAGGTCGAGGAGCGGTAATAGTTATGGAGGACGATGTCGCTCATCGGATCGGTTGGCCGATGGTCAGTTCGATTTCGCCGATGCCGTCGACGCCACCGGTGATCTTTTCGCCCGGCCCGACGGCGCCGACGCCAGCCGGTGTTCCGGTGAAGATCAGGTCGCCTGGCCGGAGTTCTACCGCCTCGCTGCAAATCGACACGATGTCGGGAACCGGCCAGATCAGTTCGGCAAGGTCGCCGTCCTGCCTGATCTCGCCGTCGACCGCGAGCCAGATGCAGCCCTTTTCGGGATGACCGGATTTTTGCGCCGGGACCAGCGGGCCGCAGGGCGCTGAACGGTCGAAGGCTTTCGACCAGTCCCACGGCCTTGCCGCCTTTTTCGCCTCGTCCTGAAGGTCGCGGCGGGTCAGGTCGACACCGACGCCGTAACCCCAGACATGGTCCAGTGCGCGCTCGCGCCGGATGCGGAAGCCGGCTCCGCCGATCGCGACGACCAGCTCGATTTCGTGATGCAGGTTTTGGGTCAGCGGCGGGTAGGGGATAATCGTACCCGAACCGACCGCCGCATCGACCACTGCGTCGCCTGGCTTGGTGAAGAAGAAGGGCGGGTCGCGCTCATCATTGCCGAGCTCGCGGGCATGAGCGGCGTAGTTGCGGCCGACGCAGAAGATCCGGCGCACCGCAAAACGCTCCGGCGAGCCGGCCACGGCCACCGACGGGGTTGCGGGCAGGGGAAGGACGAAGCCGGTCATGCACTGTCTCTGTTTCAGTGGATATGTCGCCGGCACATTCGACCGATTTGGCCGGTCGGGCAAGGCATTGCATCGCGCAAAGGCTAGGCCTGCCGCACGGTGCCGCGGAAATCGCCGGTACATTTTGCTCTGCCGGCCAGATGGCAATGTACCATTTGGGAATAAGCCGGCCACGGCGCGAAGCGCCTGCCGCCAACGCCTGAGACTGTCGACCGTTGGTTTCGGGGAACGGACGTAACAGCCCCATTCGGTCCGTCCTGTGCTTCGGGCGTGTCGTTATCTCGCACTTGCACAAAGTTCTGGTGCGCTGCAATATAGCTGGAGGAATGCGGCCTCCAGCCCGCCTTTCGCAGGTTCAATGAAGGGACCGGCATGACGGACATCTCCGCGACGCGTCTTGTCGTGTCCAGGCCTGTCGCCGATAGCTCGGCAAGAACCAGGCTTGCCTATCTCGACGGCTGGCGCGGCCTGTCGATCGCGCTGGTGCTGATCGGCCATTTCTTCCCCGTTCCCGGCATCAATCTCGGCGTCCTGGGCGTCGAATTCTTCTTCGTGCTCAGCGGCCGGCTGATGGCCGAGATCCTGTTTGTCGAATACTATCCGCTGAAGAAATTCTTCAAGCGCCGGTTCTCCCGCATCTACCCGGCACTGCTGATTTTTGTCGTCGCCGCGATGGTTGCCTTGTCCGGCACATTCATCGCCTTCAAATGGAAGGCGGCGCTGACGGCGCTGACGTTCACCTACAACTATGCCGGAATTCTCGTCACCCGCGCCGGCGCGCTCGACCATATCTGGTCGCTGTGCGTCGAAGAGCACGCCTATATCATCTTGGCGCTGATCAGCGTCGTCGTCTCGGGGCGGTCCCGGGTCATCATGTTGCTCGGCGCATTGTCGGTGCTGGCCATGGCAAACGGCGCCATCTCCTACCGGGTGCTCGCAATAGGCTACGAGGGCACCTATTGGCGCACCGACGTGCACATCGCCTCGATCCTGCTGTCAGCGGTGATATGCCTGCTCAAGGCCGACGACAGGCTGCCGGCGCTGCTCAAGGGCCCGCATGTCGCCTTGGCGGCCGCTGTCGTGGCGATGCTAGTGTTCATGGCTGCCGTGCCTACCCCGATCCACTATCTGGTCGCGGTGCCGCTGCTGGCGCTCGCCGTCAATTTGCTCGACTTCAGCAGCCGGTATCTGACCGGGTTTCTATCGTCCCTGCCGATGACGATGCTGGGGCTGTGGTCGTATTCGCTCTATCTTTGGCAGCAGCCCTTTTATCAATTCGTCGACATAAAAGGCAGTTCGCCGTGGTTGATGCTTGCGGCGGCGTTCGCTTGCGCGCTGTGCAGCTACTACATCATCGAAAAGCCGGCCCGCTCCTGGCTGAACCGCAATTGGTAGGGCGAACGGCGCCCGCCGTTCAGCCGGCGATCCGTCTTGCATAATACCGCACGGCTTTCCTGCCGCCGTGGATCACCGCGTCGCCCACTTCCGCAAAGCCGAGTGCGGCATGGAAGGCGTCCGAAGCCGGATTGGGTGGCTCGGCATTGACTTCGCAGGTGACGATCGCCTGGCCCGCGCGTGACGCCTGCTCGAACAGATCCTCATACAGCCGGCGGGCATGGCCGCGCCCGCGCGCTGCGGCGGCGACCACGACGCGATCGACATAGACGAACCGCGGGAAGCGCTGGCGAAACCACAGGAAGTTCGGGCTGTCGTAGCTCGCGTGCTGGTCGAAGGTCATGATGAAGGCTTCGAGCGCACCGATACGGCGCGCGTAAAACGCTTCGCCGAGCAGGAAGGACAGGCTCTCAGGTTCGAGCCATGATAATTCCGCAGCGTGCTCGTTGTTGAGCGCGAGGATGGCGGGCTCATCCTGCGGCGAAACCCGTTCGATCGGCAAACGCATTTCGATCATGTTTTTGTTCGATCTTCCAGGATCATGTCCGGGCAGCGGCGATGGTCGCCGCCACCAGCGCCTCGTCGGTCACGGTGTTGCGGTATTCGCGGTCGAGGTCGGTGCCGCCCATGCCGACCCTTGGGTTGCGGTAACGCATGGCGCTCGGCACGTCCTTGAGCGCGGCGAAGTGCATTTCGCTCAACCCGGTTTTCCTCCGCACCTTGCCGATGTTCTCGGGATCAAGCCCGCCGCAGCCGAGGATGATGATGCGGTCGCCGGCCTGCCTGACAAGATCGGCGAGCAGGTCAGCGCCCTCCAGTGCCGTGTCGCGCTGGCCGCTGGTCAGCACGCGGCCGACCTTGCAGCGGATCAGCGTCTCCAGCGCCTCGGTCGGGTCGCGGGTCATGTCGAAGGCGCGGTGGCAGGTGACGTTCAAGCTCCCCGCTGCCTGCGCCAGTTCGCTCATGCGCTGCTCATCGATCGTGCCGTCGGCATTAAGGCAGCCGATAACGACACCGGCGACGCCGAGCTCGGCAAGCGCACGGACATCGGCGAGCATCGAACGATATTCGGCTTCGCTATAGAGAAAATCGCCGCCGCGCGGCCGCACGATGACGTGGAACGGGATCGTCGCCAGCTCGAGCGCGGCGCGCACCGTGCCGAAGCTCGGCGTGATGCCGCCCTCGATCAGGCTGGCACAGAGCTCGACACGGTCGGCGCCTGCGGCTTGCGCGGCCAGCAGGCCGTCTATGCCTTCGACGCAGATCTCGATCAGCGGGAGGCGAGGGCGTTCGGTCTCGGTCATGGGCGATCCGTCGATGATTTCAGCTGGCCAGCGGTAGCATCGGGCATGGTGCGATGAAAGCCGGAAGTGTTGGCTCAACACGCGACAGGGCGGCCGGCGGTGCTCCAATTTTGCCGCTTGACACATCCATAACCGTTCAGCTATATGTCGATTCATAGCTAGCGAGTTATTGATTGATTAACAGCGCAGCCGACCGAAAGCTAAATGTGCGGCCGGCAAAAACACGCCTAAGGAGACCACCATGCAAGCACGGTTGAAAAACCCGGTGATGCTCATTCCCGGCGCCTTGCAGGCACTGCTCGCGCTGGACAAGTCGACGGAGACGGCCGACCTGTCCTATGTGACGCGCAAGCTCGTCCATTTACGCGCCAGCCAGATCAACGGATGCAGCCTCTGCGTCGATATGCATGCGCGCGAATTGAAGAAGGCCGGCGAAAAGGACGAGCGCATCTTTGCCGTGTCCGCATGGCGGGAGACACCCTACTTCACCGACGCCGAACGCGCGGCGCTGGCACTGACCGAGACGGCAACCCGGTTGGCCGACCGGCCAGACGCGGTAACGGATGCGGTCTGGGATGAAGCCGCCCGGCACTATGACGAAAAGGCGCTTGCCGCCCTGGTCGTCCAGATTGCCCTGATCAACGCATTCAACCGGCTCAACGCAACCACCAGGCAGATGGTCGGCGCCTGGGGCTGAACGGGACTCGCTTTTCGCAACGGCACGTCAGATCCGCAACTCGTGAGCGTTCGCGCGCACGAAGTCGATGAAGGCCCGCAGCTTCGGCGGTACCAGGCGGCGGCTGGGATAATAGAGGTGAAGCGGCTCGTAAGCGGGACAGAAAGGCTCCAGCACCTTGACCAGCGCGCCTGAGGCGAGAAGCGGCGCGGCGAGGCCCTCGACGGCGAAGGCGAGGCCAAGCCCTTGCGCGGCGGCGGTAATGCACAGCGGAAGCGTGTTCACGACCAGACATGCGTCCGGCGTGAATGCGACTTCGCGTCCCTCCACGATGAACTCCCAGGGTGAAATCGTGCGGGTGCGGGTGAGGGCGAATGCGATGCAGCGATGGGCGGCGAGGTCTGCCGGCCGTTTCGGTGTGCCGTTGCGCGCCAGATAATCGGGGCTGCCCACCACGACCATCTGCAGGGGCCCGCCCAGGCGCGCGCCGATCATATCTCTCTCGAGAAGCTCGCCGATGCGCAGGCCGGCATCGAAGCCGTCGGCGGCGATGTCGACGAAGCTGTCGTCGAAGATCAGACTAAGCCGCACTTCGGGATAAGCATCCATGAACGGCCGCATCAATGGCTCTATCAGCAGCGGCGCGGCGATCCAGGGCAAGCTGAGGCGCAGCGTGCCGGCGGGACGGTCGCGGCTCTCGCGCAGAGCCGCACCAGCCGCCCAGATGTCTTCGGCTGCCGGGCGCACGTGGTCGAGGTAGTGGGCGCCAGCCTCGGTCAAGCCAACGCTGCGGGTCGTGCGGTTGAGCAGCCGCACCCCCAGACGCTCCTCGAGCCCCTTGACCGCCTCACTCAACGAGGCCGGAGCGACGCCGAGCTCGGCGGCGGCGCGGGTGAAGCTCCTGGCCTCGGCGACTTTCACGAAGGCGACGATGCCGCTGAATTGGTCGAGGCGCATTGTAAGGATTTTCCAAATAGCCCTGTCGAATTCTACTGGTTTTTCCGGCGAACAAAAGGCGTCATGTTGGGTCCGACGAACGGGCCTCGGGAACGGCTCGAAAAGACAAGGAAACAGGATCGATGACCAGGCTTGCTTTACTCGCCGCCGGCACTCTTCTGGCGGTGTCTGCCGCCCCGGCGCACAGCGGGTCACTGGAAGACCGCAATATCCAGCTCATCAAAGACTATTACGCAGCTTACGCGACCGGCAATACCGAGGCCGTGCGGCCCTTCCTCGCGCCCGACATCGTGTGGCGCATTCCCGGTCATCATCCGCTCGCCGGCGACAAGCGCGGGCCGGACGAGGTGGTCGCCTTCTTCCGCGGCCTGGCCGATGGCAAGTTCAAGGCCGGGCCGATCTTCTTCCAGGCGCAAGGCGACCTCGTCGTCGACGTCCATCGCGGCTGGTCGAATGTCGGCTCAGGTCCGGAGATCGACCAGCTCTACGCGCTGATGTTTCGCATCCAGGACGGCAAGATCGCCGAGGCACAGAATTTTTTGACCGACATGTACCAGTCGGACGCTTTCTACTGGGCGCATTACCCGCTGAAGCCGCTGCCCGGCCGACTGGCTGGCGAGCGCTGAGACGGCGGTCTTTCTCGCAACGCGCCGCGCTTCTCATTCCAAGCCAAAGGAGACTTGCTATGCTTAAAACCCTGACACTTGTCGTAGCAACCACCGCCGCGCTCGCCGCCTCCAATGCCGTCGCCGTACCGCGCGTCGAGCGCGTCGCTTTTGCCTCGTACGGTGAGCAGATCATCGGCGAGCTCTATCTGCCGGAGGATATGGACGCGGCGAAACCTCGGCCGGCGCTGGTCGTGACCGGCGCCTGGATGACGGTGAAGGAACAGATGCCGGCCCGCTACGCCCGCGAGATGGCCGATCGTGGCTTCGTCGCCTTGACCTTCGATTTTCGTGGGTGGGGCGAAAGCGGCGGCATACGCCGCCAGTACGAGGATCCTAACGCCAAGATCGCCGACATCGAAGCGGCGGTCGCCTATCTCTC
Organism: Mesorhizobium sp. M0106; assembly: GCF_040322715.1. NCBI lineage: Bacteria > Pseudomonadati > Pseudomonadota > Alphaproteobacteria > Hyphomicrobiales > Phyllobacteriaceae > Mesorhizobium > Mesorhizobium sp. M0106. The sequence continues at coordinate 12,674 of NZ_JAMYUA010000027.1, read as the reverse complement.
GCGCCGGCCCGAAGCCGATCAGGACCGCATCGGCGGGCTCGGCATTTGCGCCAGCTCCGGCTATATGGTCACCGCCGCCGCCGAAAACGCCGCGATCAAATCGGTCGCCCTCGTTGCGCCCTGGTTGCAGGATGCCGAAGTGGTCGAGCAGGCCTATGGCGGCCGGAATGGCGTCGTCAGGCTTGAGGCCGTGGGCGATGCGGCCGAGGCTGAGTATCGCCGCACCGGCAAGCAAGCGTTCTTGCCGGCCGCCAGCCTGACCGACGAGCGCGCGATCATGTTCAAGGTGCCCTATTACACCGAACCCGATCGCGGCATGCTCCCGGCCTGGCGCAACGAGGCCGATCCGGCGTTCTGGCGCGGCTGGCTGAGGTTCGACGCTATCCAGGCTGCTCCGCGCCTGCACCAGCCCTTTCTGATGGTGCACAGCGAGGCGGCTGCCATTCCGAAGGGGGCGCACAAATTCTACACGCGGCTGACCAGCTCCAGGCGGGAGCTGTGGCTCGACAATGTCACCCAATTCGATTTCTACGATCGTGCCGCGCCGGTGAAGGCCGCAAGCGATGCCGTCGCCGCGCACTTCCGCGCGACGCTGGGCAGTGCGGGGGAGGCGGGACAATGAGCCTCGTCACCCGCCGGCATGTCCTGGCCTCGGCGGTTTCCGCCGCGATGGTTTCCGCCGTCTCGGCGCCCGCCTCGAGCGCTCCGGGAGATGCGCTGACAGTCGAAGACAGGATCGCAATCGCCGAGGCAGTGGCCGGGATCGGCCTCTATGCCGATCTGCGTGAATGGAACCGGGTCAGATCCTATCTCGCGGCCCGTGTCACGACCGACTATACCAGCCTCTTCGGCGGCGAGGTCACGACCAGCGGCCGCGACGCGCTGATCGCCCAATGGCAAGCGCTGCTGCCGGGCTTCGACGCCACCCAGCACCTCATCACCAACATCATTGTAGAAGGCGGGGATAACGGTGCGGTTGCGCGCAGCCATATCCGCGCAACCCACTGGATCGGCGGTCGGTTCTGGACGGTCGGTGGCAGCTATCTCCACCGGCTGGTGCGGACGCCGGAAGGCTGGCGCGTCAAGGCAATCTCCATCCGCCGCTTGTACGAAGAGGGGGATCGCGCCGTGCTGGCCGCCGCTGCCGGCCGGGTAAAGGCGGAGGCCAAATGAGTGTTCGGGTTTGCGCATGCCCAATCGCGCGGCGAGGTTGCTCGGAGCATCGGCAACGTGAATATTGATCGAAATGTCGGGGCAGGCTTGGCGCATGCGGCATTAGTGCCGCCAACCGCGGAGACAGGACATGACCCTTTCATTGCAGGAGGTTTCCGATAGGCTTGAGATCGAACAACTGCTTGTTCGCTATTGCTATGCGGTGGACGATCGCGACTGGGAAGCCTATCGCAAAATATTCACACCCGATGCCGTGCTTGACGACACTGTAACAGGTGGAATCAGGAGCGGTGTGGATGAGCATGTTGCTTACATGAAAGGCGCCCTTTCGAAGATATTGATCTCGCAGCACGCCATTTCGACAATCCTTCTGGATCTCCGAGGGGATGAGGCCAGCGTGCGCGCGCATTGTTCATGCCCGATGGTGGTAGACCTCGGCGAAGGCAAAAGGCAGGTCTTCTTCCAGGGGCTTTGGTATCGAGACCGCGTCGTACGCACGTCCGAGGGCTGGCGCATAAGTGAACTTGTCGAGGAAGGCTATTGGAATCACAATTTGCCGGAGGGGTTCGCGTTCTGACGCCTGTTACGCGCTGTGCTGGATCCGCCCCGGACGCCGTTTTCAGACGTGGCAGCTACTGGCGCAACACCGTGTTCTTGGTGCCTTCTTCGACCTGGTCGATGACCAGCAGCTTGACCGGATCGGCGCCGACATTGGTCGCCTGATGCCACTGCCCGATCATCTCGATGATGAAATCACCTGTTTGATAGGTGTTGCTCTTGCCGGTCTCGACATTGGTGACCTGAAGCGTGCCGGCCTCGACATATGCATAGCGCGGAAACGGATGCTTGTGGACCGGCAAGGTCGCGCCCGGCGCGATCTGATAGGCCGAGACCAGGACCTGTACGTTCTTCTGCGGCAGCGTGATCGGCTGGCCGGACGCGGTCTCGGTGCGAGAGGCAAGCGGGGTCACGACAACCGGCGTGCCGCTGGCATCGAGCGCCTGGGCGTTGTTTGCAAACAGTGCAGCCGCGAGCAGCAGCGTCGATACCAAGATTTTTCGCATGATTCCCCCCGAGCTGCGCCAGCATTGCGCAGCAAGCTTTGAGGCACAAGCTTGTCTGTTCAGGAGCGCCTTATCCCGCTCTTCTGAACATGCCCGGCGTCATGCCATGCATGGCCCGGAATGTACGGGAAAAATGGCTCTGGTCGGCGAAACCCGCCGTAATAGCGGCGTCGGCGAGGCCAAATCCCTGTTCGATCAGCGCGCTCGCCCGGCGCAATCGCCGGTCGCGGATATAGGCCGCCGGCGTCAGGCCAATTACCTTGTTGAAGTCGCGGATGACCTGGAACCGGGTCACGCCAGCCGCGCCGGCAAGCCGCTTGAGGTCGACCTGCGAGCCAAGCTCGCTTTCGACAAGATCGCGGTAGAGGGAAAATCTTCGCTGCGATCCGGAGCTTTCGATCTCTTCGGCCTGTCCGCTCGAGTCGCCATGCCGAACGATCAGCCGTCGCAGCGCCACGAGCAGGGACGTCTCGGCCGTCATTGTGTCCGGGGATGTCGAGCCCTGGTGTGCTGCCATCAATGCTGCGGCGAGACTGCTGTCTTCGATAGTCGCGCGCGAAAATACTGGAGCGCCGTCGCGGCCGAGTTCGCGGGTAAGCGCGGTCATCATCGGCACCGAAGGATAAAACGTCCGGTAGGCCCAGCCTTCATCCGCCCCGCGTTCGCCGTCATGCCACTCCTCGGGATTGACGACGGCAATGGTGCCTGCCGGAGCGAGAACGCTTTTGCGGCCGATGCGAATGCGCTCGCAGCCAGAGGTGATCAGGGCGATCACATAGGTCGGGTGCGTGTGCAAGTCATAGCGGTGCCGGGTGAAGCGCGCCTCGAACAGGCCCAGGTCGGGGAAGCACGGATGGCGCCAGTATTTCCCGGTCTCTGCCGCTTCGTTTGTCCTTGCCATGGTCAATCCGGTTCAAGACGCCTCTCGCCGGGCCTTCTATGGCAGGCAAACCAAGCCGCTTTTTGTCGGCGGAAAGGAGGCATCATGTTGCATAATGACCCCGTCGCCGCGCTGACACCAGAGGTTATAGGCTGGCGGCACCATATCCATGCCAATCCGGAACTCGCATTCAATGAATACGAAACGGCGCGTTTCGTTGCAGAGAAGCTGCGCTCCTTCGGCGTCGACGAGGTGCATGAAGGGATCGGCGGCACCGGCGTCGTCGGTGTCCTGCGCAGCGGCGCTGGAACGTGCGCTATCGGCCTTCGCGCCGAGCTCGACGCGCTTCCGGTGCTGGAGAAAACCGGCCTGTCCTATGCTTCGAGGCACGAGGGCGTGATGCACGCCTGCGGCCATGACGGCCACGCCGCCATGCTGCTCGGCGCCGCCAAACTGCTCAGTCAATCGCGCGCCTTCGACGGAGCCGTCACTTTCATCTTTCAGCCGGCCGAGGAAAACGAGGGCGGCAGCATGCGCATGATCGAGGACGGCCTGTTCAAGCGCTTTCCGGTCGAAGCGGTCTATGCGGTTCACAACTGGCCGGGCATCAGGCTGGGGACGATCGCCGCCCGCGTCGGGCCGCAAATGGCGGCCGTCGATAATTTCGAACTGACCTTTGAGGGTCTTGGCGCTCATGCCGCCATGCCGCAGCTCGGGGATGACCCGATCCTGGCCGCGGGCGCCTTCGTGCAAGCCGTCCAGCGCATCGTCAGCCGCTCGGTCGACCCTCAGAGCGCGCTTGTCGTCAGCATCACGCAGATTCATGGCGGCAATGTCGGCAATATCGTGCCGGGCAAGGTCTGGCTGCAAGGCACCTGCCGCTTCTTCGAGCACGGCCTTTCCGACCATTGCGAGAGGCTGATCGGCGAGATCGCACAAGGTATTGCCGCCGCGCATTCGCTCAAGGCCAGGCTCGACTACAGGAAGGGCTATCCGCCGCTGATCAATACGGCCGATGCGACGGCCCGCGCCGTCGAGGCCGCCGCCTCCGTCGTCGGCCGGGAGAATGTCTTGACCGAGTTCAGCCCCAGTCTCGGCTGCGAGGATTTCGCTTTCATGATCCGCGCCGCCGGCGGCTGCTATGCGTGGATCGGCGCCGGCGAGGTCGGCCCGGGCGAAGGCCTGCACGGCGACCGCTACGTTTTCAACGACGAGATCGTGCCGACGGTGATGCGCTATTACGTCAACCTCGTCGAGCAGACGCTTCCGCGGGCCGATCCTTCCACAGCAGTTTTTCCGGCGTGATCGGCAACTCCCGGATCCGCTTGCCTGTAGCGTCGAAGACGGCGTTGGCAACAGCAGCGGCAACGCCGGTGGCGCCGAGTTCGCCGATGCCTTTGCCGCCGATCGGGCTGGCATGCTCGTCCACCTCATCGACGAAGTGGATTATGATGTCGCCGGGAATGTCGGCGTTGACCGGAATGGCGACTCCGGAAAGGTTCTTCGACAGGAACCGGCCAAGCACCGGTTCGTGCCTGCTCTGCTCCATTGCCGCCATGCCCCAGCCCCAGATGATGCCGCCCGTCATCTGGCTGCGTGCGGTGCGGGGATTGACGATGCGGCCGGCGCTGTAGCTGCCCACGGCGCGACGAAGCCTGAGCAGGCCGAGCCCCGGATCGACGCCGACCTCCATGAAAATCGCGCCGAAAGTGCGCATCGCGAGGCCTTTGCCATGCTGCGCCGGATCGAACGAGCCGGAGCCGGTGATCTCGCCGATGTCGGTATGGCTCATCACGTCGGCGATCGTCTGACCGCCGGCAGCGCCTCTGCGGCGAATCTTGCCGTCCTGCATCTCGACCTCGTCCGGCAGCAGATTGGCAAGACGGGCAAGCTGCGAACGCGCATCTTCGGCAGCGGCAAGCACCGCCGCGCCCACCCCCATGGTCGATGACGAGCCATAGGTCGGTCCCGCCTCCGGCAGCTGTGTATCGCCCATTTCCATCTCAATCCTCTCCATCGGCAGGCCCAGCACGTCGGCCGCGATCTGCGGAAAGATGGTGAGTGTTCCGGTCCCTATGTCCTGGGTGCCGGTGCGGATGAGCACCGTGCCATCTCGGTGCAACCTGACCTCGGCTGCAGGCGTCGGGTTGCGGAAACAGCCCATGCTGCAGGTCGCCATGCCGTAGCCGATCAGCCAATCGCCGTCGCGTTGCGGCTTGCGCGGGCGCTCGCGCCAGCCGAACAGGCGGGCGCCTTCCTCATAAGCCTCGCGCAGCTTCTTCGACGACCAGGGCTGGCCGGTGGCCGGATCCGTGTCCGCATGGTTGACCAGACGCAGATCGAGCGGATCGATGCCGAGGCGGTGGGCGAGCTCGTCCATCGCGCTTTCGAGCGCCCAGGTGCCCGGACCCTCGACCGGCGCGCGCAGCGGCGTCGGCATGGCGACGTTTGCGCGCTCCACGCGCTGGCTGAGACGCATGGCCGGCGTGGCGTAGAGACCCTTCGAGGCTTCGGTGGCGAACTCGACGAAATCGTCGGTCACGGTGGTCAGGTTGACCACGTCCTGTTGCACGGCGGTCAGCTTGCCCGACCTGTCCGCCGCCAGCACGATCTTCTGTGCCATGCGCGGCTGATAACCGAGGCACGAATAGGCATTGGCTCGGCTTAGCGCCAGCCTGACCGGGCGCTCCATGATGCGCGCGGCGGCGGCGGCCAGCACCTGATGCGGCCAGATCCAGCCCTTGCCGCCGAAGCCGCCGCCGGTATGGCGGGAAATCACGCGGACCTTCTCGGCCGGGACATTCATGCGGGCGGCAACCACCTGGCGGACACCGTAGACGTGCTGCGTGGCGTCGTGCAGCGTCAGCTCTCCGTCATTCCATTCGGCGAGCGTCGCCGAGGGCTCCATGGCGTTGTGATGGCGCGACGGCTGCAAATAGACGGCTTCGACCGTGGCGGCGGCATCAGCAAGCCCGCGGTCGACCTCGCCCTTCGTAAACGTCGGCTCCAGGAACAGGAAGCCGCTCTCCCTCGGCACGACAGCAGCCTTGTCGATGGCGGTCCACTCGGGGGGTGCCGGCAACTCCGGCTCGGCGAACGCGTAGCGCAACGCGACGCGGCGAGCGCCGGCCTCCGCCGCCTCCAGCGTCTCGCCCAGCACAATGGCAAGCGGCTGGCCCTCGTGACGTATTTCGTCGCCCTGCATGGGCATGAAGCTCTGCGCCGCGGGCGGGCCTTCGGCTTGCTGCATCTGCGTATCGGGCTCGGCCCTTGGCGATACGAACCGGCCGAATTTGGGCATGTCCTCATGCGTGAGCACACGCACGACGCCGTTCTCGGCGAGCGCGTCGTCGACCATGATCGACGTCACGCGGCCGGCCGGAACGGGCGCGGTCACGAGTACCGCATAGAGCAGGTCGGGGGCGAAATAGTCGGCCGCATAGCGGGCGCGGCCGGTGACCTTGACGCCGCCGTCAGGGCGGGCAACAGGCTGGCTGATCATCATGACGGCATCCTCGCTGCTCTTTCGATCGCCCGCAAAGCGGCGGTCTTGGCCAGTTCGATCTTGTAGGCGTTCTGCGACAAGGGACGCGCTTCGGCGAAGGATTGCTCGATAGCGGTGCTCAACGCCTCGCGATCGCCGATTTCGGCACCGGCGAGCTGCTGGTCGGCGGCGCTCAGCCGCCACGGCCGCAGCGCGACGGACCCCAGCGCCAGGGCCGCCCGACGGATGGTTTGGCCGTCCATCTCCAGCACAGCGGCGGCAGAGACGATGGCGTACTCGTAGGATTCGCGCTCGCGCACCTTGAGGTAAGCCGATCGCGGCGCCGGCGCCGGCAGCTCGATTGCCGTGATCAGTTCGCCTTGCTGCAACACATTGTCTGCCTCGGGCCGCGTGTCGGGAAGCAGGTGGAATTCCGCTGCCGGAATGCGCCGGCCGCCGCTGCGGTGCGCGGTGACGATGACCGCATCAAGTGCTGCCAGCGCCACCGCCGGGTCGGATGGCTGGGTGGCGACGCAATCCTCGGTCCAGCCGAATATCGCGTGATTGTCGTTGATGCCATGCAATGCCGAGCAGCCGGAGCCGAGCTGACGCTTGTTGCATGGCAACTGCTCTTCGGCACGGAAATAGGCACAGCGCGTCTTCTGCAGAAGATTGCCGCCTATCGTTGCTAGGTTTCTCAGCTGCGGCGATGCGGCGTTGAGGATCGCCTGGCTCAACACCGGATAATCGCGCATCACCAGCGCATGCTGCGCGACATCGTTGAGATGCGTCAGCGCGCCGATCGTCAAGCCGCCGCCGGGCAGTGCCTCGATCTGATCCAGCCCGTCGAGGCGGGAGATATCGATGATCCGCGCCGGCCCGGCAATTCCAAGGCGCAGCCAGTTGAGCAATTCGGTGCCGCCGGCGAGAAAGGCGCTGTCGGGCGCGGCACCGGCTGCGATCGTGTCGCCCAGGCTGTCGGCGCGCGCATAGACGAATGGGGTCATTGGATCGCCCTCCCGGCCGCTGAGCGCACCGCCTCGACGATTTGCGGATAGGCCGAGCAGCGGCACAGATTACCGCTCATCCATTCGCGGATCTCGGCATCGGAGCCGGTATGTCCCTCCTCGATCAGTGCCGCCGCCGACATCACCTGTCCGGGCGTGCAGAATCCGCACTGGAACCCATCATGATCGATGAACGCCTGCTGCACGGGATGAAGCGCATCGCCGTTTGCCAAGCCTTCGATCGTCGTGACCTCGCGTCCCTCGCAGGACACGGCAAGTATCATGCAGGCATTCACACGCCGTTCGTCGAGATGCACGGTGCAGGCGCCGCACTCGCCGAAATTGCATCCCTTTTTCGTTCCGGTCAGATGAAGCCGCTCGCGCAGCAGGTCGAGCAGCGTGACGCGGGGATCGAGATCGGAAAGGCTGTGATCCTCTCCGTTCACCCGCAACCGCAATAGGTGCCGATCGTGGAAGTCCATTGGGGGTTACCTCGAAGCACATGCCGTACTCGTCGCAGGGACTCGTCCAGCAAGCAGCCACCCACCTGTCGAGGCGAAATAGGGCGGTCGATTCCGGTGAAAAGGCGCTGCCGGTCAGGGAAGGCTAAAAAACGCGCATTTGAGATTTGCGGCGGAGCGGAAAGGCCCTGCATAACTGTGGTTCACGGCCGTCCCAACATGAGCCGAATGCAGACGGTCCCCTTTAGGGACGATTACCATGAGCTGAAGTCACCTGGTGAGGTCTAAGACTATCTTTCCGGGAGCGTGGCCGGTGCGATTGCGCTCGATCGCGGATGCCAGATCGTCGAAGCCGATCACTTCTGCAATCGTCGACCGCAGCGGGCCGCCAGCGATCTCTTGAGCGATTGTGGCTAGGCGCGCGGTGTCAGGTTTGACTGACAACCAGATGCCACGACGGCCTGCCGGGGCGCGCGAAACCACATCAGTTGCAGCGATGCTGGCCAGGACGCCGCCAGGCGATAGGACCGACCAAGATTTGTCTAAGACCTGGCCCCCGACAAGATCGACGATAAGGTCAATGTCGCTCGCAAGAACCTCGAAGTTCTGTTTCTGGTAATCGATCACTTCGTCAGCGCCCAAGGCTTGGACATGGGCCACGCTCTTGGTTGAGGCTGTAGCATAGACGGTCGCTCCAGCCGTCTTGGCGAACTGGACAGCGAAGCTGCCCACCCCACCCGCCGCGCCGTGGATCAACACCCGCCGCCCCCGAAGGTTGAAATCGGCGACCTGAAGGACTTGCCATGCCGTCATCGCCGCCACCGGTACTGCCGCTGCGTCAATGTCTGACAGGACCGCAGGCGTCTTGACGAGTTTTTCGGCATTTATCAGCAAGTGGTCAGCATAAGCGCCCAGGCCACCCAGCGCGGCCATGACCCGGTCTCCGACCCTCACGCCTTCGACGCTGGAGCCGGTCCGCAGCACGACCCCCGCCATTTCGATGCCAAGCGTCGCGGGCAAAGATAACTTGAACTTGTCGCGGACGTAGCCTTCACGGATTTTCCAGTCGATTCCGTTTACTCCGGCAGCCTTGACCTGGACGAGCACTTGGTCGGGACCAGGCTCGGGGGCGGATAGCCAATCGACTTTCAAGCTCTCTGTGCCGCCATATGCTTGAAGGCGTAGGGCCCGGCCGGAGCCAAGCGGTTCAGCCCGGCCGGGGGCGCTTTGGAAGTCATTGTGTTGGTTCATCAGGCTTCTCCTTCCTGTTGGGCGATATAGTTTGAAGTCTCTCAAGAAAAACTTCGAATTATGCAGTCCACCTCGGGTGAGAAATTGTTATTAGATTGCTGGCGCTTTGAAATTTACTTGCTTGCGCTTTACGCGCTCAAAGCAGGATAGTCGGTGTAGCCCAAGGCGGTGCCACCATAGAAAGTGGCTTGGACTGCCGCATTCAGCGCCGCATTGGTCTTCAACCGTTCCACAAAGTCCGGATTGGCCAGGACCATCTGGCCGTAGGACTCCTGATCGGCCAGCCCCGAAGCTACGTCGGCGCCGATCTGGTCACGCGGACGACTTGGCCGATTGAGGATCAGCGATTGGTGCCAGAGCTTGCGGATATCGGCCAGCAGCGCCTCGTCGCCCTGGTGCATGATGTGCACGTAAGCGAGCCCGAGCTTGTCGAGTTCGGCGACCAGATAGCGGTAGAGGTCCGGCCCTTCGGCGCCTTCGTCGATCCCCCATATCGTCGTCCCGGGTGACAGGCGGATCGCGGTGCGGTCCGCGCCAATCTCCTCGGCGATCGCCGTGGCGACTTCGATGGCGAAGCGCGCTCGGTTCTCGATCGACCCGCCATATTCGTCCGTGCGCGTGTTGGCGCTGGGCGCGAAGAACTGCTGGACCAGGTAGGCGTTCGCGCCGTGAATCTCGATGCCGTCGGCGCCCGCCTCGACCGCCGAGCGCGCGGCATGGCGGAAATCGGCGACCGTCTGGCGCACCTCTTCGGTCGTCAGCGCGCGCGGCGTGGGAATATCCTGCATCCCGGTCATCGTGAACATACCCGCCCCCGGCGCGATCGCGGAGGGCGCGACGGCTTGGCGGTGATGCAGCGTATTGTCGGGATGCGACATGCGCCCGGCGTGCATCAGCTGGATGAAGATGCGGCCGCCCTTGTCGTGCACGGCGGAAGCGATCTTCCGCCAGCCGGCGACATGGACAGGCGTGTAGATGCCCGGTGTGGTGAGATAGCCCTGGCCGTCATCAGAGGGCTGGGTGCCTTCGGTGACGATCAGGCCGACGCCGGCGCGCTGGGCATAATATTCGGTGGCCAGCTCGCCCGGCGTGCCGTCGAACCCGGCGCGGCTGCGCGTCATCGGGGCCATGACGAGGCGGTTAGGCAGAGTGTAGCGGCCGACGCGGACAGGGGTGAATAAGGGACTCATTGGGATCTCCATTTGCTGGAGCCCTTGTCCACTATTCCAATGTCGGGATAAATCCGGCGAAAGTGAAATCAATATTGCAAATATGGAGCAATAGCATGAGCCATTTGAACGACATGGCGCTGTTCGTGGAGGTGGCGAGAGCGAGGAGCTTCCGGAAGGCGGCTGAGGCTCTGGGCATGCCCAACTCGACTCTGTCGCGACGTATCAGCGCGCTGGAGAAGGCGATCGGCCTGAGGCTTCTGCATCGAACGACGCGCAGGATCGAGCTCACCGAGGCCGGCCAGCTCTATTACGAACGAAGCAAGCGCATCGTCGACGAGGCACGGCTCGCACACGAGCAGCTCGGCGCCATGCTGGAGCAGCCGAGCGGTGTCCTGCGGGTCTCGCTCCCGGTCGACTTCGCCACGCTTTACCTGACGCCGATCATCGTCGATTTCGTGCGGCACTATCCCGGCATCACCTTCGAGTTCGACCTGACCCCGCGCCGCGTCGATTTGGTGGCCGAGCCGTTCGATGTAGCGATCCGCATCGGCGAGCTGGAAGACTCCAGCCTGATCGCTCGCCTGATCGGGCGCCACGCGCGCCACCTCTATGCATCTCCTGGCTACATCGAAGCGTCCGACGAGCCGGCGACACCGGCGGATCTGGCGGAGCATGAATGCATCTGCATGCCGAAGATCTGGACCCTGCATCAGGGGATGAACAAGGTCGAAGTCGAGGTTGGAGGCCGCTTCACGGTCAACAGCGTCGGGATGATCCGCGCCCTCGCGGTCAACCACCAGGGCATTGCCCTGCTTGCCGAGAAGATCGTCGCCGAAGATTTGGCCTCGGGCAGGCTCCGGCGTGTCCTGCCCGAATGGCAGGGGTCGCCGGTCAGCATTCACGCCGTCACCGAAACTCGCCTCATTCCAGCCAAGACCCAGCGCTTCATCGAATTCCTGTCCGCTAGGCTGGTGGAAACTTGACCCAGATCGTTACGCGGAAAAAAGTCGGACGGCGGCGCGCTGCATGCGCCTTAGCGTCGAAAAGACGGTGGCTCGCCGGAGTCGATGAAGCTGAGAAACACGAATTTGCCATACCCCTACACCAGAATGCACCAGAGTCGCCAAAAATGCGCAAACGTGACCGGACGGCGCAGAAGCCCTACGCCTCGCCGGCGGGCCGACACCGACGCTCAGGGAGCGGGCCATCGCTCTACCGCGAGGGCGGGGCGAGGTGCGCACGGCTGAACTCACGGCCATCGGCATCCCCGATGCTATCTATCCAGGATGTGCGACGAGCGACTGCTCGTGAAGGTGGGTTCGGCATCACAAGGCTTCCCTGTGAGGTGAGATGGCGAGGGCCGGCAAACGGATCGATTCCGACCCTCACCGAAATGCTCGCCATCCCGGCCCGAATCAGCCTTCGCTCGGCACAGGCGTCTTGAGGAGTTGTTGCTCCCACAGGAAGGCGATGCCGCTGCCGCCGAAGTGCTGGATGAGAATCTCGGTCAGCTCTTCGACATGCTCGGTGCGCGCCCAGTCGCGCTGCCATTCGCCAGCGAGCGCCATCACGGTCATCATGTTTGCGCCAGCCGCGATCATCCGCTGGATGGCGATCTGGTGGGACTCGGTCGAAACGCCGCCCGACGCATCGGTGATCACGGACACGTCCCAGCCTTCGCCGAGGGCTTGGATGACAGGCATCGCGACGCAGACTTCGGTCCAAAGGCCTGCGATAATCAGTTGTTTGCGGCCGGTCGCCTTGACCACGTCCACCACCTTCTCGTCCTGCCAGGTGTTCACCCAAGTCCGGTCGATCACTTCCTGCCCCGGGAAGACGTCAGTGATCTGCTTGAAGAGGATGCCGCCACGACCCGCGATCACGCTGGTGAGAATGGTCGGAACATTGAAGGCTTTTGCTAGCTTCGCTAGCGCGGTCGCGTTGTTGACCACAGCTTGCGGATCGTGGCTGTTCAGGTTCGCGAGTTGGTAAGGCTGGTGGTCGATCAGAACGAGTACCGAGTCTTCAGGACGAAGAAGCGAATCAAGGCCGTTGCGAGGGGTCATCAAGACTTCCTTTCTCTGCCGCCATGGACGGCATGCGTATTTCAGACGATCGTGAGCACGGATTTCACGGGATCATGAGCAACGATTTCAGGCCATCGTGAGCAACGATTTCAGAT